>NZ_JBQKGQ010000005.1:0-185831 GCF_052118705.1 Agathobacter sp. LCP21S3_B2 | reverse complement strand
TAAATCCGGGGCAGAAAGCCCCGGAAATGTAATCTTAATTGTGGCAATGAAATGAGCAGTTGCCGGACAAAAATGAGAGCTGAATTTGGACAAGATAAGGAATCACAAACAGAAATGTTTAATACAGTAATTTGAAAATGAGCATTAAATAAATGGCTTATATAATAAGTCTTTGAATAATTTGATAAACGGGGGTGATTAGATGCTGGCGGAAGATAGATGCAAAAAAATACTCGATATATTAGATTCGATGGGAAGTGTGACTGTTCAGCAGCTTATGGATGAGCTTGATACATCCGAGTCAACAATCAGACGTGATCTGGTTGCAATGGACAAGAAGGGTTATCTCACCAAGGTACATGGTGGTGCGATTGCAAATAACACTAATATCCATACTCAGGATGAGAAGGTTATCAACAGGATTAAGCAGAATCGCAGCGAAAAGGAACAGATTGCCAGATATGCGGCATCACTTATTGTGGATAATGATTTTGTTTATATAGATGCCGGTACTACAACGGCAGTCATGATTGATTATATTACTGCAAAGAATGTGGTTTTTGTGACAAACTCTCTGACTAATGCCAAGAGAATTTCCAATAGGGGATATACAGTATATATTCTGGGTGGAGAGTTCAAGTCTACTACTGAGGCTATTGTCGGAGATGAGGCCGTTGTGACGCTCGATAAATATAATTTTACGAAGGGCTTCTGGGGAACCAACGGAATTACTGTGAAGAATGGATTTACGACTCCGGAGATAAAGGAGGCCATGGTTAAAAAGAAATCCATGGAGAATAGCAAGGAGAAATACATTCTTGCGGATGACAGTAAGTTTTCACAGGTATCAAGTATCAAGTTTGCAGATTTTGAAGATGCTGTAATTATTACAAATGCACTAATCAATGACAACTATAAGAAATATAAAAATATTAAGGAGGTCTAACATGATTTATACAGTTACTTTTAATCCATCATTAGATTATATAGTTGATGTAACAGATTTTAAGACAGGAGTAGTCAATAGAACGACTGGAGAGAAGATTTTTGCAGGTGGTAAGGGCATCAATGTTTCCATGGTTCTTAAGAATCTTGGAATGAGCAATACTTCACTTGGTTTTACAGCGGGTTTTACAGGAAATGAAATTAAAAGACTTCTAGAAAAAAAAGGTGTTGATACTGATTTTATAGAGGTGGAGGATGGTATTTCACGTATCAACGTGAAGCTTCGCTCAAATGAGGAATCCGAGATTAATGGTCAGGGACCGGTAATCACTGAGGAGAACATTAAAAAACTCTATGAGAAGCTAGACTGTTTAAAGGAGTCTGATGTGCTTGTGCTCGCAGGAAGTATTCCTGATGTGATGCCTTCATCAATGTATATGGATATCATGAAGCATCTTGATGGCCGTGGAATAAATATTGTGGTTGATGCGACAAGAAATCTGCTCACAAATGTGCTTGCATATAAGCCATTCCTCATCAAGCCAAACAATCATGAGCTCGGTGAGATATTCGGGGTTGAGATTACAGACAAGGACAATGTGATAAAATATGCAAAGAAGCTTCAGGAACAGGGCGCAAGAAACGTGCTTGTTTCTATGGCAGGTGACGGAGCGGTGCTTGTTACTGAGAACGGACAGGAATTTAAGGCACAGGCTCCTATAGGAAAGCTCAAAAACTCTGTAGGTGCAGGTGATTCGATGGTAGCCGGATTTGTATACGGATACCTCAAATCAAATGATTATAAGCAGGCATTTATTTATGGAGTATGTACAGGAAGTGCAAGTGCATTTTCTGAGGAGCTTGCTACAAAGCCTGAGGTTGAAGCACTTATTGATAAATGGGACAGTGCTTCCAATTAAACAAACGGTATCAAAAAGGTTGATATAAATAATTAATACATTCTATTAGGAGGAATGATGTATGACAATTAGGGATTTATTGGCAGCTGAGAGTATCAATTTGAATGGTACGCCTGCCGGAAAAACCGAAGCATTGAATCAGTGTATTGATTTGATGGCAAAAAGTGGCAAAATAGCCGATGTGGAAAAGTATCGCAAGGGTGTTTTTGCAAGAGAGGAGGAAGGCACAACAGGAATTGGAATGGGTATAGCAATTCCTCATTGTAAGTCTGATGCTGTTACTAAAGCAGGTCTTGCGGCAATGGTTGTAAAGGATGGGGTTGACTTTGAATCACTCGATGGTACACCTGCAAAGATTATTTTCCTTATCGCTGCACCAAACACAGAGGATAATGTGCATCTTCAGGTGCTTAGCAAGCTCTCTGTTATGCTGATGGACGAGCAGTTTACAAATTCTCTTATCAATGCCGGTTCAGTTGATGAGTTTTTAAATATCATCGATAGTGCTGAAAAAGCAAAGGATGAGAAAGAGGCTGCCAAAGAGGCAAAGGCGAAAGAGTCTGTTGAGGTGAAGAAGGACGATGTATTTATCGTTGCAGTTACAGCCTGTCCAACAGGAATTGCCCATACTTATATGGCTGCTGAGGCTATCGAGAAAAAGGCCAAGGAGCTTGGATATCAGATAAAGGTTGAGACAAGAGGCTCAGGCGGAGCCAAAAATGTGCTCACAGATGATGAAATCGCAAAGGCTGCAGGTGTTATAGTTGCCTGTGATACAAATGTACCTACAGACCGCTTTGACGGAAAGAAGGTTATTGAGTGTCAGGTTTCTGACGGAATCAATAAGGCAGAAGAGCTCATAAAGAGAATTGCTTCCGGTGATGCTCCTGTATTTAAGGCATCAGGTAAAAAGGAGGCTTCACATTCATCAGTTGGTGGAAAAGAGAGCATTGGACATCAGATTTACAAGCACCTGATGAATGGTGTTTCACATATGCTTCCATTCGTAGTTGGTGGTGGTATCCTTATCGCAATCGCATTCCTTATAGATGGATTCAGTGTTGACCTTAATTCACTGCCGGCTGAGCAGAGAGCAAATTTCGGTACTATTACGCAGGCCGCAGCGCTGTTTAAGGGAATTGGTGGAACAGCATTTGGATTTATGCTTCCAATTCTTGCAGGCTTTATCGCCATGAGTATTGCTGACCGTCCGGGTCTTGCAGTTGGTTTTGTAGGCGGTTCAATCGCAGCAAACGGTACATCAGGCTTCCTTGGAGCACTTGTAGCAGGTTTCGTTGCAGGATATATTGTGCTCCTCTTAAAGAAGGTATTTTCTAAACTTCCGGAGAGTCTTGATGGTATGAAGCCGGTTCTGCTTTATCCGCTGCTTGGTATATTCCTGGTAGGCGTTATAATGCAGTTTGTAGTTGAGCCTCCAATCGGAGCTTTAAATACAGCTATCAACAATGGTCTTAATGGACTTAACGGTGCAAGCGCAGTAGTGCTCGGAGTACTTCTCGGAGGAATGATGTCGGTAGATATGGGTGGCCCTGTAAACAAAGCCGCTTATGTATTTGGTATAGATTCAATCGCTGCCGGAAACTACAATATCATGGCAGCAGTTATGATTGGCGGTATGGTTCCACCACTCGCAATCGCTCTTGCAACAATCTTATTCAAGAACAAGTTCACAGCAGAGGAGAGAAAGGCAGGACCTACAAACTTTATCATGGGATTATCATTTATCACAGAGGGTGCAATCCCATTCGCAGCATCTGATCCGCTTCATGTCCTTCCGGCATGTGTAGTCGGTTCAGCAGTGGCAGGTGGACTTTCAATGGCATTTGGATGTACACTCATGGCACCTCACGGAGGAATCTTTGTAGTTCCTACAATCGGAAATCCGTTAATGTATCTTGTTGCATTGGTAATCGGATCTTTCATTGCATGTGGATTACTCGGATTACTCAAAAAGAAAGTAAGTGAATAAGCAATCCTAAATTATCATTTAATCCAACCTATAAACTAATCAACAAAGGCACTGCTTCGGCGGTGCCTTTGTTGTTATGTTGTGTATTAAAAATTAAAAGTATAAACATTCTCTGAAATAACAGCCTCATGCCTTGACGAGTGAATTTTCCAAGCTTAAAGTAGTATTAGGATGAAATAGTAAGTCAAAAAAATCAATTATTTATGAGACTTAAATATAAAAAACAGTGAGGAAAATCATGGGCAAGGTTATAGGTATAGATTTAGGAACAACAAACAGCTGTGTGGCTGTATTGGAGAACAATCAGCCGGTAGTCATAACTAACAGCGAAGGTCAGAGAACAACTCCGTCTGTAGTGGCTTTTACAAAAAATGGAGAGCGACTGGTTGGCGAGGCTGCAAAGAGGCAGGCAGCAGTCAATGTGGACAGGACATTTTTCTCAATAAAGAGACAGATGGGAAGCGATTTCAGGGCAAAAGTGGACGGAAAGCTGTATTCAGCTCCTGAGATTTCTTCTATGATTCTCAGAAAGCTGAAAAAGGATGCAGAGGACTATATTGGTGAGGCAGTGACAGACGCTGTAATCACAGTTCCTGCATATTTTTCGGATGCGCAGAGGCAGGCAACTAAGGATGCAGGAAGGATTGCGGGGCTTAATGTGCTTCGAATCATAAATGAGCCAACATCTGCGGCACTCGCATACGGACTGGACCACGGACAGCAGCAGAAAATTCTTGTCTATGACCTCGGAGGAGGAACCTTCGATGTGTCTGTTATCGAAATAGGGGACAATCTGATAGAGGTGCTTGCCACAGCCGGTGATAATCATCTGGGTGGAGATGATTTTGATGAGAGAATCACGAATTATCTTGTCACAGAGTTTTACAGACAGCAGAATGTGGATCTGAGAAAGGATAATACTGCTATGCAGCGTGTCAGGGAGGAGGCTGAGAAGGCAAAAAAGGTGCTTTCATCCTCATCCTCAACCACTATCAACCTGCCATTTATCACCACTGTAAAGGGACAGCCGGTTCACATGGAGATGAACCTCACAAGGGCTGAGTTTAATGAGATAACAAAGGATCTGGTGGAGAGAACGGCCATTCCGGTAAATCAGGCACTTTCAGATGCGGGGATTTCTGCAGCAGAGCTTGGAATGGTGCTGTTGGTAGGAGGCTCGACACGTGTGCCGGCTGTTGTTGAGGAGGTCAGAAGAATTACAGGAAAAGAGCCTTCACACAACCTGAATCCTGACGAGTGCGTGGCACTCGGTGCAGCAGTACAGGGTGGCAAGCTCGGTGGAGCAATTGTCGCAGGCAGCAGTGCGGCAGAGATTATACTGATGGATGTCACACCGCTTTCACTCGGAATTGAGACAGTTGGTGGTGTCTCAACCAAAATTATTGACAGAAATACGACTATTCCTACGAGATACAGCCAGATTTTTACAACTGCAGGAAGCTTCCAGACCTCTGTGGATATAAAGGTACTGCAGGGTGAGAGGCAGTTTGCAAGGGACAATAAGCTGATTGGAAACTTCAGGTTAAAGGGCATCAAGCCGGCTCCGGCAGGTGTGCCGCAGATAGAGGTGACGTTTGATATAGATGCAAACGGCATTGTGCAGGTTTCTGCAAAGGACCTGGGCACAGGAAAGCATCAGGAGATTACGATTACCGCAAGCTCAAATTTGTCTGATTCTGAGATTGAGCAGGCAATCCGCGAGGCACAGGAGTATGAGGCAACAGACGGACAGAGAAAGGCTTATATTGATGCAAGAAGTGAGGCTGATACGCTTGTGCGACAGGTGGAAAATGTCATGTCTGACAAGGAAAAAAGAAAGGCTATGGACAGCGTACAGAAAAAGAGTGTGAAATCGTCACTTTCATATGTGAAGAAGCTTATTTCAAGGATAAAGCCCGGAAATGTGAGCGAAGAGCAGGCTGCCGAGATAAAGCATGCGGCAGACGAACTGAGAAATGCGGCAGCGGGATTGATTTAATTATAAATGAGGGGCAGAATACCTTTTGACCCTCATATCATTATTATTCATTTGGCTATTTACGAGAAGCGGATTTTCATATAAAATATGGGTAAGTGGTGAGTATTCAGAACCGCCCCACATACATTCGCAAAAACGCACGATACTCGTGCTTTCTCGTTGCTACGCAACTAATTTTGCTCATATATGTGGGGGTGGCTCTATTCGAGCCACCTTGAGAACAAGAAAATCTGCTGCTTACATGCTAGCATGACACATCAGCTTTTTTGTTCTCAGTGGTTCTGAATAGTTACTGTTAATCTAAATCCGAGGAAATAGAAAATGAATGCGAACGATAAAACAGAAAAGGTACTAAGAGAAATTCATATCATGCTCTCAAAGGCAGAGCCGTATAAGCCGGAGCCGAGCAGGGTGATCATAAACAAGCAGCAAATGATAGATTTACTTGCTGAGCTGAATAAGTGTATATATGCAATGCAGGATGAGTATGAGCTTACTGAGCAGAGTCGCAATCACGCAGAGAGAGAGTTCAGAAAGAAGGGGGATAAGATAGTCTGGGATGCAAGCAGAAAGGCTGAGGATGTGTATGCAGCATCGGTTATCTATACGGATGAGGCGCTTTCAAGAGTGCGTGATATCATCAATGATACCAACGAGTCACTTGAAAAGCTGTGCAAGAATATGAAGGATAGGATTGCAGAGCAGGAGAAGATAGTTAAAACTAACCAGTATGAGCTCAAGGGACAGCTTCAGGATTTGTCCGATACGGAGAAGTATCTTAAGATTATCGATGACAGAAATAAGGAGATAGAACGTCAGAAAAATGCAGGTAAGCCTGCAGAGGAGCGTACTATTGACAACGAAGAAAAGTCAATATATGCTAATCGTCAGACTGCAATTAAGGTAAATATGGATTATTTCAGAAAGCGTGGAATGCTTGATGGAGACGGAGTGTATGATGGCGATTTGGGAGACGGAGTAGTAGGTGATGTGAAGATTGTAGACAATACAATGGACTCAGCAGCTAATTCCGAAAGCAATAATAAAGAAACATCAAAATCGGATACGGAGGTCTCTTCGCCGGAGGATTACAGGACATCATCTGCCGGTCGGGCCGGAAAGCCACCTGTCATCAACACAAAGGAGGGCAAGGAGCTCACAGACGGAATACATAAGATGTGGCAGAGCATCACCGGCAATAGAAATAATTAGCAAATCTGATTAAAATTATAAAGCAGCAGTTCAAAATAGAACGGCTGCTTTTTGGCTTATATTTAAAAGTGGGTAATATTAAGCAGATTTTAAGAAAAACAAAGTGGATAATCTGATAAAATATAGCTGACTAACGGCAGGAGAAGGTTTCTAATCAAAATTCATAGAAGGAGGATAATATGACAATATTAGTTTGTGATGACGACAAGGAAATAGTTGAGGCAATTGAGATTTACCTGATGCAGGAGGGCTACGACGTGGAGAAGGCTTACGACGGCATACAGGCAGTTGAAATTATGAAGAATAAAAAAATAGACCTCATGATAATAGATGTCATGATGCCAAAGCTCGATGGAATAAGAGCCACTTTGCAGATACGAAAGGAAAGCAGGGTGCCGATAATCATTCTATCGGCAAAGACAGAGGATGCTGACAAGATTCTCGGACTCAATGTGGGAGCTGATGATTATGTCACAAAGCCTTTTAATCCGCTTGAGCTTGTGGCAAGGGTAAAGTCACAGCTTCGCAGATATACCACTCTGTCAAGTAATGATGCAGCCGGAGACAAGGTTTATGAAGCCGGAGGTCTTTTGGTAAATGATGATTTAAAAAAGGTGACTGTGGATGGCGAGGAGGTAAAGCTCACACCGATTGAATACAATATCCTGCTTTTACTCCTTAAAAATAAGGGAAAGGTCTACTCCATAAACGAAATATATGAGAGCATATGGAACGAGGAGGCGATAGGCGCCGACAATACAGTTGCAGTGCACATCAGACATATCAGGGAAAAAATAGAGATAAATCCTAAGGAGCCACGCTATCTGAAGGTGGTCTGGGGAGTAGGCTATAAGATAGAGGAAAACAAATGAAGCAGTATACGATAGGAAAAAAAGTAGCGGTCATAGTTTTACATCAGCTATGCATGATACTTATGGTGACAGGAGTGTTTGCCACAGGCTATGCATTCAGGCACGATGCGCATGAAAATATTGATATATATGCACTAATATCGCTTGCGGGTCTGGTAGGCAGCTTTGTGAGCCTGGCATATATGGCAAACGTGGCCGGCAGAAAATCAGAGGATGATTACACAATATACTATTTACCGATTGACAAGGTATACTCTGATGTGATGCTAGTGATATTTACACTGCTCATGGTATTTATGGGAAAAGTGATTTCAGGCGTAAAAAACCAGCACTTTGACTATGCATCACTTATTATGACGACAGGCACATTTACTTTTTTGTTTGATCTGGCTTTTATTATTTTATACCAGAGCATTGTAAGGAAGATAAAAGGCAATATACTTTGCACACACAGCCTGATGTATAAGGGCTATGAGCTTTTGAAAAGAGTTATTGAGAAAAAGGATATCCACACACAAAAAACCAAAGAGATAATGCGCATACAGGAGGCACTTGAAGCTATCTCGGAAGGAGCGCTTGACACTACACTCAATGTCAATGAGTTTCATGGGCAGCAGAAAAAGGTGGCGGAGGCTGTCAACCATATACGCCAGGGTCTTATGAGCTCGGTGAATGAGAGTCTTAAGAATGAAAAATTAAAGGCAGACTTAATAACAAACGTATCACACGATATAAAGACACCTCTGACATCAATAGTCAACTATGTTGACCTGCTTAAGAGGGAAAATCTGGAAAATGAAAATGCCAAATACTATATACATGTGCTGGAGGAAAAGTCACAGCGCTTAAAGCAGCTTACAGAGGATTTGGTAGAGACATCAAAGATTACCTCGGGAAATGTGAAGCTCAATATGCAAAAGCTTGATCTGGTTGAGCTTTTATACCAGACCGGAGGTGAATTCAATGAGCGCTTTGAGTCGAGAAATCTGACAATAGTTACAAAAATTCCATCAGAACAGATATTTATCTATGCGGATGGGCGTCAGCTTTACCGCTCTATTGAAAATCTGTATACTAATGCCGCAAAATATGCACTGGAAAATACCAGAGTATATGTAGAGCTTGAAAAGGCAGATACAAAGGCAGTTTTTACAATAAAGAATGTGTCAAAGAACGAGCTTGACATAGTAAGCGACGGAAATGTGGACCTGACAGAGCGTTTTGTGAGGGGAGAGAGGTCGAGAACCACTGAAGGAAGTGGACTTGGACTTTCGATTGCAAAGAATCTGACCCATTTAATGGGAGGAAAATTCGAAATTAAGGTAGATGGTGATTTATTTATTGCCACAATTACCTATAATATTATATAATAGTAAATAAAAGAATTTTGAAATACACATACGGAGGTAGAATAAGTGAAATTATATGAAAATGGTGCTTACCTTTTAAAAGGTAAGGAAGTAATAATTGATGGACCAGAGGCTCAGGCAGCTGTCAAAAGCAAGACCGGCATGGACATCGACAAACAGACAGCTAAGCAGGAGACAATTGCTTACGGTATTTTAAAGGAGCACAATACATCCGGCAATATGGACAAGCTTCAGATTAAGTTTGATAAGCTTACATCGCATGATATCACATTTGTAGGTATCATCCAGACAGCACGAGCTTCAGGACTTGAGAAATTCCCTATCCCGTATGTACTTACAAACTGTCACAACAGCCTTTGTGCAGTTGGTGGAACAATCAATGAGGATGACCACATGTTTGGTCTCACATGTGCAAAGAAGTACGGCGGAATCTATGTACCACCTCATCAGGCAGTTATCCATCAGTTTGCACGAGAGATGCTTGCCGGCGGCGGAAAAATGATACTTGGTTCTGATTCACATACACGCTATGGTGCACTTGGTACTATGGCAGTCGGCGAGGGTGGACCTGAGCTTGTTAAGCAGCTTCTCGAACAGACATATGATATTGATATGCCTGAGGTAGTAGGTATTTACCTGACAGGAGAGCCAATCAAGGGCGTTGGACCACAGGATGTCGCACTTGCAATTATCGGAGAGGTATTCGGAAACGGCTTCGTAAAGAACAAAGTTATGGAGTTTGTAGGACCGGGTGTGTCTAATCTGAGCGTTGACTTTCGTATAGGTGTCGATGTTATGACAACAGAGACTACATGTCTTTCTTCTATCTGGAGAACAGATGACCAGGTTAAGGAATTCTTTGAGATTCACGGTAGGGCTGAGGATCACAAGGAGCTTAATCCGGGTGAGGTGGCTTACTACGACAGATTTATTGAGATTGATTTAAGCCAGATCCGCCCAATGATAGCTATGCCATTCCACCCAAGCAATACCTACACTATCGATGAGCTCAATGCAAACCTCATGGATATTCTCGATGACTGTGAGAAGAGAGCTGAGGTAAGCTTTGACGGCAAGGTGAAGCTTGATTTAAAGAGTAAGGTAAGAGACGGAAAACTGTATGTAGACCAGGGAATCATCGCAGGCTGTGCAGGCGGTGGATTTGAGAATATCTGCGATGCGGCTGACATATTAAACGGACATTCAATCGGAGCAGACGAGTTTACACTGAGTGTTTACCCGGCATCTACTCCAATATACATGGAGCTTGTGAAAAACGGAGCTGTAGCAAAGCTTCTTGAGACAGGTGCAATCGTAAAGACTGCTTTCTGCGGACCTTGCTTTGGTGCAGGAGATACACCTGCCAACAACGCATTCTCTATCCGTCATTCAACAAGAAACTTCCCTAACAGAGAGGGTTCTAAGGTACAGAACGGACAGATCAGCTCAGTGGCACTCATGGATGCACGTTCAATCGCTGCAACAGCAGCAAACAAGGGCTTCCTTACATCAGCAGCGGATATTGATGTCAACTTTACAAAGCCAAAATATTTCTTTGACAAGACTATATATGAGAATCGTGTATTTGACAGCCACGGAGTGGCAGATCCTTCAGTTGAAATCCAGTTCGGACCAAACATCAAGGACTGGCCGACAATGAGCGCGCTTCCTGAGAATATGCTCCTTAAGGTGGTTTCAGAGATTCATGATCCTGTTACTACAACAGATGAGCTCATTCCTTCAGGAGAGACATCATCATATCGTTCAAACCCTCTTGGACTTGCAGAGTTCGCACTTTCAAGAAAGGATCCTGAGTATGTAGGCAGAGCAAAGGAAATCCAGAAGGCCCAGAAGGCTATAGAGAGTGGTGAGTGCGCAGGAAAGGCTGTTCCTGAGGTTGCTGAAATCATGGGAGTAGTAAAGAAAAAATTCCCTGAGGCAAGCCATGAGAATATGGGCTTCGGAAGCACAATTTTTGCTGTTAAGCCGGGTGACGGCTCAGCAAGAGAGCAGGCTGCCAGCTGCCAGAAGGTACTCGGAGGCTGGGCAAATATCGCAAACGAGTATGCCACAAAGAGATACCGTTCAAACCTTATTAACTGGGGAATGCTTCCATTCATCATCGATGAGGGAGAGCTTCCGTTCCACAACCTCGACTATATCTTCCTTCCGGGAATCAGGAAGGAAATCGAGGATGCAAAGACGGAGTTTGAGGCATATGTTGTCAAGGATGGTGAATTAAAGCCATTTACACTGAAGATGGGTGAGCTCACAGATGATGAAAGAGAGATAATATTAAAGGGATGTCTCATCAACTATAACCGTAAATAAGGAGAGTCTAATCCGATGGAAGAAACCGGAAAAGCTGGTAAAAAATCAAACATTGAGATAAATGCAGATAAGGGTGCGAAGCAGAATTCGCACCCGGGGCGTGGGGAATGGCCACATCTGATCAGAATAGGTGTCATGGTATTTGTCACGTTTGCAGTCAGTATACTGTTTTTCTTTGCACTGTACAGATTTGAGGGCTTTGCAGGCATATGGAGCAAGCTGCTTGCGGCAGCAATGCCTATTATAATGGGACTTGTGCTTGCATACCTGATGAATCCTGTCATGTTGTGGCTGGAAAGATGCTTTAAAAAGCTTCTTTCCAAAAAAATGAAAAGCGAAAGCAAGCTGCGAAAGGTTTCAAGAGCTCTTGCAATCACAGGCTCGGTTATTATTCTTGTAGCGATTATTTCGCTCCTCATTGCGGCTATTGTTCCTTCTGTCATAGCAAGTATATCGGGACTTATGAAGACACTGCCAAATGATGTTGCGGCATTCATCAACATGATAAAGAACGGCAATTTCGGGGACAGCAAAATTGCTGAGCTCGCGAGCACAGGTTTACAGAATGCAACCGACTACATTGAGAATTATGCCACAGAAAAGCTGATTCCTGAGGCACAGAAATATGTTGCACAGATTACAACCGGTGTGATTTCGGTAGTCAGAGGCTTATTTAATTTTATTATCGGAATAATCGTGATGGTCTATGTGATGAGTATTAAGGAGACTCTCGCAGGACAGAGTAAAAAGATAATATATGCTGTCTGCAAGCCAAAGACAGGCAATATCATCATTGAGACGATCAGAAAGACAAATGAGATTTTTGGAGGTTTCATAAGCGGTAAGATAATAGATTCACTGATTATCGGTGTGATTGCATATTTCGGATGTCTGATTTTAAGGATTCCATCATCGGTGCTTGTTGCAGTGATTATCGGTGTCACAAATGTGATTCCGGTATTCGGACCGTTTATCGGTGCAATTCCATCGTTACTCATAGTAGTAATTCAGAGTCCGTGGCATGCGCTTTATCTTCTGATATTTATTGTCGTGCTGCAGCAGGTGGATGGCAATATCATAGGACCTAAGATACTTGGCTCATCTACCGGTCTTTCGACCTTCTGGGTTATGTTTGCCATACTAATCGGCGGAGGAATGTTTGGTTTTCTTGGAATGTTATTTGGTGTTCCAACCTTTGCTGTGATATACTATATTGTGAGAAGAGTTGTTAATTATGCACTCAGGAAAAAGAATCTTCCTGAGGACACAAGGGATTATACAAAGACAACAGGTGTAGATACAAAAAATAATAAGCTTAAATACGAGTAGGTGAAATAAGTGGATAAATACGAATACAATCTCAAGCTGGATCAGATAAAAGTCCTAAGCGCCGAGGAGGGCTATATGAGCGCAGCAGAGATTGCAGATAGCATAAACTGGAACAAAATTAAAAATGTAAATACACTCGTTAAAATCGGCGAAATATACGAGAAGGCCGAAAGATACCAGGATGCAAGGGACATACTTTTAATGGCCTATGATCGTTCACCAATCGGCAGGATGATCATATACAGACTGGCTGAGGTCGCCATCAAGATGGGTGATTATGATGCTGCTACAGAGTATTATGATGAGTTTGTTGAGATAGCACCTCATGATGATATGAAGTATGTATTAAGATATGCCATCAAAAAGGGACAGGGAGCTTCATTTGATGAGCTTATTGCTATTCTTGAGGAATTAAAAGAAGAAGAATATACGGAGGAGTGGGCTTATGAGCTCGCATATCTCTATCACAAGGCAGGAAAAGTGGACAAATGCGTTGAAGCCTGTGATGAGCTTATACTGTGGTTTGGAGATGGGCCGTATGTTGAGCGTGCTTTAGAGCTGAAAATGCTTTATCAGCCACTGACAAAAACTCAGGAAGAAAAATACAGACAGTTCAAGCTTGAAAAGGAAAACATTTCCATGGAGAATAAAAAAGAAGCGGAGCCGGAATCAGAGACTGATGAAGACGAGCTTACTGAGATTGGAGCCATGGAAATGGTAAAGGGCGGTGAGATAGTTCACGATGATGTGAAAATACCGCAGATTACAGTAAATCAGGAAAAGTTTAATACCGTGAATCTTCAGGAAGAGATTGCCAAGGGAATGAAGCAGATTATGGATGCCAAGGGCAAAAATGAAGTTGCTGATACCATGGATAATATTAAAAAAATAGTTGAGGAAATTCCATTTCTCAAGTTCCTGAAGGACAAGGATGATGATAAAAAGAGTGAACAGCCTTCCGACGAGGAGCAGCATATAGCAACAGATGAGGAAATTGACAGTTCGCTCAGGATGAATTTTAAGGAGCTGCTGGGTGAGGACTCAGATGGACAGATGTCCATGGTGATCAATGAAAAGACCCAGCTTGAGCACCAGATTACAGGACAGATGTCTATACAGGATGTGCTGGATGAGTGGGAAAAGACAAAACGTGCTGCTGAAACAGCATTAAACGAAGCTAATCAGCAGAAGCTGGAATCTGCGAAGGCGAGAGCACTTCAGGAGGCCGGGGATATCATGGAGCGACTCAATGATGTTATACCTAAGCTGGATGCAGGAGCGACACCGAAGGAGCTGCTTGAGAATGAATATATGCAGGGCATTGAGATACCTAAGGTACAGGAACCTGTACAGAAATCTGTAGAAGAGCCACAGCCTGAAACACAGGAGACCGTGGAAGAGCCACAGCCTGAAACACAGGAGATTGTAGAAGAGCCACAGCCTGAAACACAGGAGATTGTGGAAGAACCACAGTCTGAAATACCAGAGGCTGTGGAAGAGTTTGACGGTGAGCCGGAGGATGTCGTAGTGGCTGAGGAGTCAGAGGAAGCTGAGATACTTGCGCAGCCGACAATGCTTATGCCGGAAATAACAGATGATATGCTTAAGAATGAGGAGGCAGATGAAGAACCGGAACAAGAGCCGGAAAAACCAAGAGATTTTGAACATGTAACATCATTTATAGAGCAGGAAATAGCCAAAATGGCGGCAAAAAATCCGGGAATTGAAAAGAAGCTTGAGATGGCAAAAACAAGGAAAATGCCTAATCTTTCATTACCGGAGGATTTAGATAGTGAAGAAGATGACAAAACAGTGATTGAGAGTAAACATATTAACGAGCTTACAAATGAACAAAGAGCAATATTTTCATATTTTATACCTGTAAAAGGTATGGAAAATCAGATTTGTAAGGCTTATAATGGTATTATAGACCACCTTAATAAAAAAGGTAATGCATCGAGCGGTAACCTTATAATACAGGGTGAGCAGGGCTGTGGTAAGACAATGCTGGCCACAAGCTTTGTGAAGGTTTTGCAAAAGGTTAGACAGCAGTCAACAGGAAAGCTTGGCAAGATAGATGCCTTGGCACTTAATAAAAAGGATGCGCAGCAGATACTGCGTAAAATAGCCGGAGGATGTCTGATAATAGAGAGAGCCGGAGATATTGACCGTAATACCGCAGTGCAATTGTCATTTTTGATGGATCATGATATAACAGGCACTCTTTATATTCTAGAGGACACATCCAAGGGAATCAAAAGAGCGTTATCTATGGATGAAGGCTTTGCCGCAAAATTTACTGAAAAGATATCTGTGCCTATTTTTACCAATGATGAGCTGGTATTATTTGCCAAGTCATATTCGACAGAGCTTGGATACAAGATAGATGAGATGGCAATACTGGCATTGCACAACAGAATCAGCAATATTGAGAGAATAGACCAGGCCACTACTCTGACAGAGGTAAAGGAAATCATAGATGAGGCCATAGACAGAGAGGCTCACAGTGGATTGAAGAAGGCAATAAGTATACTCACTGCCAAGAGATATACCGATGATGACAGAATTGTCCTCAGAGAGGATCATTTCAAAGAAAAATAGTAATTGTTTGTAAGAATAGTATCTTATGAAAAATAAAAATACTGATGGGGGTATATATATGTGTAATTTTACAGCAATGGACTGCTATTTGTTTGGTCAGGCAACGCACTATGATATATATAAGAAAATGGGTGCGCATCTGGCTGAGCAGGATGGGAAAAAAGGAGTGTGCTTTGATGTATGGGCACCACACGCAAAGGAAGTATATGTGTTTGGAGAGTTCAATGACTGGAATGAGACCAGCCATGAAATGAAGCGTGTTGAGCCGGAGACAATGGGTGTGTACGAGCTCTTTGTTCCCGGTGCTGCAAAGGGGCAGATGTACAAGTTTATAATTGTAACAGAGCATGGAGATAAGCTGTACAAGTCAGATCCATATGCCAACTATGCAGAGTTGCGTCCGGGAACAGCCTCAATAATCACGGATATTGACCATTTTACATGGACTGACAGGGAGTGGATGGACAAAAGAGCTGCAATGTCAGAGTCAGAAGTATATGCTTCACCTATGGCTATATATGAGTGTCATCCGGGCTCATGGATGAGACATCCGGGCAGAGAGGATGAGGGCTTTTATACATACAGAGATCTGGCAAAATCACTTGTGTCATACGTTAAAACCATGGGATATACACATATTGAGCTGATGGGAATTTCAGAGTATCCGTTTGACGGCTCATGGGGCTATCAGGTGACAGGTTACTATGCGCCGACATCACGATATGGAACACCGGAGGACTTTGCATATCTGGTGGACCAGTGCCACAAGAATAATATCGGAGTAATACTCGACTGGGTACCGGCACATTTCCCAAAGGATGCGCATGGACTTGCCAATTTTGATGGCACAGCTACATATGAGTATGCAGACCCAAGAAAGGGAGAGCATCCTGACTGGGGCACAAAGATATTTGACTACGGAAAGAATGAAGTAAAGAATTTCCTTATTGGAAGCGCTCTGATGTGGATAGAAAATTATCACGTAGACGGACTTCGAGTAGATGCGGTTGCTTCAATGCTTTATCTCGATTACGGAAAGAGAGATGGACAGTGGGTTCCAAACCAGTTCGGTGGCAATAAGAATCTTGAGGCAGTGGAATTTTTCAAGCATATCAACACACTCATACTTGGAAGAAATCACGGAACTGTAATGATAGCCGAAGAGTCTACCGCATGGCCAAAAGTAACAGGCAAGGTAGAGGAAGATGGACTGAACTTCAGCTACAAGTGGAACATGGGATGGATGCATGACTTCCTTGATTATATGAAGCTGGATCCATATTTCCGTAAATATAACCACAACAAGATGACATTTGCGATGAGCTACAACGAGAGTGAGAATTATATCCTTGTGTTGTCTCACGATGAGGTTGTGCATCTGAAATGCTCTATGCTCAACAAAATGCCGGGCCTTGAGGCGGATAAATTCAAAAACCTCATGGCAGGATATGCATTTATGATGGGACACTGTGGCAAGAAGCTTCTGTTCATGGGACAGGAGTTCGCACAGAAGCAGGAGTGGAGCGAGGAAAGAGAGCTCGACTGGTATCTGCTTGAGAATCCGGAGCATAAAAAGATTCAGAACTGGGTGAAGGAGCTGCTTCATCTCTACAGAAGAAATCGCTGTCTGTACGAGCTGGATTCAAGCTGGGAAGGCTTCGAATGGATAAATGCCAACGATGCAGACAGAAGCATCTTCAGCTTTATAAGAAAGAGCAGGGATGGCAAAAATAATATGCTATTTGTCATCAATTTCACACCGGTAGAGAGACCTGATTACAGAGTCGGAGTGCCAAAGCACAAGACATATCAGCTCGTTCTTGACAGTGAGGATCCAAAGTTTACCGGCGAAAAGGTTGCACATGAGCACGTAAAGAGATCATCAAAGGGCAGGGGAAAGGCAAAGAAGCAGTCTTACAAAAAGCTGGATTACAGAGCAGTAAAATCAGAGTGCGACGGCAGACCGTTCTCGTTTGCTTATCCGCTTGCACCGTATGGAGTAGCTGTATTTAAATATTAGTACATCGCTCTGCAGATATGCTGTTATAATATAATAGGGTCAAAGCATGACATGGACCGCACCAATTTAAGGTGCGGTCTTTATTATTGCACGTTTTTTGTCGATAATAATATTAAATAGTTATCATTAAACTGATATTAAGCCGGAATCAAATACATGATTATGGCTGCAAAACGGAGTGTAATAATGCAGATAGAAAATGTAGTCAACAAAAATATAGATGCAAGAAATGGAAATGCCCAGACAGAGAGTGTTGGTATTTCTGATTATATAAGGGACGATGTAAAGTCAGATTGTGAAAAAAAGGCCGCCACAGTCAGTACTTCAAATTCAGTGGATATGTCAGACACTATATATGGAAAGCCACAGAATAAGAAGGATTCAAAGGATAAAAATATAGCAGAAGGAATGATTGATGAGAGCAGCCAATCTACAGAAAACAGACGTAATGAGATGGTTGTGGTGGCAAATACCACAACAACGGATGACTATAATTCTGCAAAGGATGATGGCTATGATGTGATAGTCACAGAGACAGATAAAATAAAAGTAGTGCTTGCAAAGGCCGGAGTGGACATTTCTATTTACGGTGACAGTCTGAGTGAGGAGCAGATATCGGATATTACAGGTAATGCAGCGGTAGCCACGATGATTTCAAATCAGCTAAAGACATATGATGTACCGGCAACCGATGAAAATATAAGTGATTGTCAAAATGCCATTATGCAGGCAAAGCAACTGGAAAACATATCACAGGACACAAAGGCATATATGGTAAAAAACGCTATGCAGCCTACGATTTCAAATGTATACAAGGCAACCTACAGCAGCATGCAGGGGGCCGCAGTGCAGCAGAACACAAATTATGAGATATCTGATGCACAGTTTGAGAATCTGAAACCGCAGATAGATGAGATATTGAATGATGCCAAAATAGAGCAGAATGAAGAAAATATTAATCAGTGCAGATGGCTTTTGAACAATCAGCTTGATGTGACACCGGAAAATATATTGCTGGCGGATAAAATAGACAGGATTGCTCTAAATACAGGAAAAACTGATGATACATTCTATGCAAAATCAGTGGCAGAGGCTATTGCATTGGGTGGAAAAGCAATTGATGCAACAATGTCACGGGATGGACTTGTAACAGACTGTGCTATTAAGGCAGAGAATGTTTTAAAGGAGGCCACACCGGAGGATGTGATTTCTCTAGAGACAGAGAAAGAGCCTGTCACTATAGAGAATCTGGCGATAGCTATAGAAACGAGGAAATCGCAGTCTGATAAATCAGGCAGCACAAAATATATCAACAATGACAATTCACGAGATAATGAACATTATAACAGCTCACCGGATATGATAAGAGCTCAGAGAAAGCTTGAGGAAGCCAGACTATATATGACGGCGGAGGCAAATTTATCTCTGTTAAAGAAAGGAATTTCTATAGATACAGAGCCGATAGAGAGAGTTGTTGAGCAGCTCAGGGAGCAGGAAAATAAATATTACAGGGCAATTTTTTCGGATGACAGCATAAAAGCGGCTGATGAGCGGGTGAGTGCATATGAAAATGTCACGGAGGTTTTTGAACAGTTAAAGCTTCAGCCGGCATATGTACTGCAGCCGGATTCCAATCAGAAAACCGTAAATGAAATATATACAGACGGACAGAAGCTGCAGCAGTCCTTTGAGAAGGCATCGCAGGGCTATGAAACGCTTATGACAGCACCGAGAGCAGACATGGGCGACAGCATATCCAAAGCATTTCAAAATGTGGATGATATACTTAAGGATATCGGAATGGATACCATTGATGAAAATCGCAGGGCAGTCAGAATACTTGCGTACAATAATACAGATATTACAGAGCAGAATATATTGCGCATAAAGGCCGTAGACGAACAGGTGCAGAGGGCATTTAAGGATATGACGCCTGCGGTAACGGTGGAAATGATAAAAAAAGGCATCTCTCCCCTGAAAATGACGATGCAGGAAATAAGCGATACTGCCAGACAGATAAAATCAGAAAATCCTGATGAAAAGGAACAAAAATACAGCGAATTTTTATGGAAGCTTGAAAAGCAAAATGGCATAACCAATGAGGAACGTGAGTCTTACATTGGAATATACCGGTTGATAACACAGGTGGAAATGTCAGATGGTGCAGTGATAGGCTCACTCATAAATCAGGGAGCTGATATTACCATGAAAAATCTTCTTACAGCGGTCCGTACAAAGGGTAAAAACCGGATGGATTATAAGATAGACGATGAATTTTCGGGAGTAGACAGCACAAGCAAGAGTACTCATATAGATGTCCAGATAGAGACTGCGTATAATACAAACTGTATAAGAGATATAATGGATGTAATATCACCTGAAAAGATGGATTTTGCTACGGATGAAAGATGGCTGGATATGACACCGGAGCAGCTGAAGCAGGCAGTTTGGGATGCAAAAGAGGACAAGGTACTGTCAGAGCGTTATGCACAAGAACAGATCAGGCAATTTAAGGAGGCAGTTTCATCACCGGAAAATGCATATGCCTTTTTGGAAAAGTATGATTTCAAGACTACGGCATCAAACCTTATGGCGGCAACGAGAATCATAAAAAACCCTTCCGAGACTGTAAAAAAGCTTTGGGAAAGGGGAGACAATGCAGTAATCAGAAAGCTTTTAGATGACACACTTGAACAATTTTCAGAGGCAGTGAAGACACCGGTGGAGCTGGCAAAGGCGCAGGAGGAGCTGGCGGAGACTGCGGCGCATGTCATGGATAATATGATAATAGAGAACAAAGAAACAGGTTCTTTAGATATCAGACAAATGAAGCTGCTCTGCAGCCAGCTAAGGATAGCATCGGGTATGGCAAAGCAGGAAAACTACATAGTGCCGGTTGAGAATTCAGATGGCGGTGTGACCGGAGTAAATCTTCGCATAGTAAGAGGTGAGGATAAAAAAGGCTTTGTCGATATATTCATGGAGGATAACCTAAAGGGTAGGATAGCCGCAACCTTTGAGGCAAAGGAAAATGGAGTATCCGGTACAATTATAACCAGTGAGGACAGCACAAGAGCGTTACTCGAAAAAAATATTTCAACATTTGACGAAAATATCGGAAATGCTGAAAATGAGCCGGCTGATTTGCGGGTGGTATGTATGCAGGATATTTCAGCAGAGAATTTTATCACAGGCGGTAACAGCAAAAAAACTGCAGAGCATGGAGCACTTGATGGAAATGAAAACAAGTCATACAATGTTCAAACCAGCCGTCTTTATAATATTGCAGAGCAGTTTATTGTAAATATTTCGGATATGCTTGATTAAGATAGTCCGTAATTCCGATATATATAGCCTGAGCAAGCTTTTTTTGATATGTTTTATCAGAAAGCAGCAGTGTTTCGTCCGGATTACTGAGAAATCCACATTCCACAATAACAGAAGGGGATGTGGATTTTTTTAATATGAAATAATCTTTATTAGCTTTGATTTGCCGGGGCTGCTTTATTCCAAGAGAAGCGTTTAAAGCAGAAAGGACAGAACCGGCAAGGGCTTTACCTGACGCAGATGAATAAAAATAAAATACCTGAGGACCGTAGGAAGAGGAATCCTCGAAGCTATTTTGATGAATGCTCACACTGGCAGCCACATTGTTTTGTGACATGAGAGCAGTTCTTTTTGATAAATCCTCAGTTTTGGGATGCTTAGAGTTTTTTGAGGACAGATCACAGTCGGTTGTTCTGGTCATGACAACATTATATCCGTGATTTTCAAACAACTGCTTCAAGTACAGAGCTATACTCAGATTAATATCCTTCTCCTCAATACCGGATGCTGAGATTTTGCCCGGGTCTATACCACCATGGCCGGCATCTATGACAATAGTTGGAGAATCAGCCGTAACAGCATGATTTTTGGCAAGAGCACAGATGCTTCTTCCGGAATAAAAAGATAAAATAAACAGGGCAAGGATCAGACAGTAACGATTTTTTCTAAAAAAATTAATAGATGATTCCATACAATAACCAAAGATAAACCCGATACATTTAAATCAATTAATTGCATCGGGTGTTTTTGTAAATTATATGTGCAGATTATGCAGATATTCATATTATTTTGGTAACCGCATTAATCAAGATATTTGATTACAATGTCCCATATAGATGAGTTTTCAAATCCAAGCTTCCAGAAGGCAGCGCCGGCAAGTTTATTTTTGTCAACGAGTTCAAGGCGCTTTTCCAGAGAAGTATTATCCTCAAGCCAGACCTTGTAGAGCTTATTGTTGGCATTCCACTCAGCGTAGTTTTGTCCGGTTTCCTCATCCGGTGATGCTGTGGCATTATTGCCACTCACCTGTGCAGCAGCCGCGTCCATGCCATATACAGATGAGGTTATATTGTACTGCGATTGGTCAGCGGTATCTGTAACAGGATTATCAGCATCCTTTGGAGTCAGCTCCCAAATCCTTGTGTACAGTGGCATTCCAAGGATAACCTGGTCAGCCGGCACCTCTTTCAGGGTGTCATTTAATCCTGTTGTAACCCATGGAAGAGAGGCAACAGAGCCAGCGTCAGAGCCGTTATAATGCTCGTCGTAGCCCATGATGATTACGTAGTCTGCAAAATTAGCCATATCAGCCCTGTTGAAGAACTTGTTGTAGCTTGCAGGAACAGTCACATCGACAGAAAGTGAGATTCCGTTGTTATGGCATTTAATAGCAAGCTCTCTGATAAATTCAATATACGAATCACCGTAGGCCTCCTTAGTGATATTTTCAAAATCAATATTTACTCCATCAAGCTCATAGTTGAATGCGGCAGACATAATCTGATTGATGAGAGTGGTTCTGGTAGATGTGTGTGTGAGTACAGATGCAGCATCAACATTTTTATTCTCAAGATTGCTGAAAAGGCCCCATACCTCAATGCCCTGTGAATGACAGTAATTTACGTAATCCTTGCTTGCCAGATCTGCGAGACCTCCATTGTTGTCATTCAGATAAAACCATGTAGGTGACATGACATTGACACCCTTGGTGGATGATATGACATTAGCTACCTTTGAATTGGACGATTTGTTGGTTATCTGATGCCATGCAAGACATATATCCTTGTCCTTCTTTATATGGGTGAAGGCTTCCTCTGTATAATCATTGTTTTTTAGCTCGGTGGTTTTGATATCTGATAAAGTGCTCGCCTTTATATAGCCAACTATGCCATCCTTGGAGGCAGCCTTATCCCATTTTGTGCCTTTTTCCAATATGGTCAGCGATTCGCCCTTTTTAACCTGTTTAAGGATAGGACTTTTAATGCCACCCTTCACACGAAGCTGTGTGGATTTAGCTGTGGATGCAGTTTCAATCTTTCCCCAGCTTGTCGTAATAACAGTGCGGGAAGGCTTGTCATATGATTTGTAGGTTATATTTGAGAACTGCTTTACATAGTCAAGCGCAATGAGAGCTGATGACGATGTAGCCTTTACAATAGGATAACCAAAGTCATTGGCCTGCTTTGTCACAGTGTAAGTACTGCTGTCAGCGGCGGCAGAAACAATATCTGCTGCTGTAGTATAAAGTAATACGTTTTCGTTTGCATCCCAGTAAAAGCGTGAATTTAATGAATCGTGAACGAAATTGTAATCCACGTATATTTTACCATCTATTAGTTTAGCCTTCGAGTCAGAGACTGTGTTATCAACAATAAGTGCTGATTCATCTTCAGATGAAATATTAAAATACTTATTTAAATCCTCTGTTTCCTTTGTAGGCGTATATTTCCTTATAAGTGACGAAATTCCAATAATTCCTAGAATAAGAATAATCAATCCGACAATAATGGCTGCCGGTAAAATCTTTTTTTTCATGTGTGGAAATCCTTTCTTAATTATAATTACATAATTACATTACATTTATTATACCATTGTGGTAATCCATATTCAAACAATATGCAATAAGTTTGTAATAATTTAAGAAAATCATAATATGATTTATGGCGCGGATGTAAATAATATATCCGCGCACATAAATCTTCTTTTTAAATATGTCTTTTAATAATGTTTTAATTGTAGCATTTGTCTATGGGAGAGGGATAAAATTATTCGTAAAGCTGACATCAATTCCTTAAAGTATATGAATACGCTTCCCTCTGACCCAATTTAATTCACTAATCTATAAGTTTCTGCAAAATATCAATAATAAAACTATTTTCTTAAATAAACACCTCCCGATAATCTGAAAAATACAAGGTTAAATGGCCGGGATTATAAGTACAAATCCACTAAATCCCTCTGACATAAAATCAATAAACAACTGGTTTAAGACGTCATATTTCATCGTGATATATTAATTCCTTTCTGATATCTTGTCCAGAGTGCCAAAAAGGCTGCTGTTAATGAGGAACGGATCCTCTAAATAAGGAAAGCCTGCCGTTTGGTATTTAATATTATGGTTTGGTATTGTTTTTTCCTTTTCCACGAGATTGAACAATAGCTTAGGCCCTTTTGAATTTGTTATTTTATTTGATTCAAAGAAATTCAGCGTATCGCTTAAGGTGCCGGTATTCCATTTGCTGTGTGTACACACTGAAAGCTTTACATCACACCGCATAAATTCCTTTAAGGTATTTATGTTTATTATGCCGAAATCAACTATCACGCGATCGTAGTTCATATTTAGAACCTTTGTAAGTGTGGGAATGATTGCGTGAGGATAAAAGTCCACATTTTTATATGTAAATACTTCTTTGTCGTTACACGGTGCCAGTGCGCAGATCTCATGCGTACCATTTAGTTCAACGTAAGCGGTTCTATATTTGTATCTGTTTCTCATATAATTACAGAGAGCCAGGCATATATGAGTGGTGCCTACATTGTGTTCAATGCCACAGACCCCAATTACCTGTGGTGAAGTATGGAATTTTTTAAATACCCTTTTAATATATCTGATGGCGAAGCTCCTCCTTTTAGTTTAAGCAGTTTTAATGTTAGTGCCTCCTTCTGAGAGGTGTTTTTAAATAAATCACTGTCAAAAGGAAAATGATAAACACTGCAGTTAAGAAGTGATGCAATAGCTGAGGCTTCTTTTTTGCTGCACATATTACATATCACCTTAAGGGTAGCTGTTGTTTTTTGAAGGAATGAATGATTTTTAAATATATCATTCAGATGCCAGAACCCGCCGCTGCATACGTATAGTACGAGATCCATATCATAGATTTTCTCGTTGCACACATCAGTGCCAAGATCATATATCAGAATAGCATCGTCCGGGACATCAAATTGTATACCCTCCGAGTAGTCGGGTATGCCCTGAAAGCTTCTGTAATAATAATATCCGTTTTTTTGATTAAAAATATTTAGTTCGTCGCGGTTACCGCAGAGGATGCCGTCATGGACACAATCAATATATATTCCGCGATAACCAAGAAAATTCAGCTCACAAGCCAGCGATATGGCCACATGTGTGGTACCGCAGCCTCTGTTACTGCCTAAAACTGCTATTTTGTGTATGAGATGTGGCTGACCAATGGTTTCTTTTATTTTTTTTAAGTCCTGATATAGCCCGGCAACAGTGGAGTAGCGCAGGGGCACATCAGATGATGTTGCTTTTTGGATAATATGTTGGAACTTATGGGAAAAATTATTGGGGGTAAAGGTCAGAATATGTTGCAGAAGCTGACCAAGGCTGTAAATATCTGCCGCCGTTGTAATTGTATCGTCAGTAAAGCTTTCCGGTGCAGAAAAATCTATATTCCCATAGTGATTGAAGTTATTTCCTGTATTGGAAACATATGATGATACTCCAAAATCAATTAATTTAAGCTGATTATGGCATACTATAATATGTTCCGGTTTAAGATCCCTGTATATTACAGGAACCGGTGTCTGTGAGTGAAGATATATAAATACATCACATAGCTGCTCACAAATATTAAAAAATAAACCTGGGGAAATTAACTGTTGATGAAGCAAAAATGCATCTAAAGTCTCGCCGTCAATATATTCCTCCACAATATAATAAAATGATTCGTCTTCCTCGAAATCATAAATATGTGGCACAGACGGATGGTCGAGAGATTTAAGAAGTCTTGCCTCTGATAAAGCGGATGAGGAGAAAGCTGAGTCTTTAGGGATAGTTTTTAAAGCTCTGTCCTGATCCATAGATATGTGTCTGACAAGTGTAACACTACCGGAGCTTCCGGTACCCAAGCTCTTTATGAGCTCATACTTGCCAAACAAAAGTTGTTTGTTAAAATTCATACGCTCCTTTGGGGTCGGGCGCACATCTCATGGTTAACTTATATCATACCTGTAACAATTTTGCAACAACTTTTTTATTTTTTTTTAATAGCCTGTATGCTTTACATTATGACGACTGTTTATTATAATAGTTTTGCAAATTATAGAAAATTTTCAGAGAAGGATATGATTTGAATGAAAATCGAGAAAGTAAATGATAATCAGATTCGCTGTACGCTGACCAGTGAGGATTTGGCGGACAGACATATTAAATTAAGCGAACTGGCTTATGGTTCAGATAAAGCAAAAAATCTTTTCAGAGATATGATAGAACAGGCAAATGATGAATTTGGCTTTGAGACAAACGATATTCCGTTGATGGTGGAGGCGATTCCGCTGCCGTCAGAATCTATAGTCCTTATTATCACAAAGGTTGAATATCCTGAAGAGCTGGATACAAGATTTTCCAGGTTTTCGGAGTCGGATGAAGATTTTGATGCAATACCGGATGCGAAGAAGGCGCCTGTTATAAAGGGTGCAGATGATATTCTGGATTTGTTTGAGAGGCTTAAGAAAGAGGCTGAGGATGAAGCAAAAGAGGAGCAGAATGACACTGCAACTGCAAAAGTCAGTGAGCAGACAGATATAGTAAAGATGTTTGAATTTGACAGATTTGAAGAGGTCTGCAGAATGGCACATGTGCTTTCAGGCTTTTACAAGGGCAGAAATGATTTGTACAAGAATGCTTCAGAAAATAAATATTATCTTGTCGCCCACAAGGGAGAGCACACTCCTCAGGAGTTCAACAAGGTATGTAACATAGTGTCAGAATACGCATATCAGAGGAATTATACACAGGCTGCCGAGGCTTTTTTCAAGGAGCATGGCAATGTGATTTTGAAGGAGAATGCGCTTAAGGTATTAGAGGCACTTTAAAATTTAATTTAATTAATAGCTATAAAAAACGGCCTGCACATGCGCAAGCCGTTTTTGTGTGATAAATTAACCCAAATCGTGATCGATGAATGTGTTGATTTCAACAACAAGATCATCAGGGTCAAGTCCGTGAACCATGGCAGCCTCTTCGATTGTCTCCATCTGTGATGATGGGCATCCAAGACAGTGCATGCCGATATTTAAAAGTAATGGTGCCACGTTCTGGTCAATCTGAAGAAGATCGCCAATCATAGTGTCCTTGGTAACTCTAGCCATTATTGTTTCCTCCTATTAGTCTTTTAATGTGCCTATTATAATACGATTTGCAGTTAAATGCAAATTATACTATTAAGAATTTTTTTGATATGTTCGATATATTTAACATGACAAGGATTGTTAATATAACAGCAGGGATGCTTTTAGGATTATAGAGAGGAATTTGAATGAAGATAAATAGAAATATGAGTGCCGTTAGAGCAAACAGACAGCTTCTTGGCACCGAAAACAGATTATCACAGTCAATGAGGAGACTTTCAAGCGGATATAAAATAAATTCGGCAGAGGATAATCCGGCGGGAATGGCAATTTCCAACAAGATGAAGGCCCAGATTGCAGCTCTTGACCAGGCAAAATCAAATTCGTCAGATGCCCAGAATGTCATGAGAATAGCTGATGGCGCACTAAATGAGGTTACAAGCATGCTTCAAAGAATCAGGGAGCTTGCAGTGCAGGGAGCCAGTGATATTTATTCGACAGAAGACAAGCAGGCCCTGCAGTCTGAGATAAATCAGCTCACCAAAGAGGTTGACCGTATATCCGGTGACACAGAGTACAATACCAAAACACTGCTTGACGGTTCAAGCGACCAGCGTGTCTATATCAGGGAAAAGGATGCCGCCGGAAATATGACACAGGTAAACAGCTATATCACCAGAACGAATTTTTCAGATACCGTTGATGCGGGAAAATATGAGCTTACCGTTAACCGTCTGGCAACGCAGGCATCAGGAAGCATTTCTTCGGCAGTAAAGCCATCTGCAGAGGGAACAATTTCCATAAACGGTGTCAGTGTCAATGTAAAAGCCGATATGACGCAGGATGAGTATATTCAGGCACTGCAGCAGGCGGCAACAGAGGCGGGCACGACGATGGAGGTTGGTCAGTCAGGCATCAGGTTTACATCAAAGGATTATGGCAGTGACAGCAATGTAAACATCACGCTTTCAGCCTCACTTTCAGCGCTTGCAGGAGCAGGATATAAGATCACCACAGACGGCAGTGGCAATGTTGAATCAAAAAATAATGGTACAGATGCGGTTGTGACAGGTGGAAGCAATTTGTCGGATAAGACCATAAGAGCTGATGGAAACAGGGTTTATGTTGTCGGAAACAGCGGTTTTTCGATGGATTTTCTGCTGAGCAGTGATATTGATATGACTGCGGGAAGTAAAAACCTGCAGATTGATATTTCAGATATTGGAAATATGGCTATACAGATAGGTGCCAATGAAGGTCAGGAAATGAAGATTAAAATACCTGAGGTGTCAACAGAGTCACTGTATCTGGATACGGTTGATGTAACTGTAAAGGGTGGAGCAGAGAAGGCTTTAAGTACACTTGATGATGCGATAGAATTTGTCACTGGAGTGCGTTCGAGAATCGGAGCCTTCCAGAACCGCCTGGAGTATGCAGAGAACAGTCTGGCAGAGACATCTGAGGACATGACAGGTGCATATTCAAACATAATGGACACTGATATGGCGACAGAAATGACGGAATATGCATCAAAAAATATTCTTGATCAGGCCGGAATTTCAGTGCTGGCACAGGCGAACGATCTGCCGCAGCAGGTGCTTTCATTATTGTCGAGGTAATATGTGATGAAAAATGAGATGAAGCAGGAGCTCACACGCAGGCTGTGCGAATGCAATAACGGTGGGCTTGTGTTAGTTTTGTATGATATTTATTTTGCGTTTTCCCTGGATGTGAGAAATGCTCTTGGTTCAGGTGATAGTGCAGCTTTGAAAAAGGGGGTAGCTGATGTGCAGGCGGCTTTAGATGAGCTGATGGGAGCGTTGGATTTTAAGTATCCTGTTGCCAGACAGCTTTATCCACTGTACTCATACTGTAAAAGGCTTTTTTCCACAGCTTTATACTCACTTGAGGTGGCTGTTGTGGATGAAGCAGACGGTATTATGAAAAAGCTTCGGGAGAGCTTTGAAATTGCTGCCGGACAGGATAAATCTGCACCTCTTATGGGAAATGCACAGAAGGTCTATGCGGGCATGACATATGGGCGCACAGACCTTACAGAAAATTTTATGAATGACGAAAACAGAGGCTTCCTTGCGTAGGAGGTCTCTGTTTTTTTGAATTTTTTCACAAAGTTATATGTTTTCTAGTTGCTTTGCGCAGTTTATGAGAAACTTGTATCGCATTGAAACGGCCTTGGCCTGATAAATGTAGTAATCAATCAGGTCTGGATCCACGACATTTTCCAGATTATTGTAAACTATTTGAAGTTCATTTGTGGTTTTCTTAATATCATCCTGCAGGGTTTTATAACCGGAATTGACAGGCGTTGCTTTAAATAATTTCATGAATTCCTCCAACAAATTAAGTCTTAATACAAGTATAAGCAAAAGAGTTTCTTCTATTCACAGATTTTGTAAAAAGTGCTTTTGACATGTGAAAAACCAGTAAAATAAAGGGTTTGAATGTGGATTAGCATGTCGGTGAGTGTCGAATTTTGTGGATAACTTACAAAAAACAATTAATTTGCAAAAACCTATAGACAGATATATTTGACGTTGCTATAATTCGTCTCACGAAAGGAGAGGTGATGAAAATATTGTGATTGTGAAATTGATATCACACCTCATGCTGTATGTACTGCTTACAGTAGCAGCAATTGGGGACTTTAAAAATTTTAGAATCAGTAACCGGCTGATTCTGACGGGACTTGGTTTTGCGTTTCTATTTCGCTTGGTGGGGGGCAAGGTAGCGAGCATCATCTGGTTTCTTCCAGATATAATTTTTCCGGTTGTCATTTTATATTTCTTATATCTTTCCGGTATTTTAGGGGCCGGAGATATCAAGTTATTTTCAGTAGTATGTGGATTTACAAATTTAAAATTTACCGTGATATGTATTTTTGCAGCGTTCATAGCAGCAGCGGGATATGGCCTGATAAGTATGGTACGGCAAAAAGAGCTGTTCTGTCGTATGAGAGATGGCTTTTTGTACCTAAGCGGTATATTTTGCGGACGGTTTGTGCGTTATCAGGGACAGGGGAAAGCTGTTAGTTTTGCTGTGTACGTACTTTTGGGGACCGTTTTTGCAGATATATATTTCTATGGTCTGCGGTAATGGAAAGGAGAAGACAAAAACTTTAGATGAAAAAAATACGATTAGGAATCTATATTGATGATGAGGAATATGGGGACAGACTCACATGTTATTTCATGAACCATTTTAACAACCAGTTTGAAATACATATGTATACACGGCAGGAAGAGCTTAATAACTTAAGCGGACAGATAGATATAATGCTCTCAAGTGAGCTTAATGAATGGAATAACCGAGGTATTCCTCTTATACAGATTGTGGAGGAGACGCCTATTGAAAGTGAGGAAGGAATATATTTTGTGGAGAAATATCAGGAGGTAAATTTCATAGTTGATGAGATTTTAAAGCATGTCGCAGGAGAAGTAAGAGATTTGAAGAAGGATGGCTCATTGATGGGACAGACCAGGTTAATCAGTGTATATTCGCTGGCAGATAATCAGTATCAGATGCCGTTTGCAATGACACTGGCATCCATTCTAAGCGAAAATGAGAGGGCTTTGTTCATTGATTTTCAGGAAAACAGCGGATTGTCGAGGATGTTTGAACAAAGCAAGGAGCATAATCTTGATGAGCTGCTTGTCATGGCTGAGTCAGGAAGGTATTCAACCAACAGGATAAACAGTTGTATAGGCCACTCCCAGAAGCTTGATTATGTATATCCGATTGATAATACAGAGAATCTCTGCGAGATAAATACTGTGATATGCAATAATCTTCTTCAGATGCTGGGAAAAGAAATGCACTATGATTGTATAGTGTTCAATATGGGAACCAGATTTAAGGGCTTTTTTGATATTCTGGACAGAAGTGATGAAATTTACCTGGTACAGAAAAAATGCGGAATAAGCCAGTGGAGAGAATACGAGTTTACAGAGGAGCTGATGGAAAGGGGTCTTAGCAATGTGGTTGAGAGGATAAAAATAATCGAGCCACCTGTAATTGCAGTACCTGTTTCCACCTGTGAAAAGCTGGTTGAAATGTGGAAGTGGAATGAATTTGGTGATGTCATAAGAAATATGACGCGGGGTATTTCGTGTGCTGGATGAGCTTGGACTTAGAATAAGAGACGTTGTATTGTCAGAAATAGACCTGTCAAAGGAGCTAAGTGATGAGGAAATCTGTGATCTCATCGGTATGGCTGTATCAAAAGAGGCCAGAGAAATCCCCATGACTTTGCGACAGCGCGCTGATTTGGAGCGAATTATATTTAATTCACTGCGCAAACTGGATATATTACAGGAGCTTGTCGATGATAAGGATGTTACGGAGATAATGGTAAATGGACCTAATGAGATTTTTTATGAAAAGGCAGGCAGAATATATGAGTTTAATGGTCATTTTTCATCGGAGGAAAAGCTGGAGGACGTTATACAGCAGATTGTTGGGCGCCATAACAGAGTAGTCAATCAGGCTTCGCCTATAGTTGATACCAGGCTTAGTGATGGTTCGCGAGTCAATATAGTTTTAAATCCGATTTCCATTGGAGGCTCGGCCGTTTCCATAAGAAAATTTCCTGAGCATCCCATGAGCATGGAAAAGCTTATAGATATAGAGTCGATTTCACCAGAAGCGGCTGGGGTTTTACAGATTCTGACGCAGGCGAAATACAATATATTTATATCCGGTGGAACAGGTTCCGGTAAAACAACATTTTTGAACGCCCTTTCCCAGTATATTCCGGACGATGAGAGAATTATTACTATTGAAGATTCGGCGGAGCTTCAGCTTGTCGGGGCTAAAAATATTGTGAGGCTTGAGACAAGAAATTCAAATACCGATGGAGTGACACCCATTACAATAAGAGACCTGATAAGGACTGCTCTTCGAATGAGACCGGAACCCCACCATTATGAAATAGTGAGGTTTAGAGCGTAATAAAAAGCCGCTCCCCGTCCCAAGTACACTCCTGAATCACAGCGCGAGCAATCGCGTTTTTTTCTTTGTCGTCGAAGCCATCCAGGCCATGAATCAGCTTCGCTATTTCCGCAGCCGTGGCCTTGGCATCCATCGCACTGGCAGCAGCCCGGTGGCTTTCCATCTCGGCCAGTGAGGCTTCACGCTTCAGAGCACCCAGCTCAACGTCCAGGCGTTCCATTTCCGCGATGATATACTTTGATGCAGCGGAATCCTCGGCCAGAGCTAACGATGCAGCCAGGCGGCCGATCTTGCGCTCACAGGCAGACACGCGAGCCTGTGCAGCCTTCAGATCAGGAACATCGGCCGGAGCTTCCGCTTTGACGAATTTCTGAATCAAGGCAGGATCCGCAGCGATGCCACGAAACAGCTCCAGGACTTTCTCGTCCAGCAGATCGCATTTGATCTGCCCTATATCGCAGGCGTCCACACCCTGCCTCATTCGCTTCCTGCAGTAGTACCAGGAAGAACAGGTACCGTCGACCTTTTTCTTTCTGGAGACCTGCATCAGGTTTCCGCACTTGCACCGGAGCACGCCCTTCAGGAGAGGCACCGGCCACTTTGCATCCTTGATGCATTTATTCTGAGTAAACCGGGACTGCACCGCGAGCCATTTCTCAGCAGGCATGAAGGGCTTGTGCTTTCCAAGGCACACGGTCCACTTCTCCGGCGGCTGCGCCTGGTGCTTTTTGTTTTTCTCGGTTGACCGGCCATAGATGATCACACCGACGGATCCGTCCCACATTTCACGCGGGGAGCCAGGATCCATGATGCAGCCCTTCGCGGCATAGAAGTCGTACACTTCCGGAGTTGCCTCGACACAATAAGGCATGGTCAAGATTTTATGCAGCTGCGTTGTCGAGAAGAACTTCCCGCTTTGCGTCCGGATGCCCTGGTTTTTGAATCGCGTCTCCATCCCCTGCAGGCTGCAGTTATAAGACAGGAAGGCATCGAAGATCTGCGTCACGTAGCGAGCCCCGTCTGGATCCACATCGATGGAGCAGTGCTTCTTCCCATTCACAACAATATGCTTCCTGACGTAGCCAACCGGAGGATTACCGCCGGTCCAGTATCCCTTTTTAGCAAGGCCCAGCATGTTATCCGTAACACGGGCCGCGATGGTTTCGCGTTCCATCTGAGCAAAGACCACTGTGACATACATCATGGCGCGCCCGATCGGCGTCGTGGTGTCGATATTTTCCTTTATGGAAATAAACATCACGCCATGCTCCTCCAGGAGCGCGTAGATATTCGCAAAGTCCCGGACATCCCTGGAAAGACGATCCAGCTGATAGACCACCAGGACATCGCAGAAGCCACCCTTTATAAAAGACAGCATACGCTGCAGATCCGGCCGGGACGTATTCGCACCAGTGAAGTCTTCATCAGAGAACTGCTGCCAGGAATCCACCTGGCCGGAAAACTTCGACTCGCAGTATTCCCGGTTCATCCGGAACTGATTATCGATTGAATCTGATTTATCAGAAAATACGGATTTTCGTCCGTAGGAAAAGAACCTCATCGTCCCACCTCCAAAAAAAGAGTATAAAAAATAAACCCTTGCGGATTTACGGAAAATGCTGTAAGATTTTAATTGCAGAGTTTACAGCTTCCGCAAGGAGGAACAGGTCGCCTGGTGTTCGCAGCACTGGGCGATTTTTTATTTACAATTTTTAATCAATGCCCGCAATTCAGGGGAGTCTTCCGCTAAATCTTCCAAATCTGATAACGTCAGCCAGGAAGACGAAAGTGATTTGTTTTCGATTAAAAATTGAAGTATTGGCCGCGGCAGGCCACGATCAGGAAACAGTGGCACTCCGTCAAGAGCGTGCTGGATCAAAGCTGACGCATCAGAACGATACATCCCATCAAGCATCGGAACTCCTAACTTTTTCATAAGCTCAAGCTGAGCCTCCGTAACTTCTGGCATTTCCAATTCATGAGTAAACGGAGGAAGCAAGCCTGTACGAGTTTCCACGTCGGAGATCGCCTCCCAGGATCCACAAAGAACGCGCCTCGTGTTGCGTCTTCTGGTTCCTGTGTTTTTTCCGGTTATTTTATACCGAAGGATGCGATCATCCGGCAGCTTCACAATTGGAGCCGACGGTTTGGCTTCGACTTGCCGCGAGAAAATTCTACTAAAAAATCCCACGACTACGCCTCCTTTTTATTTGCTCCTCCGTTTCCACCATTCGAGAGAGATGATCCTGCCGCCGCTTTTTTCTGGAGCTCAAGCTGCTGCCGGTATGCCTCCACTTCTGCATCGATATCCAACTCCGAAGCAGAACCCGAAGGAAAAGCCTTCGCATTCGGATCCAGGTCTTCAAGAGCAGCCACGACATCAGTAATGAAGTCGATAATCGTCTCGCGTGAGCCAGCCTTCAGGTTTATGTATTTTTCAATCAGAACCTGGTCGGCGTTGGAAAGATCGTACCTTTTAACCAGAGCCTCCAATTCATCGCTGGCATCCGGAGCAAACATCTCGCCGGTTCCATCACGGAGCCATTCTTCATTCACACCGAACTCCCTACAGATAAGAGAGACCACAGAATCGATCGGTTCATTTCTTCCAGTTTCGTAATTAGCGATAGTATTTCTTTTTATTCCGATACGATCAGCAAACTCCTGCTGAGTCAAATCAAGATCGCGCCGGATTTTTCTAATTCGGTCTTTCACGATTTCACCACCTTTCATGAATGATTATACAGCAAAAAAGTGCGTTAGTCAACAAAAAGTCACGCAATCAACAAAAAATGCTTGACGATTGTGCGGATAGGACGTATAATAGTCCCAGAAGCACAAAAATAGAGCACCAAACGGAAGGAGGAAACACCATGGCAAAAGCTAAGAGATACACAGCTGAGCAGCTCAGCGACGCTGAGAAGATGGCAGCAACCCTCGCGAACGTTCCGGAGGAAAAGAGAACCCTCGTCATAATGATGACAAACTCATTCATGGCCGGAATGGAAGCACAGAAAGCCATTGACGATACAGCCAAAGCAGCAGCGATGGCCTAAACACAACTGAATAAGAAACGAGAGGAAGCATGACACCTCAATAAAAACTGTCTGGTCTGGCGGAGCCGATGCAATAAATCCGCTCGGCGGATAACCGGAGCCTGCGGCCAACCGTCGTAATTGGGAGAGGTAGCGTGAGCCCAAGTAAAACAATGGCGGCTAGGAGGCAGATGAGAACACCAGGAGAGAGAACATCCGGAGCATGGACTGGTGGGTGCGTAATACACCCGGATGGCGGCGATGAAACAGACCGCACTGCAGGCAACAGCTATACGGCTACCCCACACAATACTCAGGGAGCAAACAGCGGACAGGTTCTTCTTCAACCCTATGGAGAACCTGTCACAGACTGCCGGGCCCAGCCAAGCCTAGAGAGCAATATAAACAGCTCCGGAAGTCAACTACTAAATTAAAGAATTTATAAGAAGGAAGTGAGTAAGATGCAGAGGTATCAGACAGAGGATGAACGCCGGAAAGCAATGAGAGCTAAGATCAATAAAACAATAAAGAGAGGAAGACGCCGGAAACGAATCATCCGAAGATTGAAGAAGGCAGTGCCAGGAATCTGCATCGGAGTACTTATCGCAGGCATGGGAGCCTGGTGCATAGCAGCTCCATTCCCGGATCCAGACGACTATGAGCCCTACCGATTCCAAGCAGAGAACGGTCAATGGTACACCAAGGAAGAATACGAACAGATGAGCCGAGAAAGAGATGCATACCATCAGCGGGAGCGTGAGGAAGCAGAGAAGGAAGCTCAGATGATCAGAGACTACCAGGAACAGTACCAGAAGGACCAGGAAGCAGAGTGGAAGCTCTACCAGGAGCAAACGCGGACAGGGCTGATACATAGCATGGACTTTGATGCAAACGACGCCTACATGTTAGAGAAGATCGCAATGGCTGAAGCTGAATCAGAGGACACCGAAGGCAAGGCGCTGGTCATGCTGGTGGTTCTGAATCGAGTATGGGATACAAGATTCCCGGACACGATCGAAGAAGTGATCATGCAGGACGGAGCATTCACACCGGTGAGCAATGGCAGATATGACAAGGTGGAGCCGGATGCCGACTGCATGAAGGCAATGGAGCTGATCACAGTAGAGCACTGGGATGAAAGCCAAGGAGCCCTCTACTTTGAAAAGGCCAGCGACGAAAGCACCTGGCATAGCAGGAACCTGAAGAAGTTATTCACACACGGAGCGCACGCCTTCTACACAGAGAAAGAGTGAGGACAATGGGAATCAGAATGGAAGTCAAGCTGACGGATGGGTACCAGCAGCGCTTCACAAGTGCGTGCCTGGCTCAGATCGGAAGCAGAAAAGAGGTAACGAAGATTGAAGATGGCAATGAAGGATGGAAAGATCATGCTGATCGAAGTGGACAACACACAGATGGCGATCATAAAATCCTGGAACTCAATGAAGTACGACCGGCGCAAGAACATGATGATCGGAGACTGCAGCAAGGAACTGCTGGACAAGCTCTCCAAAATCGTGAGACTGCCACCGGCCATAGAAAGCTACAGGCAGCGATTGGATGAAACACAACGAGCCGTAGATAAGATGCGAGTCGAGAAGGAACCGGAGGCCCTGGTCAAATACCCGGTGCAGGGCAGCCTTTACGAACACCAGGTGAGAGCAGCAAACATGGCGCTCCTGACGTTCGGACTCGCGGATCCCAAAGAGGTACTGAAATCAGAATAGGAGGCAACTATGACATACGATGAAATCATCGAACAGCTGGAGATCACCAAGAGCAAAATCAAAGAGATCGCCCGGAACGAATATGGTGGAGAGTCATGGAACGACGACCTGGATGCGCTGACAGAAGCAGCGGACATCGTCGCAGACTACAGCAAAGCAACAGCTCAGGCATCAGAGATGAGCCAGAAGTACGAACAGCCAGCAATGGCAGTCAGACGTGCAGCAGGGCTTTACACCTGCCCGCTTTGCGGCAAGAGAACACAGGTCGGCCACACGCACTGTCACTGGTGCGGAAAGAAGCTCTCCTGGGACAGAGAAGCATACGCAGACCGCGACTACCCACATATGAGCACGAAGGGAGGCAGGAGACGTGGACTATGAGAAACAAGCAATAGATATCCTTCAGATGCTCGCTGGAAACTCACCGTTCACGATCGCAGATAGCGGAGGAAAAGACTCGTCCGTTCTTACGCACATAGCTCTGAAAAGCGGCTGCAAGTTCAAGGTGCAGCATTGTCATACAACTGTGGATGCACCGGAGACAGTCTACTTTATCAGAAGAAAATTCGAGAAAATGCGAAGCATGGGAATCGAATGTGAGATCCGGTATCCAAAGGAAACGATGTGGCAGCTAATCGTCAGGAATGGGACTCCCCCAACAAGGAAGATGCGATATTGCTGCTCCGAGTTGAAGGAAAACCATGGAATTGGCGAAAAGCTCGTGACTGGAGTAAGGAAGGCCGAAAGCGCAAACCGGAGAAAAAACCAAGGCGTCGCAACTTTTCCAAAGCCAAAGAAAAATATAAAAGACTTAGTGGATGATGAAAATTTTCACTTAACCGACAGGGGGGGGTGGTAGTCCTAAATCTTGACAACGATGAAAATCGCAGAATTGTGGAAAATTGCTACCGAACACAGAAAGTCCTGATAAATCCACTGATCGACTGGGACGACGAATACCTGCAATGGTACATAAAGCGAGAAGAAATCGAACTCAATCCACTGTATGGATGCGGCTGGGACAGAGTCGGATGCATTGGATGCCCGATGGCCGGGAAGCATAGATACTTCGAATTTGAGAGATACCCAAAATACAAGCAGGCATACATCCGGGCATTTGACAAGATGCTGGAAATCAGAGAAGCCAAAGGCCTCAAGAAAATGCGTGGTTGGGAAAATGGTAAATCGGTATTCAGGTGGTGGATTGATGAAAAGTGGGATCCAGACCAGATGGAAATCAAGGACTGGTTATACGAAATCGGAGCAATAAGCATTGAACAATACAATGATGAAAAATTTATTTATTAGAAAGGAGAACCTGATTCATGAATATGGAAAGAGCCGATCCTGGAAAACGAACACTCGTCGAGGCACCTAGAAAAAAGAAACAATGGACAAAATCCGAGGAAAACTATCTCCAGGATAAATGGGGAACGGTATCAATAAAAGGTCTGGCCAAAGCACTCGGCAGATCAGAGAACGCAGTAGTCGTCAGAGCACAGCGTCTCGGATGCGGCGCACACCTGGCCGGAGACACAAGGATATCCCTGAACCAGCTCATGCTTGCAATTTACGGAAAGAACATGCTCGGCTACACCAGCGACAAGCTGATCCGGTACGGACTGCCTGTCAAATGGCACGTAGTGAAGAAGAATCGCTTCAGGGTGATCGACATCGATGCATTCTGGAAATGGGCCGAGGATAACAAGAGCGTCCTGGACTTCTCCCGGTTCGAGAAATACAGTCTCGGAGCAGAACCGGACTGGGTGGATGTGAAGCGCAAGGCGGATTATAAAAAGCTGCAGCTTCACGGCCAACACAACGCAGCATGGACGAAGACGGAAGACGACAAGCTCCGGTACCTACTCAGCAAAGGGACATATACATACAGCGACCTGGCAGCAGAGCTGAGACATTCAGAAGGAGCCATCAAGCGCAGGATCCTAGACCTTGGAATCAATAAGAAGCCCGTGCGGTGCCCCCCCCGAAAATGGACGGAGGACGAAGTGGAAACCTTGTGCCGCATGGTAGACGAAGGCTACGATTTCACACTGATCGCAGAGAAGCTGAACCGGACAGCGCTGGCCACGCGTGGAAAATACGAGCGGCTGCAGAATCCGGAATACAACAAACGATACAACCGCGGGCAGAATGAGGACTACGAATACCAGGGAATCAGAAGCATAAGCGGAAAAGACATCCTGAAAGACAGAGAGCTGATGGATGGCGCCGAGTTCCAGGAGCTGGAGCCGGTGGAAGTAGGTGAGAATGATGGAGTATACATGCAAGCAATGCGGTCGACAGTTTGAAGACAAGCCGAGTAGAAAGAGAATTTACTGCTCCAAAGCCTGCCACGACGAAGCGCAAAGCCAAAAAGTAGAAGTGCAATGCTACGTATGCAAAAAGAAAATTGCAGTCCCGCCGTCAAAGCTGAAATTTGAAAAGCATTTCTGCGGAAACGAATGCAGACAGACGTGGCTGGCAGAAGAAAGAAGCAAGGAGCTCAATGTAAAGGGCCATAGCAAAGGACATAAAGCTCCGCATCTTACAAGGCTCAACAGGGAGCGCAACCCAAAGCTGGCTGTCGAGCCGGATGCAGTGATACGCGGGACATACGAATCAAAGAAACACAGAAGAACCATGGAAAGAATTATAGGCAGGAAGCTGAAAGCCTATGAGGACGTCCATCACATAAACGGAATCAGAAATGATAACCGACCTGAAAACTTACAAATAATGAACCATAGTGACCATCTGAAACTTCACTGGCAGATGGCAAAAGAAAGAGGGGTGATCTAAATGACAAAAGAAGAACAGAAATCTATACATAAAGGATTCGGGCTTCTTTTCGAGTAGCAAAGGGATGGGTTGTGGCAAGACTAGAACTGCGATCGCCATCGCAGGAGCCGCATATGAAAAAGGCGCGATCCAGAGAGTCCTGGTAATCGCACCAACGTCCGTCGTGTCGGTCTGGCCAAAAGAGATCGCAGAGGTCGCAGACTTCAAAGTGACATGCAAGGCGCTCCTGGGAACGAAGCAACAAAGGATCCGAATGATTGAAGACCTGCAGGCGTTCCCGTTCAAAGCGCTCAAGGTCGCCGTGATCAACTACGAATCAACCTGGAGAGATGGACTGTTTGAGAAGCTCCAGGAATACGACGCTGACCTGATTATATGCGATGAGAGCCAGCGAATCAAGACGCACGACGCAGAACAGAGCAAAGCAATACATAAGCTAGGAGACCAGGCGAGGTACAAGCTCATTCTCTCCGGAACACCGGTACAGAATGATGCAATCGACATCTGGAGTCAATACCGGTTCCTGGACGCTTCGATCTTCGGCCGGAACTTCTACCAATTCAGAAACCGGTACGCGATCATGGGAGGTTTCAACCGAAAGCAGATCGTCGGATACAAGGACCTGGACGGTCTGATCCGAAAAGAGCACTCGATCGCATTCAGAATCACGAAGGAAGAAGCAATCGACCTGCCGGAGCAGACGTTCATCAAGAGGAAGGTCCAGCTCGGCAAAAAGGAAAAAGACTTATACAACCAGATCAAGCGAAGCAGCTATGCAGAGTTATCTAACGGAGACAAGATCACGGCCACAACCGTACTGACAAGGCTCCTGAGACTGCAGCAGCTGGCCGGAGGATTCCTGGTCACAGACGACAGCGACAAGCCGGAGCTCGTCAACACAGCGAAGCTGGATGCGCTCCAGGATATCATCGAGGACTACGTACTAGGCGCAGGAAAGAAGCTGGTGATCTTCGCAAGGTTTATCCCGGAAGTAACCGCCATCATGAAAATGATAGATAAGACCTTCCAGAAGACAGGAAAGAAGCAGGTGGCCATCTACGGAGCGATTAAGAAGGAAGACCGTGGACCGATCATCAAACAGTTTCAGGAAGATCCGGACACCGTGATCATCGTCGGCCAGATCGACACCCTCGGTGTCGGAGTTACCCTGACAGCTGCAGACACATGCGTCTATTATTCAAAGAACTTCAACTACGCCACGTACGAGCAGAGCCTCTCCAGAATCCACCGAATCGGTCAGAGGAACACCTGCACATACATCGACCTGGAGACCGAAGGCACCGTTGATGAGATGATCGGTAAGGCGCTGGCCAGAAAAGAAGACATGGCCAAGACGGTCGTGGATGACTGGCGCGCGTACTTTGAATAGGAGGATGACATGAAATTATTTAAAAAGATAAGGCGCTTCATCAGAGGCGCAGACAGAGCGGTGACCGATGCGATCTGTGAACGCCTAGACAACACAGCAGAGAAGCTCGAAAACTTTGCAAGGAACATGGATCCTGAAGCATTCCAGGAATCAAAGATGCGCGAGTCCTGGGAAGGAAGACCGAAGACGGATCCAGAGACTGCAGTGCAACTGGCGCAGATGTCGGTCACATCGCTGGAAGATGCAATCGACCAGCTAACAGAAGGAATGGTGAAGGCCGGATTCAGGGCAGATGAAGCAGCGGACGCCATCAGATCAGTGATCATTGCAGGCGTGAAACCAAAGCCACTAAGCCACCTGACAAACAACTGGCGCAAGATGCACGGTCTGCCGATGCATCGAAAACCTGCATCGTTCAGGAGAAGAAGGAGGTGCCTAGATGGGCGGAAGGGCATGGAGCCAGGAGGAACTGATCCGGCTCGAAGAATTAACAGAAACATATCCGCTCGCCACGGTAGCCAGGAAGCTGAACCGGTCGGAAAATGCGGTCTTTCTTAAAAGGCAGAGGACCGGTATCGGAGGATTCATGGCGAACACAGACATGCTGACCAGGAACACCCTCTCGCGGATCCTGGGAGTTGAGAACCGGACGATCCAATACTGGGAACGCAAAGGACTGAAAAGCGTCCGGAAGAAGCCATACGTGATGTACCGGCAGCAGGACATCATCAGATACATGAAAGAGCATCCGGAAGATTGGAATGCGGCCAGAGTAACCGATGACACACTGTTCATGCAGTACCCCTGGTTTAAAGAAAAAAGGAAGAATGACATATCACACAAATACAACTGGACGCAGACCGAAGTAAGCCAGATGAAGATGCTCCGGCAGCAGGGATTCACAATCAGAGAGATCGCAGAGAAGATGAACCGGTCAGAATCAAGTATCAAATACAAACTATACGGAAAGAAGAAAAGCAATGGCGGAAGTTAAGATCTGGCCGCGAGGCCAAAACGAAACCGGAGGCATCCTGCTGATGCCGATGAAGAAAAACATCCCAAAAGGACATCCGGAATGGAGCCTGGTGAAATGCCCAATCTGCGGACAGGAGTGCTGGAGACCAATGTCAAGACAGGAGATCCGGCAGAAGAAAATGAAAGCAGCCTGCACAGAGTGTGGACTCAAAATAGAAAGTAGGAGGAACTAAACATGAAACTGACAGAAATGCTCGCCCAGTACGAGGTGCTTCTTGATAAGAAGGACCAACTGGCACAGGACACAAAGGACAACAATGCAGCCATCGATAAGCTGAAGGCAGAGATCGCCGAGACCATGATCGATGAGGATATCCCATCACAGGGATATGGAGACTACGTATACAGCCTCCAGGACAAGATCAAATACTCCAAGCGTGGAGAAGCAGAGCTTCAGGAAAAAGGCCTGGACTTCTTCGAGGTTCTCCGTGAGCAGGGATTCGGAGATATCATCAAAGAGACGGTCAATGCAAATACGCTGCAGAGTACCATGAAGGCAGTCGCAGATGAGAACGATGGAGAGCTCCCTCCAGAGCTTGATGAAATCGTGAGCAGCTACGAGATGACAGACATCTCAAGACGCAAGTCAACCAATAAAGCACTCAAAAGAGCGAAAGGAGAATAAACCATGGAACAATTAGAATTTGATTGTCGCCTCGAATCGGAGCGCGAGCTTGAGGAAAACGTAAACATAGCCCTGGAATTTGCCTGCAAGCAGGTCAAGGAAACCAGCAAGTCGAAGGTATCGAACCGCCACGACGGATACGGTATCGCTTCAGAATTCTACACAGGCATGAAGCTCGACCAGAAGAAGGTAGATGAAAGCATGAAAGACTTCCTGCGCATCCTTCCAACAGAGGATGATGCCAAGGCAGTCGAGGCAGCCAGCAGCCTGAAGAATGCAGCAACCGGACTTGTACTCCAGGCGACAAAGCTCGCAGCGCAGGCAGACAGAATCATGCACGACTTATACGATGAAGTCAGCAACTACACCACACCGGTGGAAGATTATCTGGAGGGACAGTTCGAGGACGCAGAAGCGGATCCAGAAGCTGAAGCAGAGGAAGAACAGGAGGACGCTGAGTAATGAGTGAAGTAAACTGCGGAATCTCCGTACACGAAGTAACACAGGTGAGAGTTTCAGATTCAGAAGGCAACGCAATGAACCAGGGAGACACTATCGTCCTGAGAATTGACACCGAAGACATCCTCTGCGTATTCAAAGGAATCGAAAGCGGATACTTCATCACAGAGACGTGCGAGGACGGAATCAGAAACCGCTACCGTGTCAAGAGCATCAAGAAATCCAAAGTAGTAAAGAACGCATCCGTAGATGCAGCAGATGAGGAGGAATAAGAATATGGCAAAAGCAGAACTGACAACCGTGGAAAACTTCAAGATCGTAACCGGCATGGAGGCGATGGATGAGGAGCTCAGAGCAGAGCTGGAAGATGAGCTCGACGATCTGGACGATGATGGCGGCATCGATGCCAAGCACATCAAGATCCCGTCTGGCGGAGGAAAAGCCTTCGAGGTCGAGACAGACGATCCGGACGATCCGGAGGTCATGAAGGAAGTAACCGGCGTGATTATTTTCACGCATCGCATGAACGCATACTGGGCGCAGAAATTCGGAGAAGCAGGAGAGGATGGCAATATCAATAAGAGCCCGGACTGCAGCTCCATGGATGGAAAGCAGGGCGTCAACAGAGAAACCGGAGAAATCCGCACCTGCGACACCTGCCCTTATAACCAGTTCGGATCCGACGGAAAAGGCAAGGCCTGCAAGAACATGCGCCGCCTTTACATCATGATGGACAATCGCCCGGACATTTATCTTCTGACAGTGCCGCCAACATCTATCAAGGACGTGAATAAGGCACTGAAGAAAATCATGGGACAGCAGCATATCCCATACAGCCGCATGATCGTGACATTCAAACTGAACGTGGTAGAGAACGCGGACAAAATCAAATACTCCAAGGTGACGCTGGAAAAGACAGGACTGCTGCCAGAAGCTCTTTATAAGACAACCGCAGAGCTCCGCAAGGCAATGAAGCAGAGCTATGAGAGCGTAGCGATCACAACAGACGACTGCAAGGAAGCAGCACCAATGGAAGCAACTCCGGAAGTCGGCCCTGACGGATTCATGCAGGCAGGCGACATCCAGGACGGAGAGTTGCCATTTGACTAAGCCACAGCGCAGGGCGGTCACCACGGCCGCCTTGCAGAATTGGAGGTAAACGATGGCTAAGAACTTAAAGGAATTTATACAGTGCGGAAGGGATCCCGCATACCTGAAGAACGGAGACATCATCACAGAGGAGCTCGCCTGGGAGATCGTCGGCCAGGAAGAATACGCTGACGGATGCCTGGATCAGGAGTTTGAGATCACACAGAGCCGCATCGTGGAAGACATCATCGGAGGAGAGGGCGTCTATGAAACTATCTACAGAGAGAGCCCGGACCACCCATGGCAATACATCGGACTGTGCGCAGCAGGAAAAGATAAGAACCTCGCGCCGATCCACGCCAAGACAACATACGTCTGCAGCAAATACAGAGCAAAAAACGAAGTGGAACTGCAGCAGCACATCAGGGACGCCGTGGAAGCATGCCGGAAGGTGCACGAAAGAGGAAACATACCAATCGCGCCGCATCTTTACTGGCCAAGATTCCTGGATGACAACGATCCCCAGGATCGCGACTACGGAATAGCAGCAGGCCTGGAAGCACTGAAGCGATGCGATGAGATGATCGTAATCATCAGACAGGAAGGTCCGGAAGAAGAATGGATCAGTCAGGGAATGCAGGCTGAAATCGCTGCTGCGGCAAAGATGGGAATCGAGCCGCAGTTCATATACATAGGCAAAGAAAAGAGGTAACACCATGAACACGGCAGAAGTCGATCTCGACCGTTTGGTCGATTATGAAAGAGAATACAGAAGCGTCGTCAAAAGGGCGCAGGTTACCGGAGATCATATGATAGGACTCTGCCCGTTCCATGACGATTCAAAAAACAGCTTCTCAGTAGATCTGAAGACAGGAAGATGGCACTGCTTTAGCGAGGACATCGGCGGCAACTACGTGGACTTCGTGGCCAAGATGAATGGCATTAGCACGAAGGACGCATACAAGCGAATTATGGAAGACTACCATGTGGAGATGCCAGAAAAAGAAAAACCTGCAGCATCTCGCCGGAGCTATTCAATGGAGCAGTACGCCTTCGAAAAAAGGCTCCCGGTGGAATTCCTCCGGGACACATGCCACATCAGCAATGACAAAGAAAGAAAAGACCAGACCACATACATGAAAATCCCGTATCTGAAGGAAGACGGAACCGAGGCAACCTACAGAAAGAGGTTTGCAGGTAAGGAATTCAGATGGAGATACGGCAGCAGTGGAAAGATATGCCTCTACGGAGAATGGAGGCTCTCGCAGATGCGACAGAGCGGATACGCCTGCCTGGTCGAAGGAGAGTCCGACACGCAGAGCATGTGGTACATGGGAATCAGCACTCTCGGAGTACCGGGAGCATCCATGTTCAAGCCGAACATGAGCGACCAGCTCCAGGACTTAAAGCTATACATCCACCAGGAACCGGACCAGGGCGGCGAAACGTTCATGCGGAAAGTCATCCAGGGACTCCGGGAAGGTGGATTCATTGGCAAGGTTTACAAATTCAGCTGCAGCACACTAGGCGGAATCAAGGATCCGAGCGACGTCTTCATCAAATTCGGAAAAGAGGAAGGCGCAGCCAAGATCCAGAAGCTCCTGGAGCGGGCAGAAGAAATAGACCTGGCAGAACCAGACGTGATACCGGAATCCATCAAAGGAGCACCGGTCAATCTCCGCCAGCCGGAAGGTTGGATCTATTCAGACAAAGGAATCAGCCACATCGATGAGAAGACATACGGACCGGTCATGGTCTGCAGAACACCGATCATCCTGACGCAGCGACTCCGAAGCCTGGAAACCGGAGAAGAAAAAATAGAAATCGCATTCAAGAGAGACGATGAATGGCACAGAGCAATCTACCCACGATCAACGATCTTCACAGCCAGAGGCATCACTGTCCTGGCAGACCTTGGATGCACGGTAACATCAGAAAACGCAAAGCAGGTCGTCCGGTTTTTATCCGCCCTGGAGGCAGAGAACATCGACATCATCACGAAAGCGGATGCAACGTCCAGCTTCGGATGGCAGCCAGGGAAGCGATTCATCCCAGGACACGACAAAGACATCGTTCTGGACATCGATCCATCACAGAAGGGAATGGCAGCGGCATACTGCCAGACCGGATCCTTTGATAAATGGAAAGACACCATGCGGCCGCACCGAGAACGCGACAAGTTCCGGTTCATCCTGGCCGCAGCGTTCGCAGCTCCCCTGCTGCGGATCATTAAGCAGAGAATATTCTTCGTGTACAACTGGGGATCCAGTAAAGGAGGAAAGACCGCCGGATTAAAAGCAGCGCTGTCAGCCTGGGGAGATCCGGAACGACTCATGGTAAACTTTAACGCCACCCAGGTCGGTCTGGAGCGAACCGCTGCATTTTACTGCGACCTGCCACTCGGCATCGATGAGAGACAGCTGGCCGGAAAGAATCAGGAAGGACTGGAGAAGACAATCTACATGATCGCATCCGGTACCGGAAAGATCAGAGGCGCAAAGGGCGGCGGTCTGCAGACAATGAGACAATGGAGAACCGTAGCCATGGCAACCGGAGAGGAACCACTCTCCACAGATACATCACAGACAGGTGTCAGTACCCGTGTGCTGGAAATCTACGGCGGACCATTTGAGACAGAAGAACAGGCCAGCCTCATGCACCAGGAATCAACGCAGAACTTCGGATGGGCGGGCCCGGAATTCATCGAACACGTCCTGAAGGTTTCAGAGAAAAGCATCTGCGATAAATACGATGAGATGCTGCGATATGTGATGAGCATAGCAAAAGGAAAGAGCGGAAGCCATGTGGCCGGAATCAGCGCGGTCGCCCTGGCCGATGCCATGATAGATACCTGGTTCTTTGATAGCCAGGATGCACCGGAGCCCGAAGCGGATCCGAAAAAGGAAGAAGGGAAAGACGATGAAAAACAGATAACAATCAACCAGGAGTCCTGGGATAGAGCCAAGAGGATGGCAGCGTCCATCCTTCAGGAACAGATCGCAGCAGCATCCGGAGACGTAAACGAAAACGCCGTGCAGTTCATCACCGACTGGGTAATCTCCAACAAGGCATACTTTGGAGAGAAGGCGATCGGAACATGTCTCGGAACCATGAGCGAATCCGGGAACGTGGCGTACATCTTCCCATCAACACTGAACCAGGCGCTGACCAAGGCAGGATACAGTCCAAGGAAGACGCTCAAATACATGGCAGACAACGGACTTATCGCCACAGCAAACGAAGGATCTGACTCAAAGCAGCGATACTCAGTAAAACGACGGTTTGACGGAAGAAGCTGCAGGTTCGTGGAATTCAAGATCGGACAGTTCAGCGAAAAGGATGACGACATCGAATCTGAAGCTGATAAATACGAGCAGGAATCATTCACGGATTCAGATGGATTCATGAGCATAACGGAAGGAATGGAAGAAGAATTACCATTCAAATAACAGGAGCAAAAATCGCCTGAAAATGTTCCCACTCAAAAAAGTGGGAACGCAAGTGGGAACGCGAGTGGGAACGCAAGAAACCCAGCAACCACGCGGCTTTTAATAGATATGTTCCCACTGTTCCCACTAATTCCACTTATATATTGCTTCGTGGAAAATTTTGCACACGATGCACGAATTTTATGCATCACATGCAAAATTCCATAAAAACATGGTGTGTATTTCAAAAAAGTGGGAACAGTGGGAACACCCAGCGCAACCCGCGTAAAATAAGGGTTTGTCGCGTTCCCACTCACAAAATGCAGAAGTGGGAACAGGAAGGAGTGGGAACGGTGGAATTAGACCTAAAAAAACTGAACCAGGACATCGCAACCCTGCGTAAAAACAGGGAAAACGTGCCGCTGGAACTCCTGAAAACCAAATACAAAAAGCCTTATGCAAAATTGAAAGAGGAAATCCGTGCGCAATTTGAGATTTACATGAAACACATCATCGTGCTCGGAATTTTGAAAACCGGTCCGGATCTAACCGGAGCGAAAGCCAAAAGCATGGTCGATAAGATTCAGAAAATAATCGATGATGAAAAGGCAGCAGGGCACCAGAAGGAAGTCACGCGTGCAGTATTTGAAGAATTCAATCTGACAAAAGCAGAGAACCTGGCATGCGGATATTACACAGACCGAGTCAAGTATGAAATATACGCACCATACTGGATGGAGCACATCCACCAGGAACCGGACGAAAAAGTGACAAGCGACCTGCTGCCAGGCATGACGTGGCACCCGGAAGCGGGCGTGTGGGTTTCCTTTTCAGAGCCATCGTTCACTTTGATGATGCCGCCCACCCAGGCAGGAATCGATGCGCAGCATAAGGAAGACACGGAGAGATTCAAAAAATATTTGAAAGAGGTGAGGCAGGAATGAGCTACCAGGGAAACAACCCGGAAGGATATCCGGATCCGACAGCCAACCAGGCAGTAGGAATCGTATCCAGGGAAGAAAAGGAAGCTGCGAAAGCAAAGAAGCGGGCAGCCAGGGAGTATGACATCAAAGCAGCCATGAAAGCAATCAGAGCAATCGCCGGAGCATACGGACTTACGATCGAGAACAGGATCGCATTCAAAGACAAAGAAACGGAGGAAATATTCAGATGACCAACAAGGAAAGATTTATCGAATTATTAAGAAGCACCAAGAGAGAAGGAATCGAGAAGCTCATCGACTTCCTGGAGAAGACCGACTTCTTCACAGCACCGGCATCAACCAGATTCCACTCCAGCTACGAAGGAGGACTGCTGCAGCATTCGCTCAATGTTTACGACTGCCTGGCCGGCCTCGGAACCACGACCGGAGACGTTCAGGAATTCCAGGCTGCAGGTATGAGATTAGACTCTATACCGCAGGAATCCATCATCATCGTGGCGCTGCTACATGACCTCTGCAAGGTGAACTTTTACGCCACAGAGATGCGCTGGCGCAAGGATGCCAATAACAAGTGGGAGCAGTACCCGGTATACGCGGTCAACGACAGAAACCCATACGGCCACGGAGAAAAATCAGTCATGATGGCTTCAGAGTTCATCCATCTGACAATGCAGGAGAGATACGCAATCAGATGGCACATGGGAATGAGTGAGGCAAATAACATCCAGACATACTGCCAGGCAGCAGAGAAATACCCGCTGGTATTGTTCACGCACATGGCAGACCAGATGGCCACAAGCTACCTGGAGAACAACAACGGAAATAAGAAGCCGGAAGACGTCTACCTCGGAACAGAACCGGCAGCGCAGGATCCGGAAGAATTCGCAGAGGCAGAGCCTATCTAACAGGAGGACAGCCATGAACACAGAAAGAGACGACAGAGAGCAGATCGAGGCAATCAGAAAGATGATGGCCGAAAAGGAGGAAAAGAAGCGTGCTAGAAAAATACGAAAAGGACTTCGACGAAAACGAATTCATGCGTTCCTTCATGGAAAGAAAGCAGATAAGCACTAAGAAGCAGGCGCTGGCTGAGCTTCGGAAGCTGATCAAGAAGGAAGGATACTATCAGACGAAAATCAAGGAAGCTCTGAAGAAACGATATCCGGACGCCTTCGTGGCCAAGATCTCCCAGGGAGCATACAGCCAGGCAGGCATCCCGGACGTCATGTTCATAAAGGACGGTCACTACTTCGGATTTGAGGTCAAGCGTCCAGTCGTCGGAATCAGATCCAAGCTGCAGGAGCAGACAGCCAGAATGATCCAAGCCGCAGGCGGAACCGCAGCGTTCGTCTGCTGGCCTGAGGAAGCAATCAGAGAGGTGGAAGAATATGAAAAAAGCCAAAGATAGATACCTGATCAACCGAACCAGATACAAAGACATCAAGAGATACGACCATCAGCAGATGGAAGACTTTCTGACAGAGGTCTACAAGAACGGATACGCAGACGGAAAAGAATCCGTGCCCGGAGTAGAGCTTCAGGACGTGGAAAAAGCACTGCAGGATGTCAAGGGCATCGGGCCGGTCGTGTGGAACAGAATCAAGGAACGTCTGGCCGAGCTTTTCAGAAAGGAGCAGTCATGAAAGCACTAACCATTATACAGCCATGGGCGACACTGATCGCAAGTGGTCACAAAATGAACGAAACGAGATCCTGGAAAACCAACTATCGCGGGGAAGTTTTAATCCACGCAGGGAAGAACCCGAAGGACTATACAAGCGGATTCTACATTGACGATCCGGATGGCCGACATTTCCAGGAAGCTGGAATCACACCGAATAACTTCGAGGAGCTGCCAAGAGGATCAATCATCGGAAAAGCAACCCTCGTAAATTGCATCCACATCAATAAGGAGTTCAGAGATCACCTGAAAAGAAGCAATCCCGCAGAGTATGCGTTCGGAGACTACCGGATAGGAAGATACGCGTGGGTGTTTGAAAATCCGGTGCTATTTGAAAAACCAATACCGGCAAGGGGAAGGCAGGGATTATGGAACTGGGAGGCAGAAGATGAGCAGACAGAGTAGAGAACTGAAGAAACAGCAGGAAAGAGCCAAGAAGTACGGATGCGACGGAAGATGCTACTGGAGCACCGGAATGTGTCCAAGCGTCGAGATCTGCGACGAAACCAGAGTCGGAGAGGCCATCGCAACGGCAATCGGGCTAATCACAGTCTTAGCAATGATAGCCATGGTTCCAATCATCGTGATAGGCGGAGCAATCATGCTGATCTGGTCAATATTTGCAGGATAAGGAGGAAAAGGAATGGAGAACGATAAAATTCACGAATACACAGATGCATACCTGGAAAGCTACCTGAGAGCACTGGACAAGACACACAATCCAGATCTTGCCATTCAGACAGCGATGGGTGTCACTATGGTTTTAAGAACGATCGATGCGCAGAACGAACCGAAGCAGCCAGCACAGCCGCAGATCAATCCAATGGCGGCATTATTTGGAGCCATGATGCAACAGGCAGCGCAGAACCAGCAAGAGGAAGGTAATCCAGAAGGCAGCGAGATCGAGAGCGACGACGATGAATAAGTCGGAAAAATACAGTGAAATCATTCTCCTGGAGCAGATGCTCCAGGAGAGAAAGATCGAGCATGAGCAGCACGACTTATACGACGGATATCAGATCATAGTCCCGCTGCCGGAACCAACGAAGGAAATATCCGTCATAGAACACCAGTGCAGCTATGGAAGCATCATGAACTTATTAGAAATATGGGCCGATGGATCGATTCAAGGATACCTGTCGGCAAAGCAGACGTTAAGAATCATCGAGCGCGTAAAAGCCAGGGAATCTCCCCGGTAACAAGCTCGGAAATCAAAGAAAAGGAGAGAAATGCGATGCAGGAAATCAACGAAGAATTGGAAAACGATAGATCAGTATTAGAATGGATGCTCGGCCAGTATGTCCGGGCGAAACGCCGAAAAAAGCAGCTAGAGGTCCGGCTTCTTGAGATCAATGCCGAGCGTGACTCTCCGATCGGAGGACAGGGATATGATCCACTGCCGAGAAGTGGAGGCAACAACGAAGGCGCAGCCGGAATCCTCATGAAGCTGGCCGACATTGAAGACAGGATCTACGAGCAGAAAGCCAAGGCCGATAAATCCATGGTCAACGTGGCAACGATCCTGAATTTTTTACCGGAGGAATCTATGGAGCGCGAGATCTGCGAGCTCCGCCACATCGATGGTCATGAATGGGGAGAGATCGCAGAGGGAATCCCGATGTCAAAAAGCCAGTGCTACAGAATCCACAAGGCCGCCATGTACGAGCTCCTGGAATTTAACTACGTGAAAGAACTCGTCACGGAGAACCGGGAATCGTATGAATATTACATTGAGAAAAAAGAGGAAGCCAGATACCGCCGCGAAAATCAGGCCAGGAAAAATGCCGGAAAATAAAACCCGGAAAAAATATCCGGGAAATTTTCTCCGGAAAAATCTACGCGAAAAAATCCGGAGAAAAAAATCCAGCCTTTGAAATCCGGAAAATCTGGCCGGAAATTTTAAGGCGAAAACAAAGCCCGGAAAAAGCACAGAAATACATAGCCGAAAAACCAGGCGAAAATAAAGCACTTTTTCAGAGGCCCATATAAGGCCCGAAATACAAGGCCGCAAAATAGGCCCATATAGCAGGGGCTTATAAGAGGCCCATAGACAAGGCCCACGCACAAGCCCAGCTCACAGGGCAGGCATAGCAGGCCCACACACCAGGGAGCAGGGCAGAGCACAGCCCCACAGCACCAGGCCACAGGGACACAGGCAGACCAGGAGGCATGGCACACAGCAAGGCCAGGATCACTCACACACCCAGCAGCCACGCGCGCAGCACGCACAGCACAGGGCGGCCAAGGCACCAAGGCAAGCAGCAAACATGCATCAGATGAAAGATGCGACTCCATGCACCACTTGCATGTGGTATAGTAGTAGCATCGAAGCAGGCGGATGAGAGAGACAACCAGCCGAGAGGCAGAGCGAACAGTCTGGCGCTCTATGCAAAGTAAACAGTCCTACATCGAAAGAGATCAGCACAGCAGCTGGTCTCTTTTGCTTTGTCAGTAATGCACAAATCGTAGGTACTACTTTTGTTTATATTTACAGCGGGGCGAGGAAAGCCCGATGCTTTCCCGGATATGACCTTAATTTTTTTTCACATTTCGTTACGCCCAGCCCGGTACATCAAGGAATTTATAACAGATTGGAGGCAGACCGGATGACAACAGAAATGAAAATGGAGACACGAAGCCTGGCCAGCTTGCGCCCGGCGGAATACAACCCAAGAGTCCAGCTGCAGCCAGCCGATCCAGAATATCAGAACATCAAGCGCAGCATTGAAACCTTCGGATACGTGGATCCGATCATCGTAAACCAGGACGGAACCATCATCGGAGGCCATCAGCGCTACAACGTCATGAAGGACCTCGGATATACCGAGGCGCAGGTCGTCGTGGTCGATCTGGACAAGAATAATGAGAAGGCGCTCAATATTGCACTGAACAAAATCACAGGAGAATGGGATGAGATCAAGCTGAAAGACCTGCTGCTCGACCTCGATCTCAATGATTACGATCTGACAGCGACCGGTTTCAGTTCCAAAGAGGTCGAAGACCTCGTGATCCGACTCGACAAGGACGTGGAAGCCGAAGATGACGACTTCGATGCCGACGCAGACTATGAATCCATCGAGGAACCGGTCACCCAGCGCGGAGACATCTGGATCCTGGGAGACCACAGACTCATGTGCGGAGATTCCACCGACCTCGGCGACGTCAACACCCTGATGGGCGGCGAGGAAGCAGACCTCGTGATCACGGATCCGCCGTACAACGTCAACTACAAGGACGGATCCATCAAAAACGACAACATGGACGAGGGATCCTTTGAGGATTTCCTTCAGAATGCATTCCTGGCCATGTTCGAGAACATGAAACCAGGAGCCGCAGCGTACATATTCCACGCAGACAGCGAAGGCCTGGCATTCAGGCGTGCATTCAGAGATGCCGGATTCAAGCTGGCAGAGTGTCTGATATGGGAAAAGAACTCCTTCGTGCTCGGCCGCCAGGATTACCAATGGCGCCACGAACCAATCCTCTACGGATGGAAAGAAGGCGCTGCGCATTACTTCATCGATGACCGAAGCCAGGACACAATCCTCCTGGAAGATGAACTCGACCTGGAATCCATGAAGAAGGAAGACCTGATCACATACATCAATCAGATCATCGCCCAGTACAAAGACCAGACGACCGTCCTCTTTGAGAAGAAGCCGACAAAGAACGACGTGCATCCAACAATGAAGCTGGTAAACCTGGTCGGAAGACTGATGCGGAACTCCAGCAAGCCAGGATGGAACGTCCTCGATTTATTCGGAGGCAGTGGATCCACACTCATGGCAGCAGAGCAGATCGGCCGCCGGGCGTTTCTGATGGAGCTTGATGAGAAGTTCTGCGACGTAATCGTCCACCGATGGGAAGAATTCACAGGAAAGAAGGCTGTAAGAGCCGGGAAGTTGGAGGTGAGCCTATGATGAACCAATATGAAATCATGGCCGAAATTTTGCGGGGGGGGGTACGCTCATATGAGTGATGGAGAAGTAAAAGGCAGCTTTTATCGGACAGAGATCATCGCGCAGCTTTTCGGAGTGACCGTCCGCCGCGTGCAGCAGCTCACCCAGGAAGGCATCATATCCACCACCAAGATCCTGGAAGATGGAAAGAGCGTCCGAAGATACGACCTCGTGCCTACGATCCAGGCATACGTCAAATACCTATCGGACAAGGCATACGGAAAGCAGCACCGTACCGATAAGGAGATCGAGCTCAGGGAACAGAAGATGCAGGCCGACATCGCCCTGAAGGAGAGCCAAGGAGAACTGCATAGATTGAAGACCGAGATAGCAGCCGGTCAGTACATCAGCGTAGAAGAAGTAAAACTCGACTACGCTAAATTTTTTGTTGTATTTAAAAAATTCGCTATGAGCATACCAGCCAGGGTAACCGGGATGCTTTCAGGACAGATGGAACCGTCTGAACTGAGGCGATGCGAAAAGGAGATAGCCGCGGAAGTAAACAGACTGCTCGGAGCGTTTGTCATTGCCGGAATAGTGGGACCAGAGGATGTGAAGAAAGATGGCACCCTTAAAGAAGAAAAGAATACAGATTCGTAAATTTCCAGTCACACAATACCAGGCAGACGCACTCAAGCAGCTCTGCCCGCCTGAGAACATAACCGTTTCAGAGTGGGCGGAAAACTACAGAGTCCTAGACTCCAAGACATCCGCCCTCCCAGGACCATGGCGAAATGACAAGACGCCGTACCTGAAGGAGATCATGGATGAGCTCATCAATTACGACACGGAAAGAATTATCTTCGTAAAACCGACACAGGTCGGAGGAACCGAAGCCCTTCAGAACATGCTCGGATACGTTATCCAGCAGGATCCATCCCCGACCATGATCGTCTACCCAACAGACATCCTGGCCAAGAGTATCAGCGAGAACCGACTGGAACCAATGATCATGGCAACCAGGACGCTGAAATCGCTTTACAACAAAAACGAATCATCGCAGCTGGAGCTGCAATTTGATGGAATGTACCTGTCGCTGGCCGGATCCAACTCGCCATCGTCCCTGGCATCGAAGGCGATCAAGTACCTGTTCCTGGACGAGGTGGACAAATACCCAGGATCATCCAAGAAAGAGTCGGATCCAATCTCACTGGCGATGGAGAGAACCAAGACCTTCCGAAACAGGAAGATCTACATGACGTCAACACCAACTCTGGCCACCGGCCATATTTGGAAGGCACTCATGGATGCGGATATCGAAAAGCATTACTTCATACCGTGCCCGCACTGCGGATCCATGATAGAGCTCACGTTTCAGAATTTGAAGTTCCCATCCGGGGACGACCTGAGCAACCAGGACAGAGCCGACATGGCGGTCTACCGGTGTCAGGAATGCGGTGGAGACATCACAGACCAGGACAAGGAACAGATGCTCCGGTACGGAGAGTGGAAGACCGTGCGTGAGAATTCAAAGTACAACCGCAAGGTAGGATTCTGGATCAACACGCTTTATAGTCCGTTCGTCAGATTTTCAGAAATCGTGAAAGAATTCCTGGATAGCAAGGACGATCCGGACAAGCTGCAGAACTTCACGAACTCATGGCTCGCAGAACCATGGGAAGACACCAAACTGAAGACATCGGCCGACACCGTACTGGAACGCCAGACAGAGCGGCCGGAATTCACAGCACCAAGCTGGACGAAGTTCCTGACCGCGGGAGTGGACGTTCAGGAGACGTCACTCTACTGGACCATCCGAGCGTGGGGCAGCTACATCACGAGTCAGAACATCGCGCACGGCCAGGCGTTATCCTTCCAGGATATCGAGCAGATCATGAATACGCCGTATTTCACAGAAGACGGAGACCAGCTGATCGTGGCACTGTGCCTGATTGACTCCGGATACGACGCAGACAGCACGTATGACTTCTGCGCCCTGAATTCAGAATGGGCGCTGCCGGTCAAGGGTTCCAACAACCCGATGTTGTCACACTTCAAGCTATCGAAGATCAACAAGCAAGGAAGCCAGGCATACGGAATGAACCTGGTGCTGGTTGATGGCGACAAGTACAAGGACATGATCGCCGGTCGAATGAAGAAGCCGAACGGACGCGGAAGCTGGATGGTCTTTGATGGATGCGACAGAGAATACGCCGAGCAGGTAACCGCAGAGCACAAGGTCAACGTCAAATCCGGAAACCGAACCGTTCAGAGATGGGTACCAAAGCGCAGCCACATCGACAACCACTACCTGGATGCAGAGGTATATGCGCTGGCAGCAGCTGACATACAAGGCGTCCGGACACTGCATCTGCAGGATGAGGCAGATGCAAAGGCAAAAGCTGAACGTCCTGAACCGGAGTATGCACCGGAGGAAACATGGATCAAGCAAAACGAGAACTGGATATAGGAGGAACGACATGAGTGAAGAAAGCAAAGAGCTCGACGGTAACGTCAGCACTGCCGAGCTGCTCGGAGAAGTCAAAACAGCAATCCGAAAAATTCTGATTGGCGGCCAGTCTTATCAGATCGGTAGCCGTAAGCTGACAAGAGCCGACCTCTACCAGCTCAGGAAGCTGAAAGAGGAACTGGAGGCAGAGATAGCCGCAGAGGGCGACACCAGTCTCCTGGACAACACATACGTCGCCTTTTTTGATGGGAGGTGATGGACCAAATGAGCTGGCTAGATAACGTCGTCGCATGGATCAGCCCGGAAGCGGGAGCAAAGCGTGCGGCATGGCGTGCAACGTACAACGAACTGCGTAACTATGACGCAGGAAACAACTCCAGACTGAATGCAGGATGGAGAGCGGCGAACTACTCCGCAGAAATGACGGACAGAACATCCAGAGACACCATCAGAGCCAGAGCGCGAGACCTGGAAAGAAACTCCGACATCGCGAATTCACTGATATCAGCATACAAGCGAAACGTCATCGGCGCAGGATATAACCTGCAGGCCAAGACGAAGAACGCAAAGCTGAATGCAGACATCGAGAAGCTCTGGAAAAAATGGTGCAAGGCAAGGAACTGCGACGTGACCGGAACGCAGACCTTGAACCAGATACTCCGAATGGCAGTGACCAGGAAGAAGGTGGATGGAGGAATTCTATTCGTGAAGGTTTACACCAACGACGGAATGATCCCGTTCAAACTTCAGATGATCGAGGTTGATGAGCTCGACACTCTCCAGGTTGGGGAGACAGCCGGAGGAAACCGAATCGTCGGAGGCATTGAGTATAACAAGTACAACAAACCGGTCGCATATTGGATCAGGCAGTACGGCATCGACGGATTCTCCCTGGAACAGCCAAGAAGAATCGATGCAAACGATGTGATTTTTTATTACACGAAGCGCCGCCCTTCTCAGATCAGAGAAATGTCCGATATGAGCCAGACAGCAACCAGAATCCGTGACACAAACGAATTCATGACTGCAGTATCCGTCAAGGAACGAATCGCAGCCTGCCTGTCTGTTTTCATAAAAAAGCAGCTGCCGACAGTCGGCATCGGAAGAAATGCAGCGACGGAAAACGTCGGAAAGCATGAGTACGATGGAAAGACGCTGACACCTGGAATGATCAAAGAGCTCAATGCAGGAGATGAAGTCCAGGTCGTAAATCCGACCGGCCAGGGAAGCGATGCTACATCCTTCACGAAGCTGCAGCAGCGTATGATCGGAGCCGGTCAGGGACTCTCATACGAGGCGACATCCCGCGACATGAGCGAGACCAACTACGCATCCGCAAGACAGGGAGCCATCGAGGATGAGATGACCTACCAGGAGGAGGAAGAAGCAATTCTGGCCATTCTCGATGAGATCTATGAGACATTCGTAATCAGCTGTTATCTGACAGGACTGATCAAGGTAAACGGAGACTTCTGGACAAAGAAGGATGACTACCTGGAGCACGGATGGATCAAGAGCCCTAAGAAGTGGATTGATCCACTGAAGGAATCCAGCGCAAACAAGACCGCGCTGAATACCGGCCAGAAAACGTACAAAGAGATCGCTGCCGAGAACGGCCGCGACTGGAAGCAGCAGATCGATGACAACCTGGAAGTAATCGAGTATGCGAAAAAGAAAGGCTATGACTTAGGAGGTGTGATATTCGATGGCAAACTCGGATCAGAAAAAGAAGAACCGAAGCCAGAGCCGCCAAAACCGGATGATCAAACCGGAGACGGCCAGGAGGAAGGAACCAACGGTGATGACAAGGGCACACAGTCCGGAGACGGAAAAGAAGGCCGGTCAGCATCAGACGAAGGACAGGAATAGAGGCCTGAGAGAACTTAGAGGTTCGATCAGAGCACTCGAAGGAGATGGCAACGAGCGAACATTCGAGCTGAGCTTCTCATCTGAAGAACCATATACAAGATGGTTCGGACAGGAGATTCTCGACCATTCAGAAGGCTGCGTCGATCTGACCAGGCTGAATGAGATCGGATGCGTGCTTTTCAACCATGACCGCGACGAAGTGATCGGCAAGATCACCAAAGCGTGGATAGATAACGGACGTGGAATGGCTACTATCGAATTTGATTCAGACGAAGCGTCCGAAGTGATCTACCAGAAAGTAAAAGGCGGAACCCTCAAAGGCGTATCCGTAGGATACCTGGTAGACGACTGGGAGGAAGTAATGCCAAACAAGACCTCGACGGATGGCAGATTCATGGGACCATGCTCGATCGCTAAGAAGTGGGCGCCTTACGAGATAAGCATCGTTAGTGTCCCAGCAGATCCAACCGTAGGTGTGGGAAGGGAAATGGAGGAAAAATCCGAACCCGGAACACAGGACATCCCACTCGATATCTATGAGCGGCAACTTCAAATAAACAAAAACCGAATGGAGGTAAAAGAAAATGACGATTGAACAGATGATCGCACGTCAGCAGGAATTATTAAACGCTGCCAGATCCGCAGGTCGCAACATGACACGCGAGGAAGCCGCAGAATTTGACTCCCTGCAGAGAAGCATCGACGCAGCTAGAGCAGCTGGTGCTGGCATCGCCCATGGCGGCCAGAGTTCCACTCCTGCTGCACCAGCAAACAACACACCGGAAGGCCAGAGACAGCAGACACCTGCTGCAGGCGAAGGTGGAAACGGTGGACAGGATCCACAGAACGCACAGAGAGCCATCGAGGCAGAAAGACAGAGAATCCGCAGCATTGAGGACCTCTGTACAGAGTTCGGTCTTGATGCCAGATCTTACATCGACAACGGATCTACCGAGGAGCAGGTAAGAGCCGCAGTCATTGAACACTTGAGAAGCCAGCACTCACCAGTAGCGACCGGCATCCAGGTAACAGATACACAGGAGGATAAGTTCAGACGCGCAGCTGCTGATTCACTCCTTATGAGAAGCGGTATGACATTGGAGCGACCTGAAGATGGAGCTAGAAGCCTCATGGGAATGTCACTCAGAGACCTCGCAATCGAGTGTCTCCAGAGAGATGGATCATCAGAGACAAATCTGAACCGCAGAAGCTCCGATGAGCTCTACACAATGATGGCCAGAGGTTTCTACAACCCTGAAGCATCATTCCCTGCAATCCTCGACCAGACAATCGAGAAGGCATACAAAGAAGGATACCGCAAGGTTTCCGTAACATTTGACAAGTTCACAAAGAAGGGATCTTTGAAGGACTTCAAGACACACGACAACTACTACGTAGCTGGACCTGTTGGAGAGTTCCTGGAGGTACCGGAGAACGGCGAATTAAAGCATGACATCTTTAAGGATGAAAAGCTGCCTACCAGAAAACTGAAGACATACGGCCGACAGTTCACTCTTTCAAGAAAGGCATTTATCGATGACGACATCGGTCTCGTAACAAGCATTCCTGCAAGATACGCAGCAGCCGCAAGAAAGACGATCAACAAGCAGGTATACCAGATCCTGATTAACAACTCCAACATTTACGACGGAGCTCCGCTTTTTGGTAAGGAGCACAAAAACCTCCTTGCTACCGGCACCGGCGTAACCCAGGATGCAATGCAGACCATGATCATGGCACTCGCAAATCAGAAGGACCAGTTCGGAGGCAGCATCATCATCAATCCTGCAACAATCGTGGTTCCTTCAGGAATGAAGTTCGACATGTACACTTTGTTCTACAGCCCGACAATCAACACCAGCGACAACACACAGGCAGTGAACCCACTCTACCAGTACAGAGACAGCATCGAGGTAGTCGAAGATCCTACAATCAATGCACTCTGCGGTGGACTTGGCAACGTGATGCCATGGTTCCTGATCGGCGATCCTGGAGACGCAGACTTCATCGAGGTCGACTACCTGAACGGACAGGAGATCCCGAACATCAGAAGAATGGAAGCTCCTGGACAGCTTGGATTCATCTGGGATATCTATCTCGACTGGGGCATCAGCGTTATGGATTACCGTGGAGCTGTTAAGAACCCAGGAATCAAAGTCGACACGAAGCTGAAGCTCGTCTAAGAGGAAGGAGGAATAAATCATGGCAACAGCAACATTCTGGCAGAGAGGCGAGACTATTGATCGCATCAATGACACAGCAAAAACCATTCCGGCTAATACCATCCAGGCTATCGGCAAGAGAATCGGAGTCGTAGCGATGGAAGCAGCACCTGGACAGAAATATAGCGTAAACGTCGTAGGCGTTTACAGCTTCCCAAAGAAGGCAAGCGAGGCAATCACAGCCGGAGCAGATGTCTACTGGGACAACACAAACGGAGTGATCACCGCAACAGCCGAGTCCAACATCCTCGCAGGCTACGCTATCGCAGACGCAGCCGCATCGGACGCGGTCGTATCAATTAAGATCAACGCCTAAATGAAGCTCGTGGCAGTTTATCCGATCTTATACAGAGCACGTCAGTATGAGGTCGGAGATGAGCTTCCTGATTCAGAAATGAAGCAGACCTGGCTGGATGCCGGAACCGCCACCCTGGTAGAGGATGAGCCAGAGGCACCGGCTCCAAGAGCGCAGATGCTGACAGCTCAGCCAGGACAGATTGGAATCAGCAATAGTGGCAACGAAGATGACCTCGCTGGAAGAATCCCAAAGAGCATCGAAAGAGCCGCTGATCCGGTAAAGAAACCAACCCGGAGCCGAAAAAAATGAGTTTCAAAGACGTAATCGCGTCGGACGTGCACGACACATTCATGAACGCGGATGAGTTCTCAGACATGCATGACCTCAATGGAAAGATGATGCCGGTTCAGGTAGACTCCAACGAACAGATCGAGCGTGAAAAGAGATTCAACCAGCACATGGATGGAATTTATAAGAACCAAAAACTGATCTACGTAGCAGCCACCGACTATGGCCCGATGCCGAAGCAAGGATCCCTGATCCAGTTCGACAAAAAGCCATACAAGGTGGCTGATGCTATTTCAGAGGACGGTATCTATTCAATCACACTGGAGGCGAACAGAGCATGATCGAATACCAGGTAGACGAACAGATGCTGGAGGAAGTGCAGGCGAAGCTCGGAGAAATGAGCCGAAAAGCGCCAACGGTAATATCGCGGGCCCTGAATAAAGTAGCAGTCACAGCGAGAGTAGATCTCGCAAATAAAGCGCAGGCGACCTACACGGTAAAATCCGGAGGCTTTAAGAAGGACATGACGATCCGGAAAGCGTCCGCAGGAAGACTGGAAGCGGTGATCCATTCACAAGGCAAGCCGCTCACAATTGATAAGTTTCATACCACATTTGCCAAGAAATCCGGAGCCAAGGCAAACATCATAAAGGGTGGAGGCCTGAAGCAGTTAATCAAAGGCAATATAAAAGCCTTTCGCGGAGAAATGGGTAATGAACATAAGGGAATCTTCCAGAGAGAAGGATCGGCGAGACTTCCAATAAAACAGCTTTACTCCAACTCAATCCCGAAGATGATCGGTAACGAGGAAAAGGTATACGGAGTCGTGAAGCCATCCATCGACCGGAACCTGCAGCATTACGTGGAGCAGCAAATAGAATTACTCACAAAGTAGGAGGAAGGCAATGACACCATGGGACCTTCAGAAATCGCTAATCGCTGAAATCGAGGAACTCCTGGCACAGATGCAGCTGAAAAATGCTGCAGGAGAGGACGTGTTCGGAGTAAAAGGCTACGAACAGAGGCTGCCGGAGATCACAGACGATGAGGAAGACCAGTCGCAGTTCTTCCCTTACTTCATCGTGAGAATCGAAGAAGGCAACACACCGACGGACGATGAGCCATGGCTCGTCGGAACCACGGTATTATTCGGAATTTGCGACTACGACAAAGAAACGAACGGACACAGAACCATCCTGGAGATGATCACAAAGATTACAAACAGGTTTCTGGAAAGACCGCTCCTGGATAGCAAATTTAGAGCGAACCAGAACGTGAGCTTTGCGCTTCAGGATGAGGACACATATCCGTTTTACTTCGGAGCCATAGATATCAAATTCTACGTACCAAAAATAGGAAGGAGCGATGACTGGTCATGAGCGAATCAGTAAAGGCGCCGGAGACAAAAGCACCGGCAAAAAAGACACAGGCAGTGACGGAGGCAAAGACTGAAGCAGTCCTCTACGTAGGACCAACAATCAGCGGAATCGCCATCACCGGCACAGTCTACACGACAATCCCGGAGGCAGCAAAAGCAGCCAAAGCGGATGCACCAATGATCCTGAACCTTTTCATTCCGATCAGAGAATACGGCGAGGCCGAGAGAATGATCAGAGAAAAGAGAGGATACATATACAGCGCTTACGCAGAAGCGCAGAAATTCAAACTTGAAAGAGGAGGTAAGAACTAATGAGCATCAGACATGGAGTTTACATCCAGGAAGAAGCTACAGCCGTTCAGGTACCAAAGACCGGCAACAGCTCCGTCCAGGTAGTCGTCGGAACAGCTCCGGTCAATATGGCCGAGAATCCAAGCGAAGCCGTGAACGTTCCAATTCTTGCGAATTCAGGAACTGAAGCCATGGCAGCACTCGGATATTCCGTAGACTTTAAGAATTTCACACTTTGCCAGACGATGTTCGCAACATCAAACCTGTTCCAGGTTAGTCCGGTCGTTTACATCAACGTCCTGGATCCGGCAAAGCACAACAAGGAACTCGCAGAGGCAGAGTACCAGGTAAACCAGAAGCAGGCAGTGATCGAGAAAGAAGGCATCATCCTCGAAGGGCTCACCGTCAAGAATTCAACCGGCGATACAGAGCTCAAGGCTGGCGAGGATTACAGTGCTGCATTTGACAGCACAACTGGATTCCTCACAATCACAATGCTCGCAGGCGGAAAAGGCGCAGCAGCAACAGCCATCAAGGTAAGCGGAAAAGTCATCGATCCGTCGAAGGTTACGAAGGAGGACGTCATCGGAGCCGTGGATCCATCCACAGGAGCTGAGACAGGAGCGCAGGTCATTAGACAGGTATACCCAAGACTCGGCATCGTTCCGGGACTCATTCTCGCGCCAGGCTGGTCACAGATTCCGGAGGTCGGTCTTGCACTTGCAGCCAAGGCGGCCAAGATCAATGGCGTATACAGCGCAATGGCACTTCTTGACCTTGATACAGCCAAGGCAAAGAAATACACAGACACCAAGAGCGTGAAAGAGGAATCCGGATACACAAGCCCATTCTGCTATCCGCTCTGGCCATGCGACAGAGTCGGCGAGTACATTCTCGCAAAATCTGCAGTGGCAGGCGCCATGATCCAGTACATGGCATCAGATAACGAGGACGTACCAAACCAGTCACCGTCCAACCATTTACTCGGAGTCGGAGGCCAGTGCCTCGAAGATGGAACGGAAGTATATCTCGACCAGGACCAGGCAAACACGGTCAATGGCTACGGAGTGGCCACAGCGATCAACCAGAACGGCTATCGCTTATGGGGTAACTACACCGGAGCGTATCCAGCGAGCTCAGACGCGAAAGATATCTGGTTCGCAGTTCGCCGCATGTTCAGCTGGCAGGGAAATAACTTCATTCAGACATACTTCGATGAGGTAGACGATCCGATGAACAACGTCCTGGTCCAGAGCGTAGTAGACAGCGAGAACATCCGCTGCAGCGCATACGCACCTAAATACTGGGCCGGAGCTTCCATCGAATACAAGTCAGATGACAATCCAAAGACTGCCATCCTGGCCGGAACGATGAAGTTCAGACAGCACATTGCACCGTACACACCAGCGCAGGAAATCGTGGACATCATCGACTACGATACAGACACGCTGGCAGCAGCAGTAGGAGGTAACTAATTATGGCAAGCATTATTCCTGAAGTATTAAACCACTTCAACATTTATAACGGCGCCAATGCCCTCGTCGGAGTATCCGGCGAGGTGGAGCTTCCGGAGCTTGAAGCCATCACGGATACCGTGGAAGGCACCGGAGTGCTCGGCGAGATCGAGGATCCGGTAACTGGACAGTTCTCCAGCGCCACAATCAAGATCCCATTCGCAGTTTTATACAGCGATATGTTCTCCATCGTAAACACCACAGAACCGCCGCTCCTGACACTCAGAGGATCTATGCAGTGCACGGATCCAAAGACCGGAGCAACCGGATACTATCCGATCAGAGTCGTGGTACGAGGCAAAGCCAAGACAACCACACTCGGCAAGGTAGCCAAAGGAAAGAAGATGGAATCAGAGGTCGAACTTGAGATTTTATACATCAAAGTAGAGATCAACAACGCCGTCGTTTTAGAGCTCGACAAACTGAACTTCGTATTCGTATTAAACGGAAAAGACATGCTGGCGCAGATCAGAAGCCAGTGCTAAATAACAGGAGGAACGCAAAATGAGTGAAAAAGTCACAGAAATCAACAAGCCAGAAGATAACGAGATGAAGCTCAAGCTCAGTAAAGAGTATGACTTCGAAGGACAGAAGATCGGCGAGATCGACCTCAGCGGGCTCGACAATTTGACTGCTGCAGATATGATCCAGGCCAACAAGGTCCTCACAAACAACGGAACCGTGTCGGTTCTTCCGGAGACAACTCTGGAATACGACCTCATCATCGCAGCCGGAGCTTTGAAGATGCCGATCGAGTTCTTTAAGCAGCTGAAGCCAAAGGACGCCATGGCGCTCAAGAACAGAGTGACATCTTTTTTATTCGGCGAGGAATAAATCCTGCGGACTTCTCAGAGTTGCGGAAATGCTGTCTAACCCTGTCGCTGAACCTCAGCACAGGGTTAGATTATTTTTTGCAAATGAACATCTTTGACCTTATTGATTTATGCGCCGATTTGAAGGAGGTGACACCTAAGAAATGAGCGAATTCGAAGTAGCGATTAGAATCGCCGGAAAATTAGATAAATCACTGCAGACGTCAGTCAGCAGCGCACAGAAGATGCTCGGCAGCCTTGGAAAAGGCGGCCTGTCTTCCGCATTGACCGGTATCGGAAATGCAATGGAAAGTACCGGAAAAGCGCTCACCACAGGAGTCACGATGCCGGTAATCGCGCTCGGTGCCACATCCGTGAAGGAGTTCGGATCCGTAGATAAGTCCATGAAGCTCGTCCAGGCAACCATGGGATCAACAGACGCCCAGGCCAAACAGCTTGAATCAACAATGAAAAAAGCAGCGGCAAATTCCGTATTCGGAATGCAGGACGCGGCAGACGCAACGCTGAACTTCGCGCGCCAGGGCTTCAATGCAAAGCAGGCAGGAGACATGCTGACGCCCGCACTGAACCTGGCAGCAGGAACGGCGACGGATTTGTCAGTCGTAACCGGTGGCCTTGGAAACGCCCTGAAGATGTTCGGCAAGGACTCAAACTATGCAGCGACAGCAGCAGATATCCTATCGACAGCCCAGGCGCAGGCCAACACGACTGTCACGGATTTATTCGACGCCATGGCAACAGCAGGACCGATCTGCAGCTCAGTCGGATGGTCAATGTCCGATCTGGCCGCAATTACTGATATCTTCGGCGATGCCGGAATCAGTGGCGCTGAAGGAGCCACGGCACTGAAAACAGGTCTGGCCAGATTAGCAAGCCCGGCCAAAGACGGAGCTACCTGGATTAAAAAACTAGGCCTGGAGATATTCAATTCAGATGGATCCATGAAAAGTATGGTCGACGTGCAGAAGCAGCTGCATGATAGCTTTCAGGGCTTAACCAGCCAGGAACAGATGAGTGCGGCGGCCGCAATCTTCGGAAAGAACCAGATGGCCAAGTGGATGACGCTGATCAATGCATCACCGGATCAGGTACAGAAATACGCAAGCTCGCTGGAAGGAGCGGCCGGAAGCTCGCAGAAGATGGCAGACGCACTCCTATCCGGAATGGGCGGATCCATGGAAAAACTGAATTCATCCTTTGACGTTATGAAATATACGGTCGGAGGAATCGCCAGCGAAGTCCTGAAGCCTTTCGTGGATAATTTGACCGGGCTGATCGACAAATTCAACAACCTGGATCCGTCGATGCAGAAGAACATCGTGAAATGGGTAGGCATTGCAGCCGCAGCCGGACCAGTCCTGCTGATCGGCGGCCGACTGTTCAAAGTGGCCGGATCCCTGGTGGGAACATTTGGCAAGGTTGGAAAAGCGATCGGAAGCATCGGAAAGAAAACTAAAGGCATGAGCGCACCGCTCAAAGAAGGAAGCAGTGTAATGTCCGCAGCAGCCAAGAATGCGCTCGGATTCGGAATCGGATTCGCGGCCGCAGCCGCAGGCGTGTGGATATTAGTAAAAGCAGCCAAGGAACTCGCTGCAGCGGGACCAGGAGCGCAGATAGCAACCGTCCTGATGGCCGGAGGCATTATCGCATTAATGGCAGTAGCAGCGCAGCTCGCACCGAAGCTGCAGGCAGGCACGCAAGGTCTCCTGGCATTCGGAGGTGCAATCTTAATGGCCGGAGCCGGTATGAGTTTGATGGCAATGGCAGCAACACAGGTGGCAGCCGCAGGACCTATGGCATTCGCAAGCCTGGCACTCATGGAAGGCGGCATCATTGCATTACTCGCAGTCGCAGGAACAATGGGACCACAGCTCGCCGGAGCATCTGCGGGACTTCTCGCATTCGGCGGAGCAGTTCTGATGGCAGCGGCCGGAATGAGCCTCATGGCGATGGCAGCAACACAGGTAGCGGCAGCCGGACCGATGGCAATCGCAGCACTCACAATCATGGAAGTAGGAATGATCGCAATGATGGCAGTAGCCGGAGCGCTCGGACCTGCACTCACAGCAGCATCAGTCGGACTGATTGCATTCGGAGCTTCTATCGTTCTGGCGGCAACAGGATGCCTGATCATGGTTCAGGCGGCGACGCAGATCGCAAGCGCAGGACCGGCAGCGCAGATCGCCCTCGCACTCTTAGCGGCGGGACTGATCGCATTCGGAGCAGTAGCCGGAGCCTTGGCGCCAATACTCCTGGCAGGAGCTGCAGCGATCGCAGCGCTGGGAGCAGCGCTCACATTAGTGGCAACAGCGGCCATGCTGGGAGCAGCAGCGCTGGCCATTATATCGGTATCGCTTCCGCTTTTATCAACATACGGAGCGACCGGAGCATCGGCAATCCTGACACTTAGCGGAGCACTAACAGCATTCGCAGCATCTGCAGCAGTATGCGGAGCCGGAGCATTAGTGGCAGCCGCAGGACTTCTCGCAATGGCAGCCGGAGCCTTGGCGGCCGGAGCGGGCGTTTTAATGGTTGGAGCTGGAGCCGTGGTACTCGCAGCAGCAATCGCAATGATCGCAGCCGGAGCAACAGCCAGCATGGCTTCATTTATGCTTTTAGCAACAATGGTCCGTTTATTCGGAACCGCAGCACTATCAGCAACAGCACCAATCCTGGCACTTACAGCGGCAATGCTGCCATTCGCGGCGGCCGCACTTGCGATGGCAGCCGGAGCAACGGCAGGAGGCGCAGCCCTTCTGATACTGGCAGCCGGAGCACTAGCCGCATCAGTCGGCATGGTACCACTTGCAGCAGCCCTGGCACTTGCAGCAGCATCGGTGGAAATCATCGGAGCCAGTGCAAAGGCAGCTGGATCGGCGCTTAAATCAATGGCCAAAGGTGCAACAGGAACCGCGGCCAAGATGGCAATCATAGCTGCAGGAGCCGCACCACTCGCGGCAGCCCTGGCACCACTCGCAGTCGCAGCGGCAGCAGCGGCAGCGGCAGTCCTGGCCTTAGCGGCAGGAAGTACAGCGGCGGCAGCAGCAATCATGCTCCTGGCAGCGGGAATCACAATGACAGCCGGAGCGCTGACGCTTTGCAGCGCATCAATAACAGCATTCAAGGCAAGCGCGGCAGGAATCAACGCAGTGGCAATGCCAACAGCTGCAGCATTCACAAGGATGGCAGTGGCAGTGGCACCGTTCACCGCAGCGATCACAGCGCTGGCCGGACCGATGATGGCAACATCAGCATCCATGGTCGTATTTGCAGGAGGCATCACAGTAGCGGCAGCTTCAGCAACCGCGCTGGCCGTATCCCTGCGGTCGACAATGGTAACACTTGGAACGCTCGGAGCTTTAACCACAGTAGCCATGAATATGGTCACAGTGGCCATCAGAAACTCCATGACACAGTCGAACCAGGCCGTGGTAACCGGAATCACCGTGATGCGGACAACAACGCAGACCGGAATGACAACCATCGTGGCCGTGACCAGAAACAGCATGACCATGTTCGTGGTGGCGGTCAGAACAGGCGGAAGCCAGGCAGTGGCAGCATGCAGAAGCACAAGCAGCCAGATGGTCGGAGCTTTCTCCGGACTTTCAGGAAGCATGTACAGCGCCGGATCGTTCGCTATGGCCGGACTCAGGAACGGTATCGCAGCCGGTGGGGCTGCAGCGATCGCCCAGGCGAGAAGCATAGCCAACCAGGTAGCAGCAACCGTCAACAGCGCACTGAAGATTCACTCTCCATCAAGAGTCATGGATCAATCAGGACAGTACGCAGGCCAAGGTCTCGCAGGAGGTATCCAGAAGACCGGAGCACTCGTTCAGAAGGCAGCCAACGAATCACTCGCGCAGCCAGTAATGAACGCAGGATCCAAGACGCTGGAGGCTCCACAGTTTGAGAACCGGTCGAGCGTGATCGGAGACACCGTGAGCGCATTTACTGGACAGAAGCAGTCCGGGAATGGTAACAGCAATGAATCTGCAAGCCAGCAGTTCGTATTCAGTCCAACGTACCGATTCGAGGCGGGCACACCGTCCAAGGAGGACATGGTAGAGGCGAACAGAATGAGCCAGGCAGAATTTAAGAAAATGATGAAAGAATACCTGCGGACGGAAGGCCGCCGGGCATTCGCATAGAAAGGAGGATATAAGTGGCGAACGTTTACTACACAGAAGCAGGAGACACATGGGATAAGATCGCATACGACCAGTATGGATCCGAAAAGTTCATGCAACAGCTAATCCTGGCCAACTGGGACAAACTGGACGTGCTTGTATTCTCCGACGGGGAGGAAATCATCCTCCCCGATATCCCCGACGATGAACTCGACGACACACCGGTATGGAGATCTGATTCAGACAGAGACGATGGAATACCGGCTGCAGATGAAGACGAATCGGAGGTGGAGTAATGGCAGAAGCAAGACGCGTGATCCCGGATATAGACTTCAATGGGAAAAGCGCAAAGAAGTCGCTGGACGGTCTCACGGAACAGATCGAATACGACGACGTGGCATCCGGAGCCAGCGACACGCTCTCCATTCAGGTCTTCAACAAAGACATGAAATTCTTAAAAGGCTGGCTGCCGAAGAAGGGAGACCGGATCACGGCCAGCCTCACCTTTAAGAATTGGACCAAAGAGGGAGCAGACAAAAAGCTATCATGCGGAGACTTTCTCCTGGATGAGATGAAGATGACCGGAGGTCCGCTCGTGGCCACGCTTGGAGGAATATCAATCCCGACAAACTCGGCCATCAAGTCAACTAACAGAACAAAGACCTGGAAGAAAGTCAGCATTAAACAGATCGCCCAGGAGATCGCAAAGAGATACGGTCTGAAGCTCATCTTTGATGGACCGAACTACACCATCAAATCCATAGAGCAGACAGACAAAAGCGACAGCTCATTTTTATATGATTTGTGCAAGGATTACGGTCTCGGAATGAAAGTCTACAAGAGCAAAATCGTGATATGGGGAAAAAGCAAGTACGAAGGCAAAAAAGCCACAGCAACCATAAAACGCGCAGACTTCATCGGGGACGACTGGGACTACACGGACACGCTGGAAGGCACGTACACCGGAGCCCGGACGTCATATAAAAAGGGCAATGACAGCAAGGAAATCAGCATCTATGTCGGACTGGTTGGAGAAAAATCAAAAGGAGCCCGGACGCTGAAAATCAGCGAGCAGAGCGACAGCGAAAACGACGCCAGATACAAGGCTGCTGCCAAGGTCAACCTGGAGAACGAAAAAGCAACCGTGCTCACAGGAACGATATTCGCAAGGCCAGAAATCGTGGCCGGAATCTGCGTAACCGTGAAAGACCTCGGCAAAGCAGACGGAAAATACTTCGTGGACGAAGTGAAGACCAAAGTATCAGACAGCGGAACCACACAAGAGATTCAGCTGCATAAGTGTCAGAAGCAGCTCAAAGGAGATCCGCCACCAGCACCACCAGCACCACCGGCGCCAGCAAAGAAGACGTACAAGGTCGGCGACATTGTAAACTTCCATGGCGGAACACACTACTACAGTTCATATCCAGGAGCGCGAGGCTACAGCGCAAGAGCAGGCAGAGCAAGGATAACGCTCGGACCTGACTGCAGAGGAAATGGCCACGCACATCCATGGCACCTGATACACGTAGACAGCTCGTCGAACGTTTACGGATGGGTAGACGAGGGAACATTTGACTAGGAGGTAAATATCATGGCAGACAGAACCATCAGAATCGGGAAGGTCTCGTCCGTTGATTACGGAAGCGGAATGATCAAGGTCACATATCCGGATCTCGATAATTCCGTGACCGACGACCTCCCTTATTTAACATTCAATGATGAATACAAGATGCCGAAGGTCGGAGCCAGCGTGCTGGTCGTTCATCTTTCCAACGGATCCGCGATGGGAATCGTGGCCGGAACGTACTGGAACAGCAGCCACAGACCACCGGTCAGCGGCAAAGGCGTATATAGAAAAGACCTGGCGCAGGCAATCGGTGAAGCCTTCCTGCAGTATTCAGGAAGCTCGCTGCAGATTCATGCACCAGCAATCACTCTCGACGCTTCAAGGATCACACTGGCCACAAAGAGCGGAAGCATCACCGTGGCCGAAATCATCAACCACATCAAAGGATAGGAGGTATTCAGATGGCGACATACAAAGTCACAGCGAGGTCGGGGCTCCGCGTGAGAAGCAAGCCGAACGGAACCATCCTGACAGCAATGCCATACGGAACCACAGTATCCGGAGATGGGAAAAAGCAAGGCGGATGGTACCACGTAAAATACAAAGGAAGATGGGGCTGGTCTTATGGCCAATACCTGAAAACGGTCGCAGAGAAAAAGAAGACCGTGGCCAGCATTGCGGCCAAGAAGAAACCGGCCAAAAAGCCAAAGACAAAAAAAGCTAACAGCAAAAAGAAAACAGATACTAAGAAGAAGACCGATGAATCAAAGAACCGTGCAAAAGCAAAAGGAACGCTCGGCTGCTGGGGCACAGATCTGATATTCGAGGTCAATAGCGAGAAGATCCTGACAGCTAAAGATATCAAGGTATCGCAGGACTCCCGATGGACGAAGCACAACATCCTTCAGAACGTGCCGCGAGGGGAATTTAGCGGCCCGGATACAATGGGCGTCACTCTTACCATCACGTTATCTGCAGAGCATGGCGTGAAGCCAAGAAGCATGGTCGAGAAGATCCGGAAAGCCAACCGGAGCGGACAGGTGGAATACCTGGTTATTGGAGGCAAAATCATGGGATCCAATAAAATGGCAATCACAGCGACATCGGAGGCCTGGAACGAGATCTACAACAAGGGCGAGCTTGTGAAAGCCAAGATGGACGTCACATTCATGGAATATTCATAAGGGAGGGAATCTAAGTGGCTTTTATAAGAATTAACCAGATCAAAGACGCGGACGGTTCCATCGAACCGGATGAATTGGAACTGGCCAACGACATCATCGAAGCGATGATGATCACAAGAAAAGGATCTATCCCTGGAAGCCGGGGATACGGTCTGACACAGATCTTCATTGACATGCCAGGGCCGGACGCAATCAACATGATCACAGTGGAGCTCGCAGAGGCGATGGACGAATATATACCAAGCCTGGAGCTTCAAGACATAAAAGGAACCCAGGACGAAGAAGGCGTGCTGGAGCTAGATATTTACTTAGGAAGGAGGTAAAAAGAGCATGGCAATCGAACAGATCGAGAGACTCCCGGACGTCAGCTTCATCGATGACGACATCAACCTGGATGGAATCCAGAAGCAGATGCTCCAGGATTACCAGGACAAATACATGGAGGAAACCGGAGAAGAAACCGTGCTGGACAGAGGCGAACCGATCGCCCTGATCTTATACGCCTGCAGCGTGCAGATTTACCAGATGTACATGTACGTCGATAGAGCCGGAAAGCAGAACCTTCTCAAGTACGCATTCGGAGCCTTCCTGGACAACCTGGCAGCGCTCAAGGGCATCGAGAGAACTGCTGCCAAGCCAGCGACCGTGACGATGCGCTTCACACTTTCAGAGGCGCAGACCGGAGCAATAGCAATCCCGGCCGGAACCAGAGTCACGGATGGCGAGGCATACTTCACGACCGATAAGTATGCGGAGATTAAAGCAGGAGAGACCACAGTCGACGTGGCCTGCACTTCCATCGAGACCGGCGTAGATCTGAATGGAATCCATGAGGGAGCCATCCAGACACTCGTGGATCCAATCCCGTACATAGAGAGCGTGACCAACATCACGGAAACAGATGGCGGCGCGGATCCGGAGAGCGACGAATCCCTGAAGGACAGAATCTACATCGCACCGTCCCGCTATTCAACAGCAGGAACCGAGGAAGCATATATCTACTGGGTAAAGACTTACAACAGCACCATCGCAGACGTCAAGGTTTCAAGTGACAACCCAGGCGAGGTAGACATCGTATTCCTGATGGACGACGGAATCCCAAGTCAGGAGATGATCACAGGGCTGACGAAGTACATCACGGATCCAAACATCCGGCCGCTGACTGACAAGGTCGTCGTGAAAGCACCGACCGCGGTAAATTACAGCATCGACCTGATCTATTATATCAATTCTTCAGATTCAGGATCCGTGGCTACAATCCAGAGCAAGGTCGCTCAGGCAGTGGACGACTTCGTAACCTGGCAGCAGTCCAAGATCGGCCGAGACATCAACAGCTCTGAGTTGATCAAGAGAGTGACTGCAGCGGGAGCTAAGAGAGTAGAAATCAAGAGTCCGGTCTTCCAGAAGATCGGCGGCACTTCCATCGCGTACTGCACAAGCAAGAACGTGACATACGGAGGTGTTGAGGATGATTGATATTAGAAACGGAGAGCTCGCAGACCTCTGGCCGGATGAGACAAGTCCGGAATTTAAGAGCATAAGCTACGCGCTGCACATGGCAATCATTAGAATGCTGGAAAAAGCTGCAGGCGTAGGCAGCTCCTGCGACATCGATCACCTGGCGGAATCCACGCTGGACTACCTGGCCGTGGAAACGCGATCCATGTACTACGACCAGAGCGCAGACATCGAGACAAAGCGCTCAATCATAAAGAACACGCTCAAGTGGTACACGCAAGCCGGAACGGTAAAAGCAACAGAGGAACTGATCGCCTCGGTGTTCGGAGGCGATGCGAGACTGATCGAGTGGTTCGACTTCACCGAGCCGCCGATCGAAGCGAACACATTCGATGTGGAAACAGAGGCTCTGATGACAAAAGACATCATCAACGAGCTAACCTCAGTCATTAAAAAGGTCAAGAATTCAAAGTCCCACATCCGAAGGGTGACCGTGCTGCGAGAACTCCACTCAGCAGCAACCATGGCCACATGCATCACAGCAATAAATGAATGCACCGTGAGCAATCACGAGATATCAAATACAGACGCAACCGAAGGAATGAACGTGGCAGCAGTCACCGCACCGGTTACAGAGACCTACGCTCTGAATACCACAGCAGGAGACGTCCAGGCTACGGCCGGAGCATTTATCGCAAGCGCAACCGGAACCGAAGGAAGCACATACGTCCTGAATGATAATCAGGGAGCCACGGAGGCATCCGGCACCATCGATGTCGGGCCAGTCAATGCATCAGATGAAAGCACCCACGCGCTGAATGCAGAAACCGGCAAAGCAGACCTCTCACAAAGCGAAAGAGCTGCCATGAGAGCAAACATCGACTACCAGACAACAACAGTCATAAAGGAGGAATAAATCAATGCTTATTTGGAATCCAAGTAAACTGACCACGAAAGGAAAAGTGCTCCTGGCAAAGGCCCAGGCGGGCAGATGCACAATCAAGATCACGAAGGCGCAGACTGGATCCGGTCAGTACAGCTCCGGAGAGGCAACAGACACCAGAACGTCACTCAAGACACCGGTGCAGACGCTGCCGATCCACAGCAAAGAGATACAGAACGGAAGTACACTCGTTCTGAAGGTGGCGATCACAAATAAGACCAGCGACACGGACGTCCTGGAATCAGGATATGAAATCCGTGAGTTCGGTATCTTCGCGCAGGATCCGGACGATGGCGAGATCTTATACAGCATCGCAACCGCAAGCACCAGCGACTACATGCCAGCATACAATGGCGTGATCCCGTCCGTCATTTCCATGAGTTACTACCTGGAGGTAGCCAACGCATCAAGCGTCACTATCGTGACCGCAGGAGGTCTGGCACTTCAGAGCGACCTGGAAGCCCTGGCAGACAGAGTAACCATCATCGAGCAGGCAGCCGTGAAGAAATACGGAGCCAGAAAGAAAGTCGCCCAGCAGAGCTGCGGCGCAGAGAGCTGGGAGAGACTCGGTGGAGCTGTCGGCCTTACAGCCAAGGCAGCGGTCGGAACCGGAGACGTCCAGAACGACTTCATGAAGTCGGTATATCCATACAACGCCTGCAGACCGTGCAACATCAAAGAAGACGGAACCGTGACCGCTTACCTCGGAGATGCAAACTTCTCCTGGGACGGATCCAACGGAGACGTCATGCTGGAGATGCCGCTCTGCTACACATCCCGCTACTTTGAGACAGACAGCGATGGCGTAGAGTGGGAATACAGATGGGTATCATCCGCACCGGTGGATGGCCTGCATGTAAACCCGGCATTCACAGATGGAAGCAACATCAGCGAGAAGATCTACATCCCGATCTTCAACGGATCCGCCGGAAAGAGCGACGTAGGAGAAAAGGACGTCATCCGTTCGATCGCTGGAGCAACACCGCTCACAGAGGTAACCAGGGCAACATTCAGAACCCGCAGCCGCAACAAGGGAGCGAACTGGCAGCTTGACGACGTATGGAACATGTTCCTGCTCGACCATTTATTTATAATCATGTTCGCAGGAACCCAGGCGCAGAGAATCCTCGGAGCCGGACGTACCGAATTCAGAGAGAGCGAAAACGACAAAGCTCTGAAGACCAAGAAATCAACAAACTGCATCACGATCGCATCAGATAAAGCTGCCTACTTCTTCGTAGGACAGCAGATCGCCATCGGAACAGGAATGTGGTTACACAACGTCGTATGGGGCAGAACGATCACAGCATTCAAGGCATCAACAGAGGTGGAGGCAGCGACAGAAATCTACTTCGACGGAGATCCGGTCGACATTGCGGAAGGAAACGTAATCTGGTCATGCGTTCAGAAGACAGGCGAGACCACCGCAATGAAATGCCCGAACGGATGCCTGGAAAATCCCGAAGGGCCTACCGGAATCAAACTCTCCGGAAGACGCGCTGTCAGATTCCTGTGGATCGAGGACTGGTTCGGCAACATGTGGCAGTTCCGCGACGGAGTCAATATCCAGAATCGTCAGCACTTCTGCTGCAATAAGCGAGCAAGCTACGCAGACGACACATACACTGGGGACTACGAGAAGATCGGCTATGTATGCCAGACAAGTGATGGATACATTAAAAAGATGGGATTCGACAGCCTGCATCCAGAGTACGAGATGCCAGTGGAGATGGGTGGTGGAGCCGACGCATATATCGGCGATTACTACTACCAGAGCGAAGGAGGAACGCTGGTGATCTCCGGCGGGAGCGTGGACAACACCACGAGTGCCGGTCCCTTCTTCCGGACCTGTATCAGCGGTACGGGTGATGCGCACTGGGGCATCGGCGGTCGCCCTCATTGCCGCAAGGCTGCCATTTAAGGGGGACCGGGGGACATATCCCCCGGAACTAACGGCGGCATAATATGAAAAATAAGCAGGCGCAAGGACGAAGGCGCCTGCTGAATAAAACTAAACACAGGGAGCGTAACTGCGCGCGGCTGGTGATCTCCGGCGGGAACGTGAACAACACCACGAATGCCGGTCCCTTCTACCGGAACTGTAACAACGGTACGGGTAATACGAACTGGAACATCGGCGGTCGCCCACTTTGTTAGATTCTCGATTTTTATGGCATCATCGATTTATTCGTTAAGATAATGCCGCAGGTGCGCTTCCTCACCACTTGGTGAAAATGAGCCGCGAATGGCGCTGGTTAGTACGACAGAAATGTAGCTGGAAAGCCAGCGAGGCTAACAAAGAGAATCTGAAAGGAGATGCCATTCATGGAAGATACACAAAAGCAAGACAAGCTACCACCGATTAAATTCACAAAGCGAGTCGGTCATTTATTCGAGCACGTCCGTGATATTGATAACCTGAAGGAGGCGATCAAGGACGCAGCGAAGCATAAAAGGAAGCGCAAAGAGGTACAGAGGGTGCTCCAGGACATCGATGGACACGCGAGAGAGCTTCAGAAGATGCTGGATGATGAAACATTCATACCGGCCAAGTACACGATGCGACGAATCAACGATGGCATTCAGAAGAAGACCAGAGACATCGCAATCCCGCGATTCTGGCCAGATCAGTGCGTGCATCACGCATTCGTTCGCATTTTCAAACAGATCGTTCTGCATAGCGCCTATCCGTTCAGCTGCGGATGCGTACCGGGAAAAGGAACGCACGGAGCAAAGACCGCGATCGAGAAGTGGATCAGGAAGGATCCGAAGCACACCAAGTACGTCCTGAAGCTGGACGTCCGAAAATGCTATCCAACCATGAACCACGAAGAACTCCGGAAGAAGCTGCGACGCAGGATAAAAGATAAGAAGTTCCTGCGCCTGGCAGATCGGATCATCGCGAGCTTTCAACAGCCGATGGCCACGCACGAAAGACTGCTGCCGGAGACCGATGCGGTAGGCATCCCAGTCGGGCTCTTTACCTCGCCATGGTTCTGCAACTTTTTCTTTCAGGACATCGACCACAAGGTCGCCGAGAAAACCGGAACCGCGCACAACGTGAGATACGTGGATGACATGGTCTTGTTTGATTCAAGCAAACGACGACTGCACAAGGCTCTCGAATTCATCAGAACCGAAGTGGAGGCCACAAAGCAGACCGTCAAGGATAACTGGCAGGTTTTTATATTGAGCAAGCGCCCGCTTGACTTCTTAGGTTTCAAGTTCCATCCGAACAAGACAACCATCCGGAAGTCGATCATGCTAAGGATCAGCCGGAAAGCCAGGACGATCGCCAGAGCTGCATACGCATCCATCCGGAACGCGCACGCCATGGTTTCATACATCGGATATATCGTGAATTCAGACAGCCAGCGCTTCTACGAGAAGTGGGTGCGGCCGTTCGTGAATATAAAACAACTGAAAGGAGTAATCGCAGATGAAGACAGAAAGCAACATCAGGCCTGCGTCGCAGTTTGAAATTGAGGCGCTCCCGCCAATCGAAGGAAGATCCTGCACCGTCATTTTATATGACAATATCCAGGGACCATTCACACGCCAGGCTTCAGGAGAGGACCAGGAGCCACAGGAATACTTCACATTTGACCGCTACACAGTAGACACGATCTACAGAGAAGGCCTCGCTGCAGCAGTCGCAGCAGACACAGAGACCTGGATCCAGAATGCCAAGGAGGCGGAAGCATCCGGAGAACAGCCATCAGAGCTGGAAATCCTGACAAAGACCGTCACAAAGCAGCAGGCTCAGATCGAGTCGATCAACCAGAGCGTCGATGACATCACGCTCGCGATTCTTGGAGGTGAGTAAAATGTATGAAAGACTGAAAAGATTATACCAGGAAGGACGCGCGTCCGAAGCAATGCTGAAGAACGCAGTCAAGAGAGGATGGATCACAGATGAAGAAATGCAGGAGATCATCGCCTCAAAGAAAGAGCCAGAGGTTCCAGTGTCAACACCGGAATCCTGATAACACCTGCAGAAGAACATACAAGCCATGCACAGAAAGCTGCCGGAGCTTCGGCTCCTGCGGCGAGTGCGTGGCTTATTTTATACCAGCAGGACAGTACCCGTGCAGCAAATGCACGAATCTGAATATACCAGGAGGGAGGTAGGAACCAATGGACGTGACAGCAATTATCGTGGCCGCCAGCATTCCGTCCGCGTTCACAGGCTTCTGTTTCTGGCTCATCGAGCAGAATCTCAAGAAGCGTGCGGACAATGAAAAAGAGGAACGCGAGGAGCGCCAGAAACAGCTGGACGAACGCGAACAGATCAGAGAGAAGAATGAGCTCTGCATCATCAACAGCGTGAACGCAGCCATAGCGCTCGGAGAGGCTACAGCCAGAGCTGTGCAGAGAATCCCGGATGCACACTGCAATGGAGACATGCACGCAGCCCTGGAATACGCTCAGAAGGTCAAGCACGAACAAAAGAACTTTCTGAACGAGCAAGCACTGAAACATATCATCGAGGAAGGAGAACAAACATCATGAAAAACATCGACTGGAAAAGAAAACTGACAAGCAGAAAGCTCTGGACAGCAGTGGCATCATTCGTATCAATGATGATCGTAGCCACAGGAGGCGCAGAGAACACAGCCACACAGGTGACAGCTCTTATCATGGCCGGAGCTTCAGTCGTGGCTTACATCATCGGAGAAGGACTCACCGACTCCGCAAACATCGGATCCGACGATCCGTTCTCTGATGATTCAGAGAAATAAGAAACACATCACCCAGGGCGGCCAACAGGCTGCCATTTTTATTTAAGGAGGATAACACTATGAGCAAAATCGAAAAGGCAGTACAGCAGATGGAAGCATGGGCCAGAGATGACTCACATGGATATGACCAGACATACAGATGGGGGCAGCGTGGAGACTTTGACTGCTCTGCAGCAGTGATCCAGGCATGCGAGAACGCAGGGATACCAGTCAAGAGCAAAGGCGCAACCTACACCGGCAACATGCTCGCGGTATTCAAAAAATGCGGATTCGTTGACGTTACCAGCAAGGTAAATCGCTCGACCGGCGCAGGGCTTCTCCGTGGAGACGTTCTCCTGAACACTTTACACCACACAGCAATGTACTGCGGCAACGGCAAAGAGGTAGAGGCAAGCATCAACGAAAAAGGAACCGCAACAGGCGGCAAACCTGGCGACCAGACAGGTAAAGAGTTCCTGATCAGAAGCTACCGCAACTATCCATGGACCAACGTCCTCAGATACGCTGCAGAGTCCCAGGCTTCGGAATCCGGAAAGAAAGACGTCACTACCGTGGCCAAGGAAGTCCTCGCAGGCGAGTGGGGCAACGGTGATGAGCGAAAGAACAGATTGACTGATGCCGGTTACGATTACGCAGCAGTGCAGGCAGAGGTCAATCGCCTCGCAAGCGGAGCCTCAGCTCCCAAAAAGAGCACGACGGAAATCGCGAAAGAAGTCCTCGCAGGCAAGTGGGGAAACGGCAATGATCGCAAGGAGAAGCTCCAGGCAGCAGGATATAACTATGCAGCAGTGCAGGCGGAAGTCAATCGCCTGGCCAAAGGCGGAAGCTCCACAAAGAAAAGCGTGACCACAGTGGCCAAGGAAGTCCTCGCAGGCAAGTGGGGAAACGGAGATGCCAGAAAGAAGAAACTGCAGGCGGCTGGTTACGACTACAATGCAGTCCAGAAGGAAGTCAACAGACTTATGAGATAAGATGCTCCCGACATCAATGTCGGAAGCATAGACAGAAGCCAGGGAGGTCAAGCCTCTCTGGCTTCTTTTTTGATGGCCTCACTTTCGTCCGGAAAGAACCGGCGCATCTGGTACCGGCCAGCCCATGTAAAAGATACCAGAGCCATCTGGCCGGATGCCGCAGCTTCCTGCCTGGCAGCTCGGAAAGCCTGGTCCTGGCTCTGCGTTTCCATATAGAATCCACCAGCACCGTGTACACGATAGATCACATTCATAAAGACACCTCCGTAAATTTACTTTCACTTTTTTATATTGCGGGCGGACAGAATAATCGTTGGAGAATGCAGAGGAGCGGAGGCTTTGGATATGCTGCAGGCTATGAATACCGGTCATGATGGGTCACTGTCCACCGGACATGCAAATTCACCCGCTGATGCCATATCGCGAATAGAAGTTATGACATTGATGGGAGCAGAGGAGATGCCATTAAAGGCAATAAGGCAGCAGGTCGCATCGGGAATTGATATCATAGTACAGCTTGGCAGGCTGAGGGATAAAAGCAGAAGAGTTCTTGAAATATCGGAGATTGATAGCTTTACAGACGGAGAAATAATGCTCAATTCATTATATCATTTTGAGGAATCAGGGGTGGATGATGATGGAAGAATATTGGGGCAGCTTGTTAAAACAGGTACATTACGACATACGCAAAAGCTTTGCGCAGCAGGTCTTAAAATTTAGAGCGTAGAAAGGGTAATATATGGATTACAGCAAATATACCATGAGCTTTAAGGATTTGGGCTTTGTTTTGTTGAAAAGTGCAGCGGTTACGCTGGTCATAGCATATCTGTTTTACGATAGTATCATTCCTCTTATTATTTTTCCATTGATATTTATTTACATTTTCAGGCAATACAAAGTGGAAGCTGTCATAAAACAAAAGCAAAAGCTTACAGAAGAGTTTATGAATGTGCTAAAGATACTCAGTGCAAATCTGCTTGCCGGATATTCTGTCGAAAATGCCTGGAGGGAAGCAGAGGGTGAAATGCATATGATGTATGGCGAAAACTCGCTTATGCTTGCAGAGATAAGGGATATGAATAGGAAAATCAAGCTGAATCAGACGTTTGAGCAGGTGCTTTCGGAGTTTGCAGACAGGACAGAGGTGGAGGATATAGTCAATTTTGCCGATATTTTTTCTTTCGCAAAGAGGAGCGGAGGAAGCTTTGTGGATATCATTGAGTCTACAACCTACAGAATGTGGACAAAATATGATACAAACCGGCAGATTGAGGTCTCAGTATCTGCCAAGAAGCTTGAGCAGAAGACTATGAACTATATTCCTATAGTGCTTTTGGCTTTTCTGAAAATTGCCTCATATGATTACATGTCAGCCTTATATCGAAATTTCACAGGAATCATTTTTATGACGGTATGTTTAGGCGCATACGCGATGGCGATAAAGCTGGCAAACAGGATTTTGAGTGTAAATATCGGTATATCAAAATAATCTAATGGGAATGAACATATGGATAAAAAGAAAAATCTGAAAATTGTGGTGGCATGTATAGCCTTTTTACTGCTTGCATTTGCGATGGACAAATCATCAAATAATGTGGCAGATAATACTCTTATGCGCAATAAAACCGGTGATGGCGATGAGTCGGTCGATTTGATATTAAATGCAGATGGGCTTGATAAAAATTATAAATATCAGCTTGATGTAAAAGAGGCGATACCATCCGAAAAGCAGGCAAATGAACTTTTTGAAAAGGCAAAGGAGCAGATAGATAAGACATTTTGTGAGGATGATCAGACTTTGGAGCATGTTATGGGGCATGTGAATATGAATGATTCATATGTGTCAGGAAGTGTGGAAGCCGAATGGAATCTCAGTGATTATGATATCGTAGATTATGAGGGAAATGTATTGCAGGAGGCATTTACCGGTGATGAAGATGAAACGTCAGGAAAGCTTATAACTGCAAGTGTCTCATTGAGCTGTGGCGAATATAAGCAGATGTATGAATTTTCGTTTTTAGTATTTCCGGATAAGCTGGATTCCGGGCAGAGGCTGATCAGGGATATCAACAGGCAGCTTCAAAAGGAAATGGAACAGCCGGGGACGAAGGAGCTTGTGCTTCCAAATGAAATCGACGGGAAAAAGCTCAACTGGTCTAAAGAAAAAAGCAGTTCTGTCATGAAGGTGGCATTACTTGAAGCTGTTGTAATTGTTCTTTTATTTTTATCAAGGAAAGAAAAAGAAAGAAATGCCATAAAGGACAGAAATACAAAGCTGCAGCTTGAATATCCGGAAATAGTGAGTAAAATGGCTGTTTTAATGGGGGCAGGAATGACTGTTGAACAGGCATGGAATAGAATTACCGCTCGTTATAGCGACGAGAGGAGAAAAAATAAGGCATATATATTGCCTGCATATGAAGAAATGCTGATTACGGAAAGGGAGATTTCTGATGGTGAGATGGGGCGAAAAGCCTATGCAGGATTTGCGGAAAGAATAAATATTCCGTGCTATCAGAAGTTTGTTCGTATTATTTTGCAGAGTATTCACAAAGGAAGCAAGGGTGTATGCGAGGCATTGGAGAAAGAATCGGAGGAAGCATTTGATGAAAGAAGGCTTTTGGCACTGAGAATGGGCGAGGAAGCCGGAACGAAAATGCTTGTGCCGATGATGCTTATGATGGTTATAGTAATAGCAATAGTTATAGCACCCGCAATCATTGATTTTAAGATGTAGAAAGGAAAAATTATGTTAGGATTTAAGAATTTTTTGTTGGATGAGGATGGAGCTGGAGTAGTGGAAATGATACTAATTATTGTCGTTTTGATAGGCCTTGTGCTGATTTTTAAGGAGCAGCTCACAAAGCTTGTGAATAATATATTTAAAACTATAACAAAACAGGCTGGTAAGGTGTGAAAGGCAGCATAACAGTATTTGCTACAATGCTTTTGATGCTGGTATCTCAGTTTTTGTTTACGGTACTTGAGGCCGGCAGAAATCTGGAGCTCAAAAATGTCGCAAAAATGAACTCGGAGGCGGTAGCGGAATCGGTATTTGCACAATACTGCCGCCCCCTCTGGGATGAATACCGCATCCTGACATACGATGCCGGAAGCGATTCAGCGGGGAATGTTGATATTCAAAATATAAAGGCATATATGAAAAATGTTTCCGCTGATAATTTTAAGACAGGTACAGATGGGAGCATTTCAGCTGGGACGAGTGTTTTGCGTCTTTCCATGGACGAGCTTGACCCGGTGAAGTATGCACTCATCACAGATGACAACGGTGATGTGTATACGAGGCAGGTTGTTTCATATATGAAGAACAATTTGTCATATGAGACAGCAAGAAAGCTGTACAGCAAATACAGTTCAATTAAGGATACTGTAGATAACAGTAAATATGATGACAGTAGTGTGGATAACGCAATGGATGCACTGAATGCACAGGAAAAGGGCGATAATAATAATACCGCAAGGCCATCTGCAGTGCGGGGTACACCAGGTAGTTCAGCGAAGAATAAAAGCAGCTCACAAAATAATTCAAAGGGTACAGAGACTGAAAATCCGCTGGTTAAGGTACAGCAGGTCAGGAAGACAGGGATACTGTCGCAGGTGGTCAATGAAGCAAATGTGTCCGGAAACAGTATAGATATAAATGAATGTGTATCTCACCGAAAGCTTAATCAGGGTACGGGTGATTTTTCATATGATGAGGACTGGTATTCGAAAATATTGCTGCAGCAGTATTTTCTCACTTATTTATCCAATTACACGGATAGCGGAAGCAGTCATGCCATGAATTATGAGGTGGAATATATAATTGGTGGAAAATCAAATGATAAGGATAACTTAAAGAAGGTTGTGACAGAAATATTAATGATACGTGCGGCATGTAATGCTGCATATCTGGCAACAGATCAGTCCAAACAGGCTGAAGCGGCGGCACTTGCTACGGTAATAGGAGCAATCACATTGAATCCTGAGGTTATCAAAGCTCTGAAAATAGGTATACTGGCAGCCTGGGCTTATTGTGAGAGCGTGCTGGATGTAAGGGCTTTACTTGCCGGAGACAAAGTTGTGATGATGAAAAGTGATTCGACCTGGACCACTAAGCTTCTGGGAATGACTACGATGCTGACAGGTAAAGCAAAAGCTAAAAGCTGTAGTACAGGGGTGAGCTACAAAACATATCTGGGTATGCTTTTGTTCTTTAAGAGTGAGAGGGCGATGGCATATCGCGCAATGGATGTACAGGAGGCAACAGTACGTCAGACACAGGGCTATGAAAGCTTTAGGATGGACAACAGCATATGTGAGATGAGCATAGATGTTACATATAAATATCATGGATTGTTTTTATGCTTTGTGAATCTCCTGGAGGGTGCAGACAATGAGTTTTCCATAAAAAATAAAGCAAGGTATTCGTATTGCAGTGAGTAATAAAGGGGGCAGGTGTATGCTGGTGTCTTTTGGAATAGCAAACAAAATTAACAAATGTAATATCAAGTCAAAACTCCCAGGCGACGATGGTAAACAACAAAAGATACCATCATGCATCTGTCTCAAAGGCTCTTATACCCTTGAAGCGGCAGTGATATATCCGTTAGTGGCATGCTTCTTTGTATTTATCATGTTGTTTTTCAGAGTGATACAGGTCGAGGCACAGGTTAAAGCTGCGCTGTATTATTCGGGAAGAATGAGTGCTCTTGCAAGCAGCGCCAATGATTCAACGGTTATTACTGTGGCAACGGCTGAGGCCTTGTTTAGAAGCAGACTATCTGATTCAAAGCTTGTGGATACATATGTAAGCGGAGGATATGGCGGAATATCGCTTTTGGGCTCTAGTCTTGATGGAGATGACGTGGCACTTAAAGCTAAATATAAGATTAAGCTTCCAATCAATTTTTTTGATATTAATGGAATCTGGATAGAGAATCACAGTAACCATAGAAAATGGATTGGCAAAAATCCGGATGAGCAGACAGACCCGTATGTTTATTATACTGACTATGGGAATGTTTACCATTTGTCAGACCAGTGCAATTATCTGGATTTAAGTATAAAAAGCGTCAAATGGATAAATATTGGGAGCTATAGGAATAAAGATGGTAATAAATACAGCGCGTGTTACTGTGCAGCGGATAAAAAAACGGACGCATCAACGGTTTTTATTACAGATTATGGCACACAGTATCACAGCAGACTGGGGTGCAGCAAGCTTAAGAGAACAGTGCACATGATACATAAATCGCAGGTGCAGGGTAAAACTATGTGTAATAAATGTAAAGGAGAATAAAAGTGATACAGTTAATCATTTTCCTTGGAATAATAAGCATAATTGATATTTCGACCAAAAAAATACCGGTTATACTGTTGATTATTATGGGGATTGCAGGTGGGGTATATATCATATCATGTGATAAATCAGTCATAAATACAGTGATTTCAATAATACCAGGTGGAATACTGCTTATGATGGCCTTTTTTACAAAGGAGCAGATAGGCTATGGAGATGCAGTGGTTGTGACACTTATGGGGTTATTTGTATCGGTGGATATAGTATGCAGCTCCCTGGTTATGGGACTTACGATAGCAGGAATAGTGTCTGTCGTTTATATAGTTATTAAGAGAGCAGACAGGAAAAAACAGATTGCATTTACCCCTTTTCTGCTATTGGGATATGGATTGACAGGAGTATTTTTATAATGAAAAAACAAGATAAAAATGCAGTAAAAAATGCAGATGAAAATATATATGAAAATATATACGAAAATGCAGGTATAGATGAAAATACAGATATATATGAAATTCCAGATAATATTGCAGATAAACAAAAATTAAATATAGATTTATTATACTCTCTGAATGGTAGTTATACCGTTGAGGGTGAAATTATTATACCTATATTTATTTTTATGATGGCTGTTGTGATGAAGATGGGACTGTTGTTATATCAGGAGATAAAGACAGATACATCATATGAGACGGCTACAGATATGTGGCTGGTTGATGACTTTTATAATTATCAGGTGGTAAAGGAGGTAGTAGATGAACTGCAATGAAATAGTATATGAGAGAAGAATGACAGGCAGCTTTATGAAATTACGATGTGACGGAGTAAAGCCGTTAGATGAAAAGATTTTACTTAAGAACACTATCCCCGGATTTTTATCCATGGAGAAGTGTTATGTGAACAATGAAGGACAGTACTGGTATGATATTTCAGGTATGCAGTCGTTGGAGATGAGGTGTCAGTATAATGACATCAAGCTTGAGTTTTTGGAGAAGCTCGTGGTCAGCATTTGCAATAAAATGGAGCTTTTGGAGAACCATCTGGTAAAGCCGGAATGCATGCTTTTTGCCCCTCAACTTATCTATACAAAAGCGGAAGAAATATATTTTACGGCGTATCCGGCTGAGATGAAGACAATTTACACGTCATTTCAGAATTTGATGGAATTTATGCTGACAAAGCTTGATCACAGTGATGCTGAGGCAATACACATTGCGTATGGCATATATGAGAAAACGCTGAATGGGAATTATAGCATTTCCGACATAAGGAATGCCATAATAGAGGAAAGACAGAAAAAAGTGGCAGAAAAGCCTGTGGATGAGATAATTGCTCCAATTTCACAGCCTTTGCCAAAGCAGGAGGAACCAAAGCAGATAGAGCAGGCTCCATCATTTTATGATAAGCTTCGGATATATTTGCTGGAGCGGCTGGATATTAAACTGCCTGAAATAAAAAAGGCGGATAAGACAAATAAATCAGATTCAAAACAATTAAATTCAAAACAATCAAATTCAAAGAGAATGAAGCTCAAACCTCAAAAAGACAGTCGGAGGAAAAGAACCATAGAGCCGGAGGATGAGGCTGTTATTATACAGCCGGGGGAGGAAGCAGAGGTGATGCCGCGTCAGGTGCATCCTACGGTATGTTTAAGTGATTACAGGGAGCATCCGCAGGGAATGCTCTTGTACGAAGGAATGGAGAATAGAAATAATATCATAATAGACAAGGAATGCACCCGCATAGGTCAGACTGATGAGTCTGATGCAGTGATAGGCAAGGATACCATAAGTCGTTTTCATGCTGTAATTAATAAGGAAAATCAGGAATTCTATATTGAGGATTTGAACTCCACAAATGGAACCTTTGTGAATGATGAAGTATTGGCCTATAAAGAAAAAAAGCTGCTTAAATCAAATGATATAGTCAGATTTGCTGATGTGAAGTACAGGTTTGTGTGATATGTATCCTTGAAAAGGCCTGCGGATATAAGTATAATTATATCTATATTTATATTTATGATTATACCTATACTTATGGTCATATATGAATTTATGATTGTACCTATACTTATGGTCATACTTATATTTGTTATTAATAATGGACAGCTTATCATAATTATTTAACAGGGAGTAGATTACAGACTTGCACAATAAAAATTATTACGATTCAAAACCTTATATCACGACGGCTGTTATTGCGGCGAATATCATAGTATTTGCGGTGATGAGTATTTTCGGAAATACGCTGGATGCACAATATATGGCTGAGCATGGAGCAATGTATCCACCATATGTGGCAGAAAATGGCCAGTACTGGAGGATGTTTACGTCTATGTTTATGCATTTTGGTCTTATGCATATTTTAAATAATATGATAATGTTAGGTGCGGTTGGGCGTATTGTGGAGATTGCGATGGGGCATGTCAGATTTTTGATTGCATATATTGTGGCCGGAATATGCGGAAGTGTTTTGTCATATGCAATTATGCTGCACAATAATGATTATGCTGTTTCGGCAGGTGCTTCAGGGGCAATATTTGGCATGGTTGGGGCATTAGTCTGGATTGTGATTGCCAACAGAGGATTTTATGAGGGAATCAGCAGACAGCAGGTTATATTTATGGTTATTCTGATGATATATTACGGAGTTTCTACGTCGGGTGTAGACAATTGGGATCATCTGGGTGGACTTGCAGGTGGATTTATCATTTCAATTGTATTGTATAGAAAAAAGAGATATAATAAAAATATCATTCTTGAATAGGAGAATACAATATGAAAATAAATATTTACTATGGTGGAAGAGGGCTGTTAGATGACCCTACATTGTATGTAATAGGCAAGATGGAAAATGTGCTTCGGGAGCTTCGGGTAAAGGTTGAGAGATATAATATATATGAGCACAAGAATGAGATTGCAACACTTCCTCAGACCTTTAAGGATGTTGACGGTATTATACTGGCTACGACAGTTGAATGGCTGGGCATAGGCGGATATATGCAGCAGTTTCTTGATGCGTGCTGGCTGTATGGAGACAAGGAAAAGATAAGTACGACATATATGCAGCCGATTGTCATGTCAACTACATATGGAGAGCGTGAGGCAGAGACGACACTGGCAAATGCATGGGAGATACTTGGAGGATTGCCGTGCTCCGGACTTTGTGGATATGTGGAGGATATTTCCGCTTTTCAGCTCAATAAGGAGTATAATCTTATCATAGAAAAGCGCGCAGAAAATCTATACAGGACGATATCTCAAAAGATTAAGAGTCTTCCGACCAGCAATCAGGCAGTAAAACAGAGTGTACTCAGGACGCAGCAGCTTAATCTGACTCCGCAGGAGAGTGAGCAGCTTTCAAAGTATGTGTCAGATGATACCTATGTAAAGCAGCAGAAAGAGGATATAGAGGAACTTGCCACTATGTTCAAGGATATGCTTGGACAAAAGGACGATGAAAGTGATATGCCATATACTAAAGAGTTTGAGGCACATTTTATTCCTCTGGCCGATTTTACGGCATGTTATTCTTTTACTATAGAGGGCATCAAAAAGCCGCTATATATAAAGGTCGACCAGGATAAGCTTGATATACATTATGGCGAGGAGGATCCGGTTGACGTATATATGAAGATGTCCCAGAGCATTATCGAATCGATAATAGATGGTCACATGACATTCCAGAGAGCATTTATGACCGGAGAGATGACGGCAAAGGGTAATTTCAAGACACTGCGCATGCTCGACCAGATATTTCCGTTTTAACTGACTTTTGGATTACAACAACTTTTGAATTACAGCAACTTTTTAATTACAACAATGTAAGTATTCAGGATTATCCTACGTACAATCGCAAAAGTGGTTTTGAATGGTTGCATAATAATTATAATATATATGAGGTGACAAGGATGAAAGACGATAACTGTATTTTTTGTAAACTGGCAAATGGGGATATCCCGACCAATTCAATCTATGAGGATGATGACTTCAAGGTAATACTTGATGCAAGTCCTGCCACAAAGGGACATGCACTTATCCTCCCGAAGCAGCATTATGCAAATATTTTCGAGATTGAGGATGAGACACTTGCCAAGGCGGCAAAGCTTGCAAAGAAGATTATGACACATGAGAAAGATGTGCTTGGCTGTGAAGGCTACAACCTGGTACAGAACAATGGCGAGGTGGCAGGCCAGACAGTATTCCATTTCCATATGCACCTGATTCCAAGATATGAGTCAGATGACAACAAGAATGTCATAGAGTGGAACCATAAGGAGTTCACTGATGATGAGATGAAGAAAATCTGTGACGAGATGAGCATGTAATAGCTGCTAATAGTTGCACATTATTAAAAAACAAAAAGCCCGGATATGCAAATGTAGTTCATATCCGGGCTTTTTCTTTTTTATGATATGCAATGACGCTTTAAACAGACTCTGACCCTATGACGACTTCTTCACCTGAGAGTTAATCAAATCGATTATGGTGGCGATGGAATCCATCTGACCGCTCTTTGCCATGGCATCCTTATATTTATCCCTGTTGCCGTACACCTCTTTTACTGCGCTAAGCAGAGAATCCTTTGTGAGCTCCTCCTCCTCGATGACATACGAAAAGCCCTGCTTTTTGAAGGATTTTGCATTTAATACCTGGTCTCCGCGGCTGGCAGCAGCAGAAAGAGGAATCAGAATGTTTGGCTTGTGCAGAGCAAGCAGCTCGCAGATGGAGTTGGCTCCGGCTCTTGAAATAGCCATGTCAGCCAGAGCAAACATGTCGGTGAGCTCAGCATTTGCGTACTCAAACTGTGCATAGCCTGTGATTCCGGCAAGCCTGTTGTCCAGATTGCCCTTTCCGCAGAGGTGAATCACGTAGAAATCCTTAAGGAGCTCAGGAAGAATTTCACGGACAGCTTCATTGACCTTTTTAGAGCCAAGACTTCCTCCGATGATGAGGATGACAGGCTTATTGTGGTCAGGAAAATTACAAAGTTTTATGGCATTTTCGGCAACGCCACTAAAAAGCTCGCGTCTGATAGGTGAGCCGGTGAGCACGGCCTTGTCAGCAGGCAGATATTTCATGGTCTCAGGGAAATTGCAGCAGACCTTTTTGGCGCCCTTTATGGCGATTTTGTTGGCAAGTCCAGGGGTGATATCTGACTCGTGGATGATAGCAGGCACGTGGCAGTGCTTTGCTGCAAGCACGACAGGTACGGAAACGAAGCCACCCTTAGAAAATACTACATCAGGCTTGAGCTTTTTCATGAGGCTTACAGCCTGACCGTAGCCCTTTAACACACGGAAAGGATCTGTAAAGTTCTTCCAGTCAAAGTATCGGCGCAGCTTTCCGGATGAAATGCCATGATAAGGAATCTTCTGGGCCTCGATAAGACCTTTCTCCATTCCGTTGACTGAGCCGATGTATTCGATATCGTATCCGGCCTCCTTAAGTGCCGGCATAAGAGCGATATTTGGAGTGACATGACCAGCAGTGCCGCCACCTGTCATAACTATTTTCTTCATAAATATATGTATCCTTTCTTGCATTACTGCTTTATATTCTTTAACGGTTTTGAATAGTTACCTTTTTATATTATACTCAACACAATAAAAGTCAATACCAAGTTGCCGGCGAAAGTTTGCCCTGCAATACCAAACAAATGTCGAAACTTGCGACCGATAGGAACTGTTAAGTTCAAGTGAATTGGTTATAATAATCAATAGTACATCATCCTGCGTTAAAGGTTAAGTTAAATTTTGAATGATGTATCGGAAAAAGAATAGTAGGGAGGACACATTAATATGGAATTATCAATGGACAATATGGACATCATGGCAGGAGGCATACTTGCGATAATGCTTGCACTTTTCATGCTGACAGTCATAGTGACCTTGATTGCACTCTCACATAGGATAAGAATTTTGAGCAATGAGATTTATAAAATAGAAAAACAGGTGAGCGACTACATAGACGAGCTGTCGAGAAGCGAAAGCGACAAGCTGGAGATAGAGCATAAGGTACATCAGGATGGGGTGATTTCATCGGTGCTGCAGGAGATTTTTCCATGAAATTTGACAAAATGGTATTACTGTGATATTATACCAATTGTAACAAAGTTGTAACAAATGCAACATAGGTGTAATAAACGTAACAAAAATAACATATACTACACCATATGGAGGATTATATGAAGCTAAACAAAAAAGTAATCGAGAGCATTACGGTCTGTGGACTGTGCGCTATGCTGACGATTACCGCGGTTACTAACAGCGGACGCTCTGAGGTCAAAGCAGAGGATAAGGTGCTAGCAAACACTAGTTTAGAGCATACGAGTTATAATAGTTATGCCGGCGTAGCAGCGACTCTTTTTGATTATGAGAAGAGCCTCACAGCAGAGAATGCTGTTACAGTAGAAAAAGAAAATGTTGAGATGGTGGCAGCAGCACAGGATACACAGCAGGAAGTGCAGCAGCAGGAGGCGCAGCCGCAGCTCACACAGGAGCAGCAGGAATGGCAGACAAAGCTTATGCCAAACGTTGAAGAATCACTCAACGTAAGAGCACAGGCCGATGAACAGTCAGATATTGTTGGAAAATTATATAAAGGAAGTGTGGCAGACATCGTAGAAAACGATGGCACATGGGCTCACATCAAGTCAGGAAATGTAGACGGATACGTTAATGTTTCTTACTGTGTGACCGGAACTGACGCACTAAGCTATGCTTACGACACATGCGGAGAAATCGCCACAGTAAATACAGATGGACTTCGTGTGAGAGAGGCAGCAGATACAAACAGCAAGGTCTTAGCGGTAGCAGACCAGGGCAAGACCTATCAGGTTGACCGCGCAGTGCAGGCGACAGATGGCTGGATCGCAGTAGTATGTGATTCACAGACAGGATATATCGCAGCAGATTATGCGACACGTTCCCTCAACACAAGGGTGGGTATCACCATTGAAGAGGAACAGGCACAGATAGCAGCACAGAAAGAGGCTGAGAGAAAGGCCGCAGAAGAAAAGGCAGCCGCAGAGGCAGCCAAAGCAGCACAGAAAAATACATCAGAAAATACTTCATCAAAGAAGGCTGAGACCACACAGGGCGAGGCAGTAAGTGCAGGAGCAGATGACCTGACACTGCTTGCAGCAATCATCGAGTGCGAGGCAGGCGGAGAGAGCTATGAATGTCAGCTCGCAGTAGGAGCGGCAGTCATCAACAGAGTAAAGAGCAGCTCATATCCAAACAGCATCTCAGGTGTTATTTACCAGAAAGGCCAGTTTGGACCGGCATCATCAGGAAAGCTCGCAAGAAAGCTTAGCGGACGCATTTCTTCTTCATGCTACAGTGCAGCACAGGAGGCAATGTCCGGAGTGGACAACACAGGAGGATGTACATCCTTCAATGATCACGGCTCAGGAATATCAATCGGAAATATGAAGTTCAGATAATATACAGCTGATATAAAGAAATAACAAAGAGGCTGCAAATCAACAAAGCTTGTTGGTTTGCAGCCTCTTTAATTATTTGTCCGGCGTGGTTTTACAGTCAGAGCGTCAATGCTTCAAACCTCTTGCAACATACCACAAAATAGAGTAAAATGACATCATTATAGCAAACTACAGATATAAATTATAGTAACCTGCATCTATAAACGATGCAAATAAAACCCAGGAGGCAAGAGCAATGCAGTTAAAGGGACGAAACTTTTTAAAACTTATGGATTACACTCCGGAAGAGATTACTTATCTGATTGACCTCTCACAGGAGCTGAAGGAAAAGAAGAAAAAAGGCATCAGACATGATGACCTCACAGGCAAGAATATAGCGCTGATTTTTGAAAAGACCAGTACCAGAACTCGCTGCTCTTTTGAGGTAGCGGCACATGACCTTGGAATGCATGTCACATACCTTGACCCGAGCGGTTCACAGATAGGTAAAAAGGAGAGCATCGCCGATACAGCGCGCGTGCTCGGCAGAATGTTTGACGGAATCGAGTACCGTGGATATGGACAGGAAATCGTGGAGGAGCTGGCTAAATACGCAGGCGTACCGGTATGGAACGGCCTGACAAATGAGTTCCACCCGACACAGATGATAGCAGATATGCTTACAATCCGTGAGCACCTCGGCAGACTCAAGGGCGTGAAATTTGTATACATGGGCGATGCAAGATACAACATGGGAAATTCACTCATGGTCACATGTGCAAAGCTTGGCATGGACTTCGTGGCATGCACAAACAAGAAATATTTCCCAAATGATGAGCTTGTAAAATACTGTAAGGACGTTGCAGAAACAACCGGCGCATCTATCACACTCACAGAGGATGTGGCAGAGGGCACAAAGGACGCAGATGTCATCTACACAGATGTGTGGGTATCAATGGGCGAGCCGGAAGAGGTATGGGCAGAGCGAATTAACGACTTAAAGCCATATCAGGTAAATGCAAAAGCATTTGAAAATGCAAAGGATAGCGCAATCTTTATGCACTGTCTGCCTGCATTCCATGATTTAAAGACCACTATCGGCAAGCAGGTCTATGAGAAGTTTGGACTGAGCGAGCTTGAGGTGACAGACGAGGTATTTGAGTCAGAGCGCTCAGTGGTATTTGATGAGGCAGAGAACCGTATGCACTCAATCAAGGCTATCATGCGTGCAACACTTGCTGATTAGTACGGCAAGCAATGACCGCAACAAAAGATTGACGGAAATTTGTCTGCGGGATATTTGTGAATAGTTACAATTCGATTAAAAGCTAAGGAATAAAGCATGAAGGAAGAAATACTTAGACTTCTACGCAGCGCTGACGGCTATATTTCAGGGCAGGAGCTATGCAACCGGTTCGGAGTATCGCGTACAGCCGTGTGGAAGGCCATAAACCAGCTAAAGGAAGCCGGATATGAGATAGAGGCACAACAGAATAAGGGCTACAGGCTCATGGCAGCGCCGGATCTGATGACAGAGGCGGAGATAAAAAGCCTCATGCACACAGAATGGGTGGCAAAGGAAGTGCTGTATTTTGATACAATAGACTCCACCAACACCAAGGCTCAGGAGCTTGCCGAAAAAGGCTATCCGAGCGGCACCTTAGTCGTAGCGGACAAGCAGGAGTCAGGCAAGGGGCGCCGCGGTCGCAGCTGGGTATCGCCGTCCGGCACAGGTATTTTCATGACACTTATGATAAAGCCTGATATCAATCCAAACAATGCATCCATGCTCACGCTTGTGGCTGCGCTTGCTGTCGCAAAGGCCATAACAAGCGTAACCGGCGAGGAAGCCCTGATAAAGTGGCCAAACGACATTGTGGTAAACAGCAAAAAGGTGTGCGGCATACTCACAGAGATGAATGCGCAGTTTGACTACATCAACCATATTGTTGTAGGCATCGGTATCAACGTGCACAATGAGAGCTTTCCGGAGGAAATCAGTCAGATGGCGAGCTCACTCATGATAGAAGCAGGTGGCAAAAGATTCCACCGTGCGCAGATAATCGCAGAGACCATGTCATACTTTGAGCAGTATTATGATACATTTTTAAAGACGCAGGACCTTTCAGCCCTCGTCAGGGAGTATGATGAGCTGTTGGTCAACAGGAACAAATCAGTAAGGGTACTGGACCCGAAGGAGCCGTTTGACGGAAAGGCAATGGGCATCACGCCTAAGGGCGAGCTGATCGTGGACACATGGGAATCGCGTAAGCTGGTTTCAAGCGGAGAAGTATCAGTGAGAGGAATATACGGATATGTCTAAAGAGGTAGTACTTTGCGTGTCAAACGCATATCAGAAAAAATATTATCTGAACGAGAATTTTAACGGACTTCCACAGACTATAAGGGACGAGCTCAAAATCATGTGCGTCCTGTATACAGAGGATGTGGGAGGCATACTGGAGCTGGTGTTTGATGAGGACGGAAACCTCGATTTCAGAACATCCTGCAAGGAAAATGACTTTTTCTATGATGAGATAGGAAGCGTGCTAAAGATAAAGCAGTACCGCAACGAGCGAAGAGAGCTGCTCGAGTCGATAGAGACGTATTATCGCATAGTATTTTTGGGAGAAGGATTCGAGGAGGAATAACAGATGATTTTAGCACTGGACGTAGGAAATACAAACATAACATGCGGCGTATTTGATGGTGACAGGATAAAAGCGAGCTTTAGAATTACAACTAAAATGCCACGTACATCAGATGAATACGGCATGCTTCTGAGCAATCTGCTTGAAAGAAATCAGGTAGGCATGGACGACATACATGATGCAATCATATGCTCCGTTGTACCGAATATCATGCATTCACTGCAGAATGGCCTAATAAAATACTTTAATATCAGGCCGATAATCGTGGAGGCGGGCATCAAAACAGGCATCCGTATCGCCACACCAAATCCGCAGCAAATTGGCGCAGACCGTATAGTAGACGCCGTAGCTGCATATGAATTATATGGAGGACCTGTTTTGGTCATAGATTTTGGCACAGCAACCACCTACGATATGGTCGATGAAAACGGTACCTTCATGGGAGGAATCACAGCACCGGGCATACGTATCTCAGCCAAGGCACTCTGGGAGGATGCGGCAAAGCTTCCTGAGATAGAGATTAAAAAGCCTGATAATATCCTCGGAAAGGACACTATCACCAGCATGCAGGCGGGACTTGTGTATGGACAGATAGGACAGACAGAGTACATCATCAACAAGGTAAAGGAAGAAACAGGCATGTACGATGCAAAGGTTGTAGTGACCGGCGGACTCGGCAGAATAATATCCAATGAGACAGAAAACGTGGATGTATACGATCCGGATCTGACATTAAAGGGCATAAACCTCGTGTATCGCAAGCAGAACCGCAAGGGAGTGAAGTAATAGTATGGATATTCATCAGATACGAAAGCTTCAGATAGGAAGTGTGACACTCCCAAATAACCTGATACTGGGACCTATGGCAGGCGTGACAGACCTGCCATTTCGCTTATTGTGCAAGGAGCAGGGAGCCGGCCTTTTATGTATGGAAATGGTCAGCGCCAAGGCAATTTTGTACAAAAACAAAAATACAGAGTCGCTTCTTTCAATAGATGAAAGAGAAAAGCCTGTTTCACTGCAGATGTTTGGCTCAGACCCGCAGATAATGGCTCAGATAGCAAAGCAGATAGAGGAAAGACCGTTTGACATACTGGATATCAACATGGGATGCCCGGTGCCCAAAATCGTAAACAACGGTGAGGGCTCAGCACTCATGAAAAATCCGATTCTTGCAGGTCAGATTATAGAGAGCATAGTAAAAGCGATAGATAAGCCGGTCACCGTAAAAATACGAAAGGGCTTCGATGATGAGCATATCAACGCAGTAGAGCTGGCGCATGTGGCTGAAGAAAGTGGCGCAAGCGCAGTCGCAGTGCATGGCAGGACCAGAGAGCAGTACTACTCCGGTAAAGCCGACTGGGATATCATAAGGCAGGTAAAAGAGGCTGTCTCAATACCTGTCATAGGAAACGGAGACCTGCTTTGCGCAGAGGATGTCATAAAAATGCAGGAGCAGACAGGCTGCGACGGCTTTATGATAGCCAGGGGAGCGCAGGGCAATCCATGGATTTTCTCACAGATACTGCATTACTTTGAGACCGGCGAGCATCAGGAAAAGCCATCCTTTGAGGAAGTACGCCGGATGATACTGCGCCATGCACGCATGATGATAGAGTTCAAGGGCGAGTACACGGGAATACACGAGATGAGAAAGCACACAGCGTGGTATACGGCAGGATATCCGCATTCATCAAGGCTGCGCGCGGCGGTGAATACGGTGGAGAGCTTAGAACAGCTTGAGGAGCTTTTGTATAAGGAAAAGCTTCAAAATTGAAATCGGCCAAATCCTTGACAGCGTGGGGATTTTCAATTATAATACACGCGTTAAAATAGGCTTTACGATTTAATAAAACAAACTTCCCACATTTAGGGTATCGTGGTTACCGGCGTAGCATACAGTTTATTCCTCAGAAAAATATGAAGTTAGCCACGGGAACGAATCGCGGATAGAGGGTTTTTCTTTGCTGCGGGGTTTCCGTTGCCGAGGGTTATGGAAACCCGTGGCAGTTCATATTTTTCTTCGGAATATACTGTATACTTTCCGGTAAATTAAGTCTTTGAAGTGGGAAGTTTCATTTTAGCAAATCAACATAATAAAATAAAAGAAAAGGAAGATAGAAGGGTAAGAATCATGGAGAACAAGAAAAATATTCTGACATATGCAGGTCTTAAGAAGCTTGAGGATGAGCTTGAGCATTTAAAGGTTGTTAAGCGTAAAGAGGTTTCCCAGAAGATCAAGGAGGCTCGTGAGCAGGGTGATTTATCTGAGAATGCTGAGTATGATGCAGCTAAGGATGAGCAGCGCGATATCGAGGCTCGTATTGAGGAAATCGAGAAAATCCTTAAAAATGCAGAGGTTGTTGTTGAGGAGGAGGTTGACCTTGACAAGATTTCTATCGGATGTAAGATCCGCATCTTAGATTGTGAGTTTGATGAGGAGCTTGAGTACAAAATTGTTGGTTCAACAGAGGCAAACAGCTTAAAGGGCAAGATTTCAAACGAGTCACCTGTAGGTAAAGCTCTTCTTGGAAAGAAAGTCGGAGATACTGTAACTGTTGAGACTCAGGTAGGAGAGCTCACATACAAGGTACTCGAGATCCAGAGAGCAGAAGAGAACTAAAAGAGGTAAAAAATGGTAAATCAGAATAATAACAAGGGTGGACAGCAGCAGGACGTAAACCAGCTCCTTAAGGTCCGCCGTGAAAAATTACAGAATTTACAGGAAGCAGGAAAGGATCCCTTCCAGATTACAAAGTACGATGTCACTCATCATAGCAGCGATGTAAAGGAGCTTTACAATGCTCATGAGGCTGAGATTCTCGGTGACAGAAAGGCTCCGGATGTTGAGGGCTTGGATGACGCTGCAAAGCGAGAGGTAATCAACAATGATTACAACGAGAGAAGAGAAATCATGGATGCAAAGCCAATCGAGGTAAGCATCGCAGGACGTATGATGTTCAAGCGTGTCATGGGTAAGGCTTCTTTCTGCAATATTCAGGACTTAAAGGGCAATATCCAGGTATATGTGGCAAGGGACAATATCGGAGAAGACTCATACGCAGACTTCAAGAAATCAGACATCGGTGATATCTACGGTGTAAAGGGCTTCGCCTTCAGAACAAAGACAGGCGAAATCTCAATCCATGCAGAGGAGATAACACTGCTTTCAAAATCACTCCAGATACTCCCGGAGAAGTTCCATGGACTGACAGACACAGATACCAGATATCGTCAGAGATATGTAGACCTTATCATGAATCAGGAGAGCAAAGAGGTATTTATCAAGCGCTCACAGATACTCAAGGAAATCCGTAACTTCCTTGCAGGCCGTGATTTCATGGAGGTTGAGACACCTATGCTTGTCTCAAACGCAGGAGGTGCCGCAGCAAGACCATTCGAGACACACTACAACGCATTGAACGAGGATGTAAAGCTTCGTATTTCCCTTGAGCTTTACTTAAAGAGACTCATCGTCGGAGGACTTGAGCGAGTATACGAGATCGGACGAGTTTTCCGTAACGAGGGTGTAGATACACGTCACAACCCTGAGTTCACACTTATGGAGCTTTATCAGGCATACACAGACTACGAGGGCATGATGGAGCTGACAGAGTCAATGTTCCGTTACCTCGCTGAGAAGGTATGCGGTTCGACAAAAATCTCATACAACGGCGTGGAGATCGACCTTGGAAAGCCATTCGCAAGAATGACAATGATAGACGCAATCAAGAAATACGCAGGCGTAGACTTCGACCAGGTACCTGATGATGCAGCCGCAAAGAAGCTTGCAGACGAGCATCATATCGAGTATGAGGAGCGTCACAAGAAGGGTGACATCGTAAACCTCTTCTTCGAGGAGTACTGTGAGAAAGAGCTTATCCAGCCAACCTTTATTATGGATCACCCAATCGAGATATCACCTCTCACCAAGAAGAAACCAAGCGACCCTACAAAGGTAGAGCGTTTTGAGCTGTTCTGTAATACATGGGAGATGTGTAACGCATACTCAGAGCTCAACGACCCAATCGACCAGCGTGAGCGTTTCGCAGCACAGGATGCCAACGCAGCAGCAGGCGATGATGAGGCAGAGCACACAGACGAGGACTTCCTCAATGCGCTTGAAATCGGTATGCCGCCAACAGGTGGAATCGGATACGGAATCGACCGTCTTGTGATGCTTCTGACAGATAGCCAGGCAATCAGGGACGTATTACTGTTCCCGACGATGAAGTCACTCGATAAATAAACCTAGTATTTATGCGGGTTTGAAGGGTGTGGATGCGTCAGAGGACGTATTTTAGGACGCATTTTGGCATAGTCATATACATCAGTATGAAAGAGTATACAATCTGAAAAGAAATAAATTCAATCAAATATGAACTACTAAGAGGACATTTTCTAAAGAAATTTAGAAGATGTCCTCTTTTTTGCGTTATGGAGAAATACGTCATTTATAGCTGTGGTGAATACAAGAAAGGTGATTATTATGAATGGAGAAAAAGTAAATGGTGGAAGATTTCAGGATATGAAGAAATTTGTCAGATATGCTGATGGGGCAAAGATGTATAGCATGGGGAAGACAAAGTTTCAGGAATTAGCCAAGGAAGCACAGGCGTGTTATAAAATCGGACAACTGGTACTTGTTAATACAGAAATATTGGATAAATACCTTGAAAAGTATCATATTACTGATTCAGATTTTTATAAGTAGGTGATGGAATGGTAAATACATTAAGTGGTTCAGTTAGTGCGTATCGTAATGAACAAATAAATAAAAGGTATATTCGTATAGAAGAGGTAATGTCAATGTTGAATGTATCAAAAGAAGAGGCACTTGAGATAGCGCTAGCAGCCGGAGCGAGATATAAGCTCTCAAAAATTACATTGATACATAAGGGAAGGTTGGTTGAATTTATGAAGCATTTCACAAAAGTCCCAAGTTCAAACAAAATAGTTGAAAAAAAATTTGTTAGAATTGGTGAAGGTTCTATGACATATAGCATAGGACATCACAGATTTATCGAAATGGCAAGAGCAGCAGGAGCAGTATATAAGATAGGTACTGCAAAAGGAAATACTATTCTAATTAATTTAGAAGTGTTTGATGAATATATGGAACAGTTCAGAGAGCCTCCAACAAAGATGAAGCATCCATTACCAAATATGAAGGGAGATGATTGAAATGGGATATTCATATAAGTGCTATTCAGATACGAAGGATTTTATGAAGAAGTATGTAAATGCTGAAGAAGGTGCTGTTATTTATGGAATTAGCAAATCTCGAATTATCGTAATTGCAAGAGAGGCAGGTGCAGTTTATAAAGTAGGAAACTCTGCTTTGATTAACACGGAGTTATTCGAGGAATACCTTGAGCAATTCAGAGAACCAGCAAGGTCATTGCCGAAACATTTGTGGAATAAATTGAAGGAGAACACAAATGCACCAAAAACTGGTGAAAACCAGTGAAAATACACCAGTGGTGTCACTTCCGTAAAAAAGATGCTCATAGTAGAATATCAATTGTCCAAGAGAGATTGGACTGTACAACTGAATACTCAGTTACAGATTTGCATTTTATATGCACTATGAAGAAATTCATAGGTAGTAAAATTACGGGGCATGTACCTGGAGGATGAAAGTCACAGCTATCATATTAGTAGTCTGATGGATCGAGAGATGAAGGACGAGAAGTTGGATGGAAATCTGGTAAAAGGGCGCAAGAGGTCCAGTGGAACTCTGCTCTACGCAGATCGAAGCGAAGCGTAGACCGGCATGTTGCGTAAGGATAATCACCCACGGAGGGCGAGAAGGTCGTCCTTATCCTCACAAGGCTAAGAGAGGAGATAGTGCTTCTGATAATTCAGAAGGGCGTCGTGAAACACGTTTAGTGGCTCGTCTGTAACTCCCGGAGGTGAGCACACCTCTTTGTACACGGGGCGATATAGGAGTCTAGAAGACTGACGTGTACCTACATGCTTAAGCATTAAGCATAGCCATGTAGACTATATCACTTCCAAATTCTATTTTTGTCTATATGGCACTAATTAGAAGGAGGACGAAGTGATGATTGGATTTAGTATAGCATTAGTAATAATTGTTCTTATCGTATTGTTTTCATTAGCAAGGACGGCAGGCGAGTCTGACAGAGTATTGGAACGAATTAGACAGCAATCACTCCTTGGAAGGGAGGATAGCTCAGGTGGGAACAGTTGAAAAAAGAGATAAGTATAAGAATAGCAGATATGTGTCTCCAGAGAAAAAACTTGAGGGAGAATTAAAAGACTGTATGAATTGCAGATTTTTTGGGGACATAACAACAGATGTGCCAATGGAACATGTTGTAAACTATCCAAGAAAAAGGAATCGAAGCTTCCGTCAGAATGTGTTGGTTGCTCTTATTATCAAGGAAATGGCTATTGTTTTCCTTGTATGCGTAAGTTGATTGGAAAGTAGGTGATGACGTGTTTGAATGGCTGTTTAGGAAGAAAGGATGTGCGAAAGACATGAACAATAAATTAGAAGTCATCGGCATTGATCATGGCTGGTCAATGATGAAAACAATTTCTCAGGTATTTGTCACAGGTGTTAAGGAGATTACAACGACTCCGGCACTTTTTGGTGATGTGCTTGAGTATGAAGGCAAGTATTACAAGGTTGGAACTGTAAGGCAGGAAGTAAAGGATACCAAGGTAGAAGATGACAGCTTTTATCTTCTCACACTTGCAGCAGTTGCAAAGGAGCTGAAGAGAAGAGGACTTGCAGAGGCAAAGGTATTTCTTGCAGTAGGACTTCCACTTACAAGGTTTGGTGCCGAAAAAACTGACTTTATCAAATATCTGACAAAGAATAAGCAAGTGAATTTCAGATTTGAAGATGAAGCTTATCATATTGAAATTGATGATGTTGCAGTATTCCCCCAGTGTTATGCAGCGGTAGTCGATAAGATACCGACGATGGCAAAGAAAACGTTGATTGTTGATATTGGAAGCTGGACGATTGATATTATGCCGGTAATAAATAAGTCACCGGATGAATCAAAGTGTGTGACAGTTCCAAGAGGTCTTATTACCTGTATGCGTTCTATCAATGAACAGTGTGTAAGACAGCTGAATGGGGAAGTAGATGAGTCTGAAATCCAGAATATTATGCGTTATGGCAGGTCCGATATTGACGATGATTACTTTGCAATCATCAAAGTGGAGATAGAGGATTTTGTCGAAAAGGTCTATAACTCAATCCGTGAGTTTGGCTATAACTTAAAGACAACTCCAATCATATTCGTTGGTGGTGGAGCAGTTGTAATGAAGAACTTTAGCAATTATGATGCAAAGAATATCTCATATATCCTTGATATTAAAGCAAATGCAAGAGGGTATGAGCAACTTGCAACGATGGGACTTAAGAGTGCTAAGAGATTATCGTAGGAGGTGCTTAACATGGGAAGAAGACTTGAATATGAAGTAAAGACTTCCGTTCGTCTCAATATGAACAATCCTCAGCATGTAAAGATTAACAATGTACTTCAAAATCTTGATCCGAATATATTTAAATCCAAGAATCAGTTCATTATAGATGCCTGCCAGTTTTACATTGACCATTATGGTGAAGAGCAGTTCATGGAGAAGAAAGAGAGAAAAAGAGAATCGTTTATATCTGTGGAAGATATTGATGAAATCAAAGCAGAACTTATTGAAGTTGCAATGAATGAGGCAAGAAAAGAAGTAATCAAGCTACTTGGTGGGGTGATATCTGGAATGAATGTAGGTCAGTCGGTTGTCAGACCAAGTACTTATAACAAAGATGAAGAACCTACAGAGGATGTAATGGATGATGCAGATGTTGCAGGACTTGCAATGAGCTGGATGTCGAAAGGAGACTGATTATTATGAGAAGAATTATGGAAGCCATAGGAACAGTGGTATTAGAGATACTCAAGTGGATACTTAGAATTATACTTGGTGCATTGAAGCTGGTCTTAGGACTTGCCAAGTTAGTTCTTCTTCTATTCGGTATGTTGGCTAGAGTATTTCTTTCATTCGTAAGAATGGGAACATTTTGAAGGAGGTGAGGATATGCAGGTAAAGGGATTATTCTTAAGTTATAAGAAAAGCAGAAGACTTATGCAGTATTTCTTTAAATTAAGAGAGCTGATATAATGAAAGGAGACTACAATGCACAGAATACGGGACAGTCCTAAGTGTTTCGTGCATAAAATATAAATAATTCACTGAAAGAGTGGATAAGCACGGAACACAGAGCCTATCCCTCTTACAGAAGAAGGGATATATTCTTGATTAAATAGTCCATAACAACAACTATAACCCAGCGGGGAATGTAAGCCAATGACTTATGTTCCCCAATTTTTTTGATTTGGAGGATAAACATTATGATGAATTATGAGATTTTTAAGGAAGTAGTAAAAGAGAAGTTTCTGGATTATATGCCAGAAAAGTTTAAGGGAATGGAGATTGCGATTGCTCCTGTGGAAAAGGTAAATGTGACATTTGATGGTCTTAGCCTTAGAGAAGCTGGTAAGAACGTGTCTCCTACCATTTATATCAATGACATGTATAAGAGATATGAGAATTGCGGAGATCTTGAAGAAACACTTATGTCAGCATGTGACACTATGGCACAAGCATACGAGGAGATTCCACCAATCAGCGTGGATAGTCTGTATGAAGGTGCGAATGAGAAGGTAGTATTTCAGATTATCAATACGGAACAGAATAAATCTCTTTTGGAACAGGTGCCACACAGAGAATTCCAGGATCTTTCCATTATGTACAGGCTTGTCATGAAAGTTGATGCAGATGGTGTGCAGAGTACAAAAGTTACAAATGAGCTTGCCGAAAGAATTGGAATGAATGAGGAGCAACTTTTTAAGTATGCTGCAGAGAATACAAGAAGAATCTTTCCGCCTACTGTAAGAAGTATGAATGATGTGATGAGAGATATGTTCTTAAAGGATGGAATGCCACCGGAGATGGCAGATATGATGATTGGTGAGATTCCACCAGAGCAGACGATGTGGGTAATCTCAAATAAAACGGGTGTCAATGGTGCTGTGTCAATGCTTTATGAGAATGAACTTCATGATCTGGCAGAAAACCTTGAAAGTGACCTCTATATTTTGCCTTCAAGTGTGCATGAGGTTATTGCAGTTTCTTCAGATATGGGAAGTCCAGAAGAACTTGCAGAAATGGTAGTGCAGGTGAATATGGAGGCAGTAGATTTAGATGAGAGGCTTTCCAATCAGGTATATCACTATGACAAGGATTTAAGAAAGCTCACTCTTGCTACAGACACACCAAACAAGAGACTTGATGGTATCGTGGCAGAATCGCCACTTGTATATGACGCAAAGGATAAGTCAAGATAGGAGGAGTTTATGGAGCAGGAACTTACAATGGAAGAATTCATTGCTCTCATAAACAGCCAGAAAGATGACTTTATTATTTGTATCGAGTTTGGAGAGGGTGATGAGCGTGATGCCAAAGAAGAACGACTTCAAACTTGATGTTGTGTCGGTAAGACTTGTAAAGGATGCCCCGATTTATTCGGAGCATACCTTTAACAATCCGACAGATATAGCTGCTGTAATGGGAGAGTGTATGTGTCAGTTTGACAGAGAAGTGGTCTGTGTTGTGAATCTGCGGTCAGACCTAAAGCCTATCAATGTGCATTTTGCAAGTGTAGGTTCTTTGAATGAAGCAATGGCACATCCAAGGGAACTGTTTAAGTCCAGTATCCTTAGTAATGCTGCAAGTATGATGCTAATCCATTGTCACCCTTCCGGCAACGTATTTCCAAGCAAGGCAGACACGATGATGACTGACAGGATGAATAAGTTGTGTGAACTTATGGGAATACCGCTTGTGGATCATATCATTGTCGGAGGAGATAATCGTACTTTCTTTAGTTTTAGGGAAAAGGGCATGATTGACAATCCTAAGATTACACTTAGCACCGATTACAGGACGCTTGATATTAAGTCACCGCTTGTTGCAGAGCAGGGAAAGGCAAGGTGAAGATAATGGATGGAAGATTTACGGATGAAGAGCTTGCCATTGCAAAAAGTGTTGATCTTTGTGCAGTAGCAGAAAGTCTTGGATATACAGTAAGGCGAATTGGAAAGTATCATACCTTAAAGGAGATGGACTCTATCCGTATTTATAACCGCAGTCATTGGTTCAGATGGTCAAGGCAGTTTGATAAGGGTAGTAACGGTGGTTCGCAGATAGACTTCCTTAGAGTGTTCTGTGGAATGAGTGTAAAAGATGCTGTATTTTGGCTTCTAGACTTCGCTGGATATAGAAGAATTGAAAGCAGGGAAAAGCAACCACTCATCCATCAGGTAGCACAGAAACGAACTGAGGAGAGGAAGTCTTTTGTGCTCCCGGAACCGGCAGGAGATAATTCTTATCTGATTTCTTATCTTAATAATGAGCGTGGAATCAGTAGAACTGTTATAGATTTGTTTTTAAAAGGTGGACTGATTTATGAGAGCAGACATTATCACAATGTAGTGTTTAAGGGAAATGATAAGAATGGAGTGACCAGATTTGCCAGTATGAGAGGTGTGTTTGATAAGCAGGGAAAACCTTTCAAGTGTGATGTTGTAGGCAATGATAAAAAATATGGATTTAATGTGGTAAATGTAAAAAGCACAGAGCTTGTCGTATTTGAAGCTGCAATTGATCTTATGAGTTATGTGGATATATTCACGGATTATGAATCAAATAAGCTGGCTCTTGGAATGCTTGCGGATGCACCACTTGAAACATTCCTTAAAGAACATCCACAGATTGCTTCCATCCGATTCTGTCTTGATGCTGATGAGCCGGGAAGAAAGGCGGCATCTGAACTTATGAAGAAGTACTATGAACTCGGATATGATGTAGAGGATTGTCCACCACCAGCAGGATATAAGGATTATAATGAGTGGCTTGTCGCTACAAAACTTAATCTTTCCGGACCAGGGAAGAAAGCAATTAACCATGCAAGGGCATGATTAACTGCATTTTAAATTGTGGGGGCAGAAAGCGCCTCCAAAACAGCAAAGTGGGGGCAGAAAGCGCCACCAAAATGTCAAAGTGGGGGCGAAAAGCGCCCCCGCAATTTGGACATGATGAAATTCAGATGATGCTCAATATAAAAGTGGGGGCAAAAAGTGCCACCAAAGTATCAAAGTGGGGGCAGAAAGTGCCACCAAAGTATCAAAATGGGGGCAAAAAGCGCCCCCACTAATATAAACAAAGGGTTTTAGGGGAAAATTTCCCCTAACTAGATGGCATCAGGACAGAGATGTCTCTGATGCGTATCTAGCAGTCGCCGGGGACTAACCGAAGACTGGAGCTATGGTGAATATTTACTAAACACGGATAAGGAGGTGCAAGGCAGCAATGGATATGGAAATTACACTATTTTCAAAACCGGAAGAACTGATTGCTTGGGCAGACACATTTGATATACTACTCAACCCTTCGATAGAAGATGCTGCAATTCTTCTTAACTATATGGAAGATCATGATTATGCAATAGGCGTTGATTCTGATGGAAAGATGTACAGACAGGACATAGCAGAAGAAAATGGAGAGATAGAGCTGTATCCGATAGATGATGTGATTGATACTGTCTGCGAGTGGAACTATGAGCTAATACTTGATGCAGATGCTCGTAGAGTAGATCCAAAAGATTTTCAGGATTATAGTGAATATCAGAAGAAGTATGAAAGTCTAAAGGCTGATGAAAAAAGGCTTGATAGATTATTTGACAAGACCTGTTATGGGAAAGAGATTATTGAAGTAGCAACAAAATTGGCAGACAGAGTCATCAGTCAGTTAGGTAATAAGGAGAACTTGGAAAAAGCAGCTGTTACAGTAGCTGAAGGTGTAAAGGAATATAGTACGGGTAAGAGAGGAAGGTGATCTGATGGCAGATAAGGTTCATAGTGTAAGGAAAACTCTTCGTCTAATGCCGGAGGAAGCAAAAGAACTTGCAAAGAAAGCGAAGGGGAATGGCATGAATGAGGCTGAGTATATTAGGCTTCTTATCAGTCAGAAACCCAATGATTATCCAGAGGTGCGAAAACTTCTAAAGGAACTTATCAATGAGATAAATCGTATTGGAATTAATATCAATCAGATTGTATTTAATAACAATGCAGGTTTATATTCAAAAGATGATAAAACGCAGCTTATTGCATATATGCGAAAATTGAATCAGAAGGTTGATGAGGCGGTGAGTCAGATTGGCAATCAGTAAGATACTAAATATGAAGGACTGTGGAGGTCATTTTCATGGAAAGCATCTTAAGCGTTCGCTTGATTATGTAATGAATCCGGAGAAAACACAGGATGGAAGGCTTGTGGGTGCAATTAACTGTCAGGCAGATGCAGCATTTGAGCAGATGAAAGAGACCAAGCGTAAGTTTGGTAAAGTCGATAAGAGGCAGGGGTATCATATCATTTTGTCGTTTAAGGAGAATGAAGTGAATCCTGACACAGCATTTGAAATCACACAAAGGTTTGTGGAAGAATATCTTGGTAAGTCTTATGAGGCTATATATGTTGTACACGATAATACGGAGCATGTACATTCGCATATCGTATTTAACAGTGTAAGCTTTGTAGATGGGAAAAAATATCGCTATGAAAAAGGGGATTGGGCTAAGTATATTCAACCTATTACAAACCGACTATGTGAGGAATATGGTCTTTCTATCATTGATGTTGATGATGGTAGTAAAGAAAAGCAGCATGAGAGCTATAAGGACTGGAGCGAATATCGTGAAGGCAGTTTCGTGTGGGCGGATATGATTAAGCGGGACTTGGATGCCTGTATATTACAGGCTGGTGATTATCAGCAGTTTCTCGATTTACTTTCAGACAAGGGATATACGATAAAACAGGGAAAATATCTTGCAGTTAAGCCACAGGGTATGACACGATTCCGTAGGTGTAAGACATTAGGAGATATGTATTCTGATGAGGCAATACGAGAACGAATTAGCAATGAGGATATATCGTTTTACAGAGAAAAACAGGAAGAAATCAAGCCTGTACTTATCAGATGCAAGGTGAAGAGATATCGAAAGGCAAAGATGTCAGGCCTCCAAAAACGATATTATGCAAAGCTCTATCGGATAGGTAAACTTAAGAAGCGACCATATAGTCAGGCATGGAAGTATAAGGATGATATCCGACGAATGCATAAGCTGCAGAAGGAATACCTGTTTCTTGCGAATCATGATATTCATTCAGCCGAGGAATTGGTGAGTGTAATTAGTTCACTTACAGATAAAAGAAAAGAGGTATCTTCGGAGAAAAGTCGTATCTATAAAGCGAGAGAGAGAAGTCGTGAGCTTTTTGATATTGCGGATGAGATGCAAGAGCTAAAACCTGCTGAGCAGTCCTATATACAGGGTGATGAGTTCTTTGAGGATGAGCATATTAAGTGGGAGATGCTTAAACAAAAACTATTATCACAGGGATACACTCTTGATGAAGTAGAAGCTTTAAGAAAGCACTACAAAGAAGAATACTCGCAAGCCTGTGCTAAAGAGAGGGCGGTATTCAAGGAATTGAATATTGGTAAATCCATTTGGAAGAGTCTTATTTCAGATAATGTATCAAATGGAAAAGATACAGAATACAACAAAGAAACAATACGAGACAGAAAAGAGCAGCCAGTACGATAGGCTGTTTTTTTAGTGGTTAGGAGGCATATATGGAAGAAAACAGACAGCCATTAAGCTCTATGGCAATAGAAAAGAAAGTGCAGCTTCTTCGTAATAAGCATGTAAGTGAAGAGATTATTGCACTTGTGAAGAGCGATTATGAGGATGGGCTTACAGAAGATGAAGTCAGTCTGTATTTGAATAAGAATTACAATATCGGTCAGATGAAAGTCTTATCGGAATGCCTGCATAAGGGTATTTCAGAAGATATGACCAGACTGCTTAAAGAAAGTAAGTTATCTGGTCATCAGATGCAGGTGTCCTTAGATTTCTATGAAAAAGGCGTACCCATTGAAGCGATACAGGAAGTTATGGATAAAGGTGAAAAGCCTGTGGTCATGCGAAGATTATATGAGGAAATATTAGAAAGCCTTGCGAAAGCAAAAGAACAGTCTTCGGCAGAAGCTGAGTATGTGAAGGCTCTTGTTTCGCAGATGGAGGAAGTGGTTGAGAAAATAAACCATCAGGATAAGAGATATGATGCGTTAAATGAGAAGTTAGCAAGTCTTGAGACTTCCAAAGATGATGAGGAAGTCAGGGAGCGACTTGTAAAAGAGAATCAGGATAAAGATGCCATGATAAGTCATCAGCAGGACGAGCTTAATAAGGCAAGCAGTACGATTGCAAGGCTTAGAGATGACATCGAGAAAAAGGATAAGGAGATGGAGCGTATGAGAAGTCGAATTGAATCGCTTGAAGATAAGATAATAAGCGTAGCATCAGAGAACAAGAAAGAGGCAGAGAGTGAGGAAACACCTAAACAGTCTGAAGCCGTGGAAACTTTGGCTGATAAAAACATGGTAGATACGGTGACGGTGTCACAGACAGCACCAGTTATTCAGAATGGAATACCCGTGTATTATCAGATTCCAGTTATGGATGTTACTGGTCATGTGGTACAGAAACTTCCTGTTGATAGGAATGTCAGAAAGAGCAGCAATGGGATGACAGGAATATTTGCGAAACTTTGTTTCAAGAAGAAATCCAGAGCAGACATTGTAAAGCTTGTTGCTACAGGGGATCTTGTTCCTGCACAGCTTGTTCAGATTAAAAGTGCCATAGAAAAGGGACTTACCGAGATGCAACTTATTGAACTTATCAATAACAACATTTCAGCGGAAAAGATGAAAGAGATCATTGAGATAGCAGTACTTGAAAATAGTATGGCAGATTAGGAGGAACTTATGAATTTAGCAGTGGTTAATGAAGCAGTAACAGAGATGAATGGAGTTGAGCATAAGTTTACGGAGGACGAGAAAAACTTTGTAGTTCAGTTCGCTTTCAGAAGTGGGAGCAAGGAAGACACGATTTCTCTTGTCGAGGCTTTGGCACATTCATCTGATAAGACAGAATCCGATGAGATTATGGTCACATACAGGGCAAAGTATGATATGAAGCCTGCGTGGGTAGAGCAGGTGGAAAATCTGCTTGTGGCACTTGAGATGTACCGTATTGAAGAGGAGAAGGCAATCAATCACCTTGCAGATATATTAACTGCCTATGGTATTGATGTATCAGCAGATGAGATTCGCAGTACAGAAACGGAAGTCCTTAAAACAACAGTCAGAGAAAAGGTGGAGGTGCGATAATGGCAGAAGAGATTCAGGAAGCGGTACAGATTATCCGTGTCGCATATGATGGTATAGAAATTGCTATGAAAGTAGGCAGTGGCGGTATATCTGCCATGCAGAAGGCAATCGATTTTTTGAAAGGGATGCTTGATTATGAGAAATCCCTTGGAAAGACATCCATGAGAAAATTGCTCTTAAAGGGCGGAGATTTACAGGTGCTACAGTTTAAGTCCGAAGATATGAAAAAGGTTGAAAAGATGGCAAAGAAGTATGGAATTCTGTATTCGGTACTTCCGGATTGTAACAAGAAGGATGGCATGAGCGAGATTATATTTCATACAGAAGCGGTTCCTCGTGTAAATATGATGATACAGAAGCTTAAGTTTGGTAAGATAGCCACATTTGACGATTATCTGAAGAATGGAGATGAGAAATCCCTCGGTAAGCTGATGGATTTTTTAAGAAAACAGCAGGGAAACGAGAAAAGCCACACGATAGAAGGGGATAGGGTAAATTCCGCTATAGATGGTCTGATTGAAAAGGTCGGTATGTTTGCTATGGAAAAGAAAGCTATCAGTGTGGATCAAGTTAAGGAAAATTTTAGTATTAATGGAGAGCAGGCAGAGAATGTTATCAAGCAACTTGAGACTATAGGAGTGCTTGGCAGTAGAAATGAGGATGGTACTCATGCAGTCATGATGGATAAGGATGCCTTTATCAACCGTGTCAGGGGATATCAGGACCTTGCGGATAGAATGAGAGCTGTTGCAGCATCAAAGAATGCGAATCTTTCAGATGTGACTATCAGTAAAAAGCTCATTGTCGAGGAGAATGAGCATGCCGTTAAGACAAGAATCCCAGGAACTTGGGGAGAGGAGGCAAGATATGTGTGGCTCCGTAAGGAGAACATCATGGATATTCATAGTGGAAAGACAATGCTCACATTTCTTGATTCCAATAAGGATTACAAACTTTATGATGAGCAGAATTGTGTGATAGCAACACAGAAGGGAACAGAGCTTTATACACATTATGATAAGGTGGAATCCTCTGTCAGAGAGCGTTACGAGAAAGCTCAGAAACAGCAGAAAAAGACCACACAGAAGAAAACGGTTACTACCAAGAAAGCGAGGTAATAGCCTATGCAGACAACGAAGAAAAAGCCATCACTGATATTTATCCTTGTGGGTGCAGTGTTAGCCGGTTATCTTGGTTATCTGATAAATGGTGCGTGGACGGAAGGGATTGCCTTTAATGAATTTATGGACAGATTCAATGAAGTATGTGCTGTTCCCTTTGCCAATTATTACAATTCCAATACAGTAAAAGCAGTAGCCATTGCATTAGGTATCTATGCGATGGCTATTGTCATGTATTTCACCAGTCAGAGAAACTATATGCCGGGTAAGGAATTTGGTACGGCAAGATTTGGAAATCCAAAGCAGGTCAACAAGATACTTGCAGATAAGGATGAAAATTTCAACCGGATACTCAGCCAGAATGTGAAGATGTCGCTGGATTTCAGAAGGCTCAAGCTCAATGGAAATATCCTTATCTGTGGTGGTTCCGGAGCAGGAAAAACATTCTATGAAGTAAAGCCGAATCTTATGCAGATGCCGCATAACTGTTCCTTTATCTGTACCGATCCAAAGGGAGAAATCCTTAGAAGCTGCGGGCAGATGTTAAAAAATAACGGATATAACCTGAAAGTCATTAATCTGTTAGAGATGGATAAATCAGACTGTTACAATCCATTTTCCTATATCAGAGAGGAAACAGATGTGGTCAAGCTGATTACAAACCTTATCAGCAATACGACACCCAAGGGAGCGACACCAAGTGATCCGTTCTGGGAAAAAGCGGAAGGATTGTTCTTGCAGTCTATCTTTTATTATGTGTGGCTGGAGGTACAGCCGGCAAAGAGAAACTTCGAGACAGTACTGAAACTTCTTGGAGAGGCAGAGGTTACAGAGCAGGGTAAGGCATCAAAGCTGGATGTGCGTATGAAGTTTTTAGAGGAGAGTTCCCCACTTGGAGCCAATCATCCGGCAGTCAAGCAGTACAACAAATGTATGAGAGGTGCAGGAGATACAGTTCGTTCCATTATCATCAGTGCCAACTCAAGACTTGCATTTCTTGAGAATAAGCAGGTTTTACGACTACTCTCAAAAGATGAGCTTAATCTGTCCGATATCGGTATTGGAGTAAATGGGGATGGTGAGACAAAGACAGCACTGTTTTGTGTAATCCCGGATAGTGATAAATCCTATAACTTTATTATCGGTATGTTATACACGCAGATATTTCAGGAATTGTACTATCAGGCAGACTTTAATTGTGGTGGAAGGCTGCCAATCCATGTGACATTTATGTTAGATGAATTTGCGAATGTCGCATTGCCAGATGACTTCTGTTCACTGTTATCGACAATGCGAAGCCGTGAGATTTCAAGTATTATCATTATTCAGAACTTTGCCCAGTTAAAAGCGCTTTTTAAAGATACCTGGGAGACAATTCCCGGCAACTGCGATACTTTCATATATCTTGGTGGAAATGAGCAGAGTACACATAAGTATGTGTCTGAGTTGCTTGGAAAAGGTACGATTGATAAGAAGTCAAGCGGAGAGACAAAGGGCAGACAGGGAAGCTCTTCAAGGAATTATGATGTATTAGGAAGAGAACTGTTTACACCGGATGAAGTCAGAAAGCTGGATAACAAAAAGTGTATTATCTTTATCCGTGGATTTGATCCAATCATGGACAATAAGTTCATACCATTCAATCATCCGATGTTTAACCAGACAGCAGATGGCAAGGGAGAGCCTTATGTTCATCAGATAAGGGGAGCAGATAATCTTATCGGTCCGCCATTTGAGATTCTTTCAGACAAGGCAGTTAAGTATTATGAAAAGCTGAAGGATAAGGGCGAGAATGTGTATATAGATTCTCTTACCTATGAGCAGTTTATGATGCTTGGTGATGCGGAATTAAGCAGAAGATTCTCCATGCAGGATGAAGCAGAGCAGAAAGCAAAGATTGACAGGGAACAGGCAAATGAGCTTGAGTATGTCGATGAATCGCAGAAGTCGGAAGCAACAGAAAGTGCCAATGCTTCTAGTGGAAGTGCTGGTGCTAAACCTGTAAGGAATCCTGAGAGGGAAAAGCCTAAATGGGAGGATACCATCACAAATCGAATGCTGCACTGGTCGTATACACCGGAGCAGAAAGAGGAAGTGAAGAAAGCACTTGCCGCAGGAGTTCCAAAGTCAACGATTCTGACGTATTTCTATCCGGAGGTTACTGTGGAGAAGATGAGTTCTTACAGAAATAATAAGGGAAGTGAGCAAACCCCTTGACAGTGGGAAAATATTATATTATTATTGTAAGGGAAGTGAACAAACCCATTAAAGGAGGATCAATTATGCGGATACAGTTTACAGTTAGTCAAATGGAATGGAATGATTTGCAATTAAAAGCAACTAAAGAAGGATATCCAGATGTACCAAGCTATTGTAAGGATGTGGTACTAAATCAAAGAACATATGCAACTCTTTGGAATACGGTAACAAAGAAAATAAAAAGTATGCCATCTGAAAAAACGTTTGTATTGAGAGATTTGGTGGATACTCCACCGTCAAATTTGGGTGTGAAATTATATAATCATCAGAAAGAATTGGGAATTGAGGTGATTAAGAAAGATAGCATGAATACTAATATGTTTAAGAAATTATAAAAGTATATGTAGTATAAAGCACTTTAGCTAAATTAAGTTAAAGCGTTTTGTGCTACAGGGAAAGTAATCTAGTCATTGTTGCTTCAAAAAGTCGCGTAGACATGTTTTGAATGGTATAATGTTCATACGAAAATTTGGAGTTGAGCATTAAAATCTATATTATATGATAAACGTAATGGAGAGAACTTTAGATGAAAAGAAAGAGAAAAAGAAATAATGGTATTTTTAGTAAAGTAAAAAAATTACTCGCGACGGTGAAAAAACCAAATTGGGAATATATTGCAATTATTGTCATTATTTTTATAGGTGTTGCTGTGTTAGTTATATCATATTTTATATGTGATAGTGATGCAAAGAATATTGCGGTAGGACTTGGAACAGGTGTAGTTACATCTGCTTTAGTTACTTTGTATCTTGAATTGATAAGTTCAAAGATAGAGAAGAGAAAAGTGGAAAAGTTCAAGAGAATGTTATTAAATCCATTGAATGACGCAGTTGATAAGCTATATGTTCAAATAGTGCTTAATGTTAATGAATATCGAGTGCGTGAAGAAATAGGAAGTTCGTTCTTACTTCCAATGAAGGATACAAAAGAAGTTTCTGAGTTCTTTAAGAAGATGCAAGAAGTTGATTTTGAAAGTATAGATAGCGAAGAGATAAAATCAAAATACGATGATTTTTCAACTATCTCATTGTCATTTTTCAAAGAGGTAATAAGTCAATATGAAGCGTTACCTTTTGAAAGCCTTGTAATAGAAAAGATTATTACACAAGATGAATACGATCAGTTGAAGCATTTTGAATTGGTAAATGAGTGTAATAGATGTCTTAATATTTTGAATAATATGGACTTGACGGAATTAGAAAGGTATAAAACAACTGTTCATTTAATGCATGTTATGTTCCTATTTATCAATAGATTAGTAAGGATATTTGATTTTATGTCAAGTAAAATTGAAATCGAAAATAAAAGGATTAAATCTCATTTAGATGATATATATTATAATGAAGTTTATCTTTTTTCAGATGAATATATTCAGCAATGGGAGGAACGTGCGAAGGCAGAAGCAGAATATTATGCTGAACATCCGGAACTATATGAAGATACGGAAGAAAGCGAAGAAGATATACTACACAGAAAAGTTAATGAGGCAATATGGGCGGGAGATGTCCAAACTATAAAAGAATGCTTTCCCAAAATAGATAGAAACAATAAGCAAATACAGTCTGAATTAACTTGGAGTGTAGCAAAAGATGTTATGAAAGATAAGGAATTGAGAAAACTATACTATCAGAAATATGGAGTAAAATATAAATTGCGAAGAGAGAAAAGAAAATAATTTCGTGTTTTATGCACTTTAGCCAATTACGGTTAAAGTGCTTTTTTCGTCTGGAAAGGAGGTGGTCACAGCAAAAACGCATCGGGGAAAGCCCGATTAACCATTACAACAGGCATTGCCTGATTATCATAGAATTACTATTAACAGGACAGAAAGGAATGCATATATTCCGTTCGGAAAGCTAGCCGGATTGGAATATGTGTATTCCTTTCTGGCTTTTTCCGCTTCTGTCACTTCAAAAAGGAGATTAAACAACATGAGAAAAGAACAGGTTATTTCAACAACAAACAACAATCAGATGGAGGAAAAGGGCATGAAGCAAAGATTTATTCATTTTAAGAAAAGATTTGTTCCGGCGGTATCCGGAGCACTTATGGGAGTAATGCTTATGAGCACTACTTGTTTTGCAGCAGGAACAGGAACTTCCGCAGTAACACAGCCACTTGAGAACTTAAAGACACTTATTATTGCAGTCATCGGTGCTGTTGGTGTCATCATTCTTGCAAAGAATGTTATGGAGTTTGCACAGGCTTATCAGCAGCAAGATTCATCTACTATGAACTCTGCATTAAAAGGTATTGTAGCAGGTGTAATGATGGCTGGTATTTCAACAGTACTGACATTCTTAGGTTTCTAAGATTGGGGAAAATGCAATTCCCCAATTAAATAAAAGGAAAGAGGTGAATTACAAGTATGGATATTTTCAAGCTTGGAGACAAGATCCTGGCACTTCTTGAGGCAGTGTTTGGATTTTGGAACAATCAGATATCCTTGGTCTTTGCAATGCTTGGACAGTCACCGGTCAGTTTCAAGGGCGGAGGTCCCTGGGCAGTCATTGAGGGAATTGAGCCAGTCTTTGTAGCGGTTGGCTCATCCCTTGTAGTACTGTTCTTTGTTATCGGTTTCTGCTCGGAAAGTATAGATGTAAAAGACGAGATGAGGTTTGAATCAATCTTTCGTATGCTTATCCGATTAGGACTTGCAGAATGGTTCGTTGCGAACAATGTCACCATTATGAAGGCATTTTTTACTTCCATAGGAAATCTGGTAGGACTCATTTCTGCTGGAACTACAACGCAGCTTGCCATTGATAGTACACAGGCAGACATCATTAAGGGACTTGGCTTTGGTGAGAGCTTGGTAATGCTGATACTTACGGCTTTACTTGCAATCATCATTATTATCTGTGGTTTCTTTATTATTTACACAGTATATTTCAGATTCCTAAAGATTCTGGTCATCGTTCCACTTGGAGCGATTGCATGTTCTACGATGGCAGGAAACAGAATGGTCAGTCATACAATGGCTACCTATTGCAAGTATTTCCTGTCGTGCGTATTTGAGGCAGTAACGATGGCACTTGCGATTGTGGTATGTAATGCATTTATCAATGCGGGATTACCTTCATTTACAGGAAGCTATGCTGACTGGGCACAGACACTTATCTATCTGTGTGAAATGACATTTACTATCGCAATGACTGTTGGAAGTGTGAAGGGTGCGCAGACACTTACAAGCAAGGCATTTGGATTGTAGAAGGAGGCATATATGGATAGCGAAAAGAAAAAGGTAACTTATAATTCCAGTTTTACCGGAGAAACGCAGGTGACACTTGATATCCAGCAGTATATGAATGGCAAGGCAATGTATATCGGACTTATGTGCAATGAGGACGGATATGATGAGCCGTTTGGTGATGTGACTGTGAATTTATCAGTTGCAGCACCTGATTACTGTGGATATCTGAATGTGAATGACATGCCGGATGTTGAAAAGTTTATCACAGACAATGACATTGGAGAGTTTACAGGATTTACACAGAGGAGTGGCTTTTGTGAATATCCTCTTTATCTGTTCAATGTAGATAAGCTTAGAGAACTGTGTCCGGATGGAATGGATATGTATGAAGCGAATATCGGTATGGCACGTCAACCGAAAACTAAGGATTTATCAAGATAGGAGGTAAGGACAATGGTTATCGAGATTAATAAAGACATTGACCGCTATCAGGAATCTGTGGCAATGGGGCTTACAGCAAAACAGCTTATATTTTCTATTGCCAGTGTAGTAGTTGGTGGCGGTATCGTACTTCTTCTTTACAAATATATCGGTCTTACGGGTTCAGCTTATGTGGCGATACCTTGTGTAGCACCGATTGCCCTTGGAGGGTTCTATTCCTTTAATGGTATGAGCTTTTATGAGTATATGGGTAAAAAGCTGTATTTTATGTTTGCAAATAGGGCACTAACCTATGTATCGACAGAGGGAGAGCCGACGATTAAGGTATTTCAACTGGAACAGACTGAACAGGTAAAGAAGAAAAGTAAAAAGGCTGAGACGGAGATTACTACTTTGGAGTCGGCAGTAAAGAAGCAGGAGGAATTTGAAGCAATGAAGAAAAAGACAAGAAATATGTTGCTTGGGCTTGTAGCTGTGATTGTAACAGCTGTGGCAGGAATTGCGGCATACAAGGCAATGCATTAGTAACTAAGAGAAGTATCTGACCGGAAGGTCGGGAACTAGCCCGTTGGGTGAGTTCCCGGCGGGCTTCAATGCTCTGATAAATCAGAGAAAATGCTCCGCAGGATTGCAGAAATGCACAGAGGAGAATCATGCGTTGTATGATGTGCATTTCGCAGCATGAATGCAGGCATTCATGATTAAAAAGAAAGCGAGGTTAGAGACAATGGGTTTATTTACAGACGGATTTAAGCTTTTAAAGAAGGCAAGTGAGCCTTTGTATAAGACACCTAAATCCATTCAGGAAACCATAGAGATTATGGCGGTGGCTGAAAACGGCATTTTTGAAATAAGCAAGAATAAGTATTCCAAGTGCTACCGCTTTTGCGACATCAATTACACTACAGCAACAGAGGATGAGCAGATTGGAATATTTGAGCGATACTGCAAGTTCTTAAATTCGCTGGACTGTAATTACAAGATTACGATTAACAATAAGAACAAAAACATGGATGATCTTCGAGATAAGGTTCTGATTGCTGAAAAAAGCGATGGCTTCAATAATTATCGTAGAATCTACAATGACATCATTGAGGAGAAGATTATTGAGGGCAGACAGGGAATTGAGCAGGAAAGATACCTGACAATTACAATCGAGAGAAAGAATTTCGAGGAGGCAAAGGCACAGTTTGCCACACTTGAGGCAACGATACACAAGGCTTTCATAGAGCTTGGTGCAGAGATTGTACCTCTTAGCGGAAATGAGAGACTGAAAGTGCTCTATGACTATTATCATCTTGGAGATGAGGGCAGCTTTGATTTTGATATTAAGAAGGCAAAGAAGGTCGGAGCAGATTTTAAGAATGATCTGTGTAATGGAATGGTGAAATATTTTCCAGATCATTTTGAGGATGAGAGTAAATTTTGTAAGGCACTTTTTATCAAGAAGTACCCAAGCAGTTTATCAGACAGATTTATCAATGAGATTACCTCTCTTCCGGTTCATTCCATTACAAGCATTGATGTTGTGCCTGTACCAAAAGATTTGACCACTAAGGTCCTTCAGAAAAAGTATCTTGGTATTGAGTCCGATATTATAAAGCAGCAGAGAATCCGTAATAAGAATAATGACTTCTCTACGGAAATCTCGTATGCCAAGAGAACTGAGAAAAAGGAAATTGAAGAAATCATGGATGATGTTCGTGAGAATGACCAGTGCCTTTTCTTCGTGGGAGTTACTATTATTCTTATGGCAGAGAGCAAGAAGGAGCTTGAAAGTGTATGTGAGACAGTAGAGACAATCGGGAAGCGTAACAGCTGCACGATTGATACGCACTACTTAAAGCAGAGGGAAGCACTTAATACAGCACTTCCGATTGGCGTAAGACAGGTGGAGACAATGCGTACACTTCTTACCCAGTCGCTTGCGGTACTTATGCCATTTAATGTGCAGGAGCTTAATGACAGTACTGGCAATTATTATGGTATCAACCAGATTAGTAAGAATGTGAATATCGGCAACAGAAAGAAGCTCATTAATGGTAATGGTTTTGTATTCGGTGTGCCGGGTTCTGGTAAATCCTTCTTCTGCAAGATGGAGATGGGAAGTGTATTCTTATCAGGCGATGACGAGATAATTGTCATAGATCCTATGAATGAATACTTTGATATTGCTGAAACTTACGGCGGAACTGTAGTAAATATGTCTACTTACACGGATAATTATGTGAATCCGCTTGAAATGGATGTATGGAGCCTTGATCCGAATGATTCCAAAGGAATGGTAAGAGAAAAGGGCGAGTTCATGCTTGGTCTTTGTGAACAGTGTATCGGTGACAGCTTAAATTCAAGACAGAAGTCAATTATTGATAGATGTGTGAGAAAACTGTATATCGACATTGCAAGGAGCAAGGAAAAGTATATCCCTGTAATGAGCGATTTTTACGATATTCTTATGGCACAGCCGGAGGACGAAGCAAAGGACATTGCATTATCTTTGGAGCTTTTCGTAAATGGCTCACTTAATATCTTCAACCACCAGACAAATGTGGATGTAGATAACAGATTTACAGTCTATGGTATCAGGGACTTAGGCACGGAGCTTAGTCCTATCACAATGCTTGTAATGATGGAGTCCATTCAGAACAGAATTGTTGAGAATGGTAAGAGAGGCAAGGCAACATGGCTCTATATTGATGAGTTCCATGTCTTACTTAATTCAGAGTATTCTGCGAAATATTTACAGCAGCTCTGGAAGAAAGTAAGAAAGCAGGGAGGTCTTTGTACCGGTATCACGCAGAATGTCATCGATCTGTTGCAGAATTACACAGCAACCACAATGCTTGCAAACTCAGAGTTTGTGGCACTTTTAAAGCAGGCTAATACGGATAGTTCCAAGATGGCAGAGGTTATCGGAGTCTCAGCGGCACAGCTTAGATTTGTAACCAATACCGCATCGGGAATGGGACTTATCAAGTGTGGTTCAGTGGTGATTCCTTTTGATAATCAGATAAGTAAGGATACGGATTTGTACAAGCTGTACAATACCAACATTCACGAGATAATTGAGATGAAAAAGCATGCAAATGAAAAATGTTAATTCTTTATGAAGTCATGAATTTTGGATTGACATATTTTCATATGACAGGTAATATAATATTAAAGACAGGCAACTTGAGTGTCTGCCAAGCGGCAAAGTAAGGTGTTGTGCCAGAGAGCAGTGCCTTATGAGCTTTATAAGGGTTTGACATTTACCACAATCTGGCTAGAGGTTAATCCTCGAAAGAAAATGTTAGAAGGGCTCTGCTTATGCAGAGCCTTTCTTAATCTAAGGATGTAGTGGAGAACTGTAATGAGGAATGTTTTAGATTGCATAAATGCATTTATTCCGCTATTATCAACCGAATATGAGCTTGTACTAGGGAGAAAAGGTGTTTCAGTTACATTAAGAATTTCATTTGATAAAAAAGATTGTTTTCATCTTATGGGATTACAATATCTGGTAGACAGACCTGAATTGAGCCGAGACAGAGGCAGAGTATTTGATGAGATAGCAGATGGAACAATTACAATTGAAAAAATAGAGTCATCAGATTTTTATAATAAGATAGAGCAAAGAGTTCATTTCCTGCCATTGCTTGAACAAATGATTGATAGTAATGATACTGTGTTTAAGTATAATAAGAAAGCAAATATGTATTCAATGATTGAGGCTGATTATCTTATGGAAAACAACGTGGAGAGCAGGAATCTATTTTTGTTTTTATCTAATGATGAAGGAGATAATTATTTCTGTCGTTCATTTTTTCCAGAGGAAAAGATGGATTATTCAAAAAATCAAGCATCGTGGACACTTCTTTATAAGAAAAAGATTGATTTATCAACCAGAATAGAGACAGTTCTTTACAATAGAATTAAATAGATTTTTACATAAGCCATTTGGACTAATCATCCAGATGGCTATTTTTTTACCCATTTTTGGGTAATGGATGTAGAAAGAAGGTGAGAACATTGAAGATAAAAAAGGTGGATGATAAGCCTATGGTCATTCACACCAAGGAGAAAGCCAAGATTCATGCCCACGAACCAAAGGGAGCCAAGATTAAAGGCAGCAACATCTATACAGTAGAGAGAGGTCCTAAGACTATCGGTGCAAAGGTATCTGATGATAAAAAGAAGTCCTATCGCAAGAGCACCATTCATCAGTCAGAGGCGAAGAATAAGGGATTATCAAGATTCAAGCGAAACTATAGAGAATCCAACACTTCCATCAAGACCAAGAATACCAATCTTCACATAGTAGGAAGAACAGGTGCACTTGCAGCCGGAGCTGTAACAGAGCAGGTGGAAGGCGGGCATGAGGTATCGCAGGCAGCATATCTTGCATATGAAGCTAGCCGACCTGTTACCGGAACTGCTTCCAAGGGTGCAGCACTTTTCAGGAAAAAGGCGGCAGCAGAGGCAAAGAAGCGTATCAAGAAGGTAGAGGCAGGAAAGAAGCTGGCAAAAAAGACAGCAAAGAAAGCTGCCAAAGATACAGCCAAGACGGTAGCTAAAGAGACGGCAAAAGAAACAGCCAAGACTACTGCCAAGGTTGCAACAAAAACTGCTACAAAGGCAGCTGCTACAGCGGCAGGAACAGCAGTTGCACCGGGAGTAGGTACTGCAATCGGCATGGCAGCCGGATATGCTGCAGGTGTGTCCATAGAGGTTAAGGATGAAAAGATGACCAACCGGAGCAGGAAGATAAAGTTCTTTCTGGATAAGATGAAAGCACAGGAGAATCAGACAGACAGCGTGGCAAAGCTGGTAAAGGATCTGATTGTGCGAAAAGCGATTACCTGGGTAAAGGCAGCGGCACCGATTATTGGATTGGTGCTTTTATTACTTGTTCTTGTAGTAGCCATGATTGCGGTTCCGGTTATTGCGGTGATAGCAATCCTTTATAATTCTCCATTTGCTTTATTTCTGCCACCACTTGAATCAGGAGATACAGTACAGACAGTAACGAGTGCTTATGTGCAGGAGTTTAACCGGGATGTGAACACGAAAGTGAATGAGCATACCGGATATGACCTTGGAGAGCTTGTATATGTGGATTATGAAGGTATGGAAGAAAACCCAAGCAATTACTATGACATCATGGCTGTCTATATGGTCAAGCATGGTGTCGGAGATACTGCAACAGTCATGAATGACACTTCAAAAGGCTGGCTGCAGGCAGTAGTAAATGATATGTGTTCATACACCACAAGCACCGGAACAAAGGATGTGGAAGAAACGGATGCAGATGGCAATGTAACTACTGTCACAAAATCGGTTCTGTATGTGAATGTCACACTAAAATCGTACAGGGATATGATTTCGGTCTATTGATTTAATTCTGATCAGGTGGAAATGCTTGAGCAGATCATGAGCACAGAGTTTATGGGACAGCTTGGATATGCCGGAAGCGGAAGTGGCGGCGGAGGCGGAAGTCCGGGAGTAAGCTCCATGACTGAGGATGAAATCAATGCCATCCTAAACGAAATTACAGACAGCAGGCAGAAAACAGTCTGCTCCTATGCACTTCACAGAGTTGGTTTTCCATACAGTCAGGATATGAGAGATTCCGGCAATTATTATGATTGCAGTTCTCTTGCATATTACTCATGGAAAGATGCAGGCGTGGATATTAGTTATGGCGGTGCAACCACAGCGGCAGCGGAGGCACAAGGACTTGATGAAGCCGGAAAGACTGTCTCCTTTGATGAGTTACAGCCGGGAGACCTTATCTTCTACAGTTTTACAAGCAACGGAAGATATAAGAACATCAGCCATGTGGCAGTATATGTCGGAAATGGCAAGGTGGTAGAGGCACTTAATGAAAGTCTTGGTGTGGTCTACAGGGATGTGGCAAGCACAGGAAAGATTGTTGTGATAGGAAGACCATAACAGGAAATTTGCAGAGAGGGCATAGTCCCTCTCTGAGACTGGAGGTAAGAATGGAATTAAAAGATATGATACTGGTAACAGAAAACGACAGGGGAACAGAGATAAATATGCTGATGACTCTGGATGATTATAAGAGTTTTATTGCAATTGATGACATGTCAGAGCTTGCAGACAATTTGTTGCAGCTGGGAAGGACGCTTGGTGATGCTGATAACTTCGCAGAGTATTACAGGGCAGCAAATGTAACGGTATCTGCGAGATTCTGTCTGGATGATATTCAGCTGGGACATTTTCTTCAGGGATTTTATAACGATTCCAAAGAATTTCGGTTTGATAAAGAAGCCAGTTCTTATGAATGTGTTGCAAAGCTTAAGGAGATTGGAATGACCGATAAGGGCTGGGTAGATGATTTTAACCTGCATTATGAAAGTGTGGACAGATTATTTGAAAGGGGACAGACATTCCATAACTTCAATGATCATGATTACATGGTGCTTGAAGCATTATCACCAAGAAATCTTGTGGTGATGGATATGAAGTCAGGTTCCCTTACAATCGCCCTTGGTGCGACAGAGTATAAGCGTTATCCGAAGGATGAGAAGCCTACAAAGGACAATACCACAATCGGGGTATCGTGGGAGCATGGCATTTATCTTGGTTCCACACTCTCAACCACGAATTTCAAGGCATACAAGAGGGAGTATGGCACACCGGAAAAGATAGAGGATATCTATGATTACAGGGCAAAGCTAAAGCAGAAGTTCTATTTTTATCAGGATATGTCAAAGGATGATGATGTACCGAAGAAGCTGCAGAATGACTTCCTTCACCAGATGTATGAGGATTTTGGAACGATTGAAGAGGACTGTTTTTACGACAGGCTGGAAGATGGAAAGTTCGATGGAGGCTTTAAGGAAGGACAGGTAAAGGAAGAAAAGAGCCGGTGATGAGATTTTTACAGGAGGCGATATCATATGGAACAGGAATTTGATGTTGAGATAAAAGAAGTGCTTTCACGAGTACAGAAAGTAAAGGCAGAGTCGCTTGACGATGCCATCAATAAGGCAATGGATATGTATTATGCAGAGCAGATAGTCCTTGGAGCAGAGGACATGAAGGGAGTTGATTTTGCACCTATCAGCGAAGGTCAGCTCCCTTCTTCATTAAAAGAAAACGGAGGAAGAGCAAGATGAAAAGTGATTCAACAACAGTAATTAAGAACATGGAGTTTTTAGTAAAGGAACTTCATAAGGAGTGGGACAGATCGGGTGCTTCTAAGGCATCCGTTATTATTTCCCTTGAGGAAGTAGATGGTATCAATGATAAGTTAAAAGAGATTATCTATCAGACACAGAAGTCAGTCGATGAGGATGAGCTGACCTTTAAACAGAGCATTGCAAAGTCCAAGGAGTGCTATGTGCTTCTTCGTGTGGTGCGTAAGATTGCAAAGAAAAAGGATAAATGCGAAAAACAGGCAATCGACAATGAATTTGCAATCGAGCTGGATAAGGATGAGTTAAAGCTCTTTAAGGGATTGTTTGCAGAGATGTTTAAGTAGAGGAGGACAAAGGTATGGGCGTTGATATGAAGGTCAAAGCGATATACGATTCTGAAATTGGTAACATCACCAGATCAGAAAAGAACTGGAAGGATGTGTTAAAGATTGCGGGTCAGTTATACCGCTATGAATTTGACAATATCGTTATGGTAACAGCTCAGAGACCTCCGGAAAAAAGTACACTTATGGCAGATTATGATACCTGGAAAAAGGTGGGAAGATATGTAAAGCGTGGTGCGAAAGGCTGCGCTATCTTCCCGTCAAGGGCACTGAATCCACGCATGAGGTATATATTTGATATCAGTGATACCGGAGGGAAGAATGTTAAGCTGACATGGGACTTGGAGGGAGAGAAACTAAAGGATTATATGGACTTTCTTGTTTCAGAAGGTCAGATTGAGCAGTACGATAACGATGATAAGGAGTCTCTAAAAAACACACTAAAACAGTTTACAGGAACAAATGTTTGGACTATAATAAAGGAAGAGTTCGGGGATAGAATGACCGAGCTTATGCAGCTATCAGGTAGTGTGATAAAGGAATTCAACGAAAAACGCAATGGCTTACAGCAGGAAATGAACATGGAACAGCTTGTTTATTCAAGTGTCATGTATGCTGTAGGGACGAGATGCGGATTTGACTTATCTATGCAAGAACAGGATTTTAGTCAGATCGTAAACATCAGGGATGAAGAGATAGTTTACCGTCTTGGTTCCATTGTATGCGATGTCTCCTGTAGTGTTCTTAGAGAATTTAGTCGTAACTTAAAGACCATTGAGAACGAAAGGAGAATGAATTATGGTAGATGGACTGACTTACACAGAGGTGGACGGACTGATGTATCCGGATATAGAAATGCCGGACGAGGCGGAGAATTTAAAAAAGCTGGGCAAGTACGGAAGGATGGCGATGCATTATCTGGAGGAGAACGAGCCGGAAAGATACAAGACTCTGATGAGATTCGGGATGATGTACGAGAAGATGTCAGCGGTAGAGGAGGAAGCGAATCAGCTGTACGACCAGCTAGAGAAACAGTATCTGGAAAAGCACAAGCCGCAGAATCCATCCTCGACAATGGAGATGTGGAAACTGAGAGAACAGGCGAAGATGCAGGCAGAGGAAGTAGTGCTCCACCAGATAGTAATGAAGTTTCACTAAGAGATGAAACAAAAGAAGAACTGAATAGAGAACTTGATGAAATCAATTCATTGGGTGTTAGTAAGGAAGCCGAATATACACAGGCTTCCTTTTTTTTCGACCAGAATGGACAGGCAAGCTTTGGTGCTATTCATACCGAGGATGAAAACAGCAATCAGTTTATGCGACAGTTCGAGCAGGACAGAAAAGCTGCGTTAGCTGGTAAATATAATTATCTGAATCCTAAGAAGTCAGCCACAGTTCCGAGTGAGTATATCAAACAGGTGCTTATGAGAGGAACTGGCTTTATTGGTGGCAAAAGCAGGGTATGTAAGATATATGAGACAGAGATTGATGCAGGGACCAGAGCAAAGCGTATCAAAGCTGAGTATGGTCAGGGAGGTGCAGGCTGGCCGCTTGACGGTCTGGGACTGCACGGATATGACACATTTCATGGTAATGGACTTCGTTTTCAGTGGAGAGATGAAGATGGTGAGGTTGAAGGATATGTTTCATGGAAAGATATTGAAAAGGAGCTAGGAGTTCTTATTCTTACAGGAGAATATCAGCCGGAGACACCTCGTATTGACGAGCTTGCAATGGATGGACTGCGTGAAGATGATGATGTCATTGATGCAGAATACAGGGAAGCAGAAGAGGCAGAATCAGAGATTGATGATTATGCCATTCCTGATGAACCGGAAAGTTATGCAGTCAAACGTATTACACCACAGGAAGCTGATGATGAGGAACGTATGGTTACAATGGCTGAATATGGTGCAGAGATTGAAGCTGAGTCTGAGACTAATAAAAAAGATCCGTCTGATTTGCAGTATATTACACCAATTGATTATGCCAAACGAATAGCAGAACTTGATGAAGACCTGCGTGATGCAGCAGAGATTCTGGTATCAGATTGCAGCTGTTATACACCTTTCAGGGCATTTCTAATGGATGTGGTGCAGTCGGACTTTGCATTTATGCCGAATAAACTTGACCTTATCAGGGATATAGCATTAGGTGCAGATAATGCAGAAAGAAAAGCATATTCCAATAATAAGTATGGTCTTGTGGAATATTCAATCAGAAGTGCTTATGTGAAGCTCAGCTATAAGAACCGGAATGGTGAGCGTAAGGAAGGCTCACTGGACTGGCGTGAAATTTATGAAATCTTATCCTATATGGTAAAACAGCCATTTTACTGTGGAGAAGATCAGAAAAAGTATTATCAGGAAACAAAGCAGCAGACGGACAGGAGTAAGATGAATCCTGTCTATAAAAGATTCTTTGATATTGAGGATAGTGTCAGAGCCAATCGTCTTGAAAACAGGGAAAGAGCGATTACAAATGGCTGGAATACTAAGATTGATGAGAACGGACATGTAATTTCTGATCATACAGTGTCAGTATCTGCGGGTGGTATCCAGACTGATATAGAATCGCAGGAAGCTGTGGATTCAACATCAAAGCAGGAGTCATTACAGCAAGTAGAAAGCCTTGATACTGAGAAGAATATTACCGGGCAGGAAAAGCATAACTTTCATTATAACCTATGGGAGGTGGAAAAGGGCGGAGCCAAGACCAGATACCAGTGGAATATGGATGCAATCCGTACCTTAAAGCAGATAGAATCAGAGAGCCGTCTTGCCACACCAGAGGAACAGAAGATTTTGTCAAAGTTTGTCGGCTGGGGTGGATTATCACAGGCATTTGATGAGAACAATGCAGGCTGGAATAAAGAGTATAAGGAACTCAAAGAAATTTTATCTGATGATGAATACAGTGCAGCAAGGGCAACTGTAAATAATGCTTTTTATACTTCTCCGGAGATTGCCATGTGCATGAACTCGGCACTTGTACAGTTTGGTTTCAGAGGTGGCAATATATTAGAGCCATCAATGGGTATCGGCAACTTCTTTGGAAGTATGCCAGTACCTATGCAGCGAAGCAAACTGTATGGAGTTGAGCTTGACAGTATTTCAGGAAGAATAGCAAAGCAGCTTTATCAGAATGCGAATATCAGTATCACAGGTTTTGAGAATACCACATATCCAGATAACTTTTTTGATGTGGTTGTGGGAAATGTGCCATTTGGTGATTACAAGGTGTTTGATCCAAAGTACAACAAGTATAACTTCCGTATTCATGATTATTTCCTTGCAAAAGCACTCGACCAGGTAAGACCGGGAGGCATGGTAGCAGTAATTACCACAAAGGGAACACTTGATAAAACAAATCCTACTATCAGAAAGTATCTGGCAGAGAGGGCAGAGCTTGTTGGAGCAATCAGACTTCCGAATACTGCATTTAAGGATAATGCAGGAACCGAAGTAACTGCGGATATTCTGTTCTTACAGAAGAGGGAGAGAAAGATTGATATCGAGCCGGACTGGGTACACCTTGGTGTGACTGAGGATGGTATTGCAGTCAATTCATACTTTGCAGAACACCCGGAGATGATTCTTGGTCATATGGAATATGATGCAAGAATTTACGGACAAGATAGCAGATACACAGTCTGTGTGAATGATGATGAGAACTTTAATATGTATGAAGCACTCAATAAGGCAATCAGCAATACCAAAGCACAGATGACAGATTTTGAAAGGGCAGCAGATAGTGAAGAAAAGGCTGAGGAAGTCATTCCTGCAGATCCCGATGTGAGAAATTATACTTACACATTCTTTGAAGGAAAGCTCTACTACAGGGAAAATTCCGAGATGGTAAGAAAAGAAGTATCTCAGACTGCTGAGGAGAGAATTTTAAAATTAGATGAAATCAGACAGATAACAAGAGAATTGATTGATATTCAGATGGAAGGCTGCAGCGAGGAAGAGCTTGCAGATAAACAGAGACTTCTTAATGTAAAGTATGATGCATTTGTAAAGCAGTATGGAGCCATTACTTCAAAAGCAAATAGGATTGCCTTTCGAGATGACAGTGATTACCCGCTTCTTTGCAGTCTTGAGGAAGTAAACGAAGACGGGGAGGTGAAGAAGGCGGATATGTTCTATAAGCAGACGATTAAAGCAAAGACTGTCATAGACAGAGTGGAAACTGCGGTGGAGGCTTTAAATGTGTCAGTCAATGAATTTGGGTATGTGAATCTTGCATATATGCTTTCTATCTATCAGCCGGATATATCTGAAGCATTGGAGAATCTGGCAAAGGAAAGCGGTAACCCGGTGGAAGAGATTTCATTAAGTGATGATGCTGCAATGGAATTAAAGAGGGCAGCTTTGGTTAATGAACTGGAAGGACTGATTTTTCTTAATCCCGACCGTTACAACGAGAATAACCCGGATATTGGCTGGGAGACAGCGGACGAATATCTGTCGGGCAATGTAAGGGATAAGCTTCGTGTAGCAAAGGCTATGGCGGCTGATACCGATAATCCACAGGCAGAGAGGTTTGCAGGCAATGTGGCAGCATTAGAGTCAGTGCAGCCGGAGTGGATTGAAGCTTCGGATATTGATGTAAAAATTGGTACGACTTGGATTGAGCCGTTTGATTATGAGCAGTTTATCTATGAGCTGCTTAATACACCAAGGAGAGCAAGGGCTGTCAGAAGCCAGTATTACAATTCGGGTATTCAGGTACACTTAAATAAAATGAGCATGGAATGGTTCATTGAGAATAAAAGCATGGATAAGCATTCAGTGGCAGCTACTAAGACTTATGGTACAAGCCGCATGGATGCTTATTCTATTTTTGAGGATACACTGAACTTAAAAACTGTAACAGTCAGGGACAGGATTGATGATGGTGATGGAAGGTATCATTACGAAGTCAATAAGAATGAGACAATGCTTGCAAGGGAAAAGCAGAACATGATCAAGGAAAAGTTCAAGGAATGGCTGTTTTCAGAGCCGGAACGCAGACAGAAGTATGTGGAGTATTATAACGAGACATTTAATAACATCCGCCTGCGTGAGTATGATGGAAGCCATCTGCAGTTTCCGGGAATGAATCCGGCGATTGAGTTAAAGCCTCATCAGAAAAATGCGGTAGCAAGAATCCTTCTTGGAGGAAATACCTTATTGGCACACTGTGTTGGTGCAGGAAAGTCCTTTGAGATGATGGCAGCCTGTATGGAGCAGAAAAGACTTGGACTTGCCAATAAGACAATCATGGTAGTTCCAAAGCCGCTTATCGGTCAGACAGCCAGTGAATTTTTAAGGCTTTATCCGTCAGCCAATATCTTGGTTGCTACGGAACGTGACTTTGAAAAGAGCCGCAGAAAGCAGTTTGTATCAAGGATTGCGACTGGAGATTATGACTGTATAATCATGTCTCATTCGCAATTTGAGAAAATCCCTATCTCAGCAGAGAGAAAGGAGAGGATGCTTAATGAGCAGATTGAAGAAATCAGTTATGCGATTGATGAGATGAAGGAGCGTAACGGAGAGCGTTGGACTGTTAAGCAGATGGAGAGCCAGAAGAAAAAACTGGAGGAACAGCTAAAATCATTAACTGATGAGAGTAGAAAAGATGACCTGATTACCTTTGAGGAGCTTGGTGTAGATTCCATCATGGTAGATGAAGCGCACAATTTTAAGAATCTTGCCATATTTTCAAAGATGAATAATGTGTCGGGAATCAGTAGCTCAGGGGCTAAGAAGTCAACGGATATGCAGCTTAAGTGTCAGTATCTGTCAGAGATAAATGATGGCAGAGGCATTGTATTTGCAACCGGTACACCAATATCCAATACAATGTGTGAGATGTATGTTATGCAGCTTTACTTGCAGAAGGCGGCTCTTGAAGAGATGGGAATTTATCACTTTGATTCATGGGCTGCAAACTTTGGTGAGGTGACTACCGCATTGGAGCTTACTGTTGAGGGAAGCGGTTTTAGATTTAAGAGCAGATTCAATAAATTTACGAATCTGCCAGAGCTTATGAATATCTTCCGTGAGGTAGCCGATGTGCAGACAGCAGACATGCTTGACCTTGATGTACCGGATCTTCGTGGCGGTAAGCCTATCATTGTGGAGTCAGAGCCGGACTGGTATGTAAAGCAGGTCATGGAAAACTTTGTTGCAAGAGCAGAGCGTATCAGAGGTGGTGGAGTTGATCCGAGTGAGGACAACTTTTTAAAGATCACTCATGAGGCAAGACTATTAGGAACGGATGCAAGACTGATTGATAAGGATGCTCCAAATAATCCGGATGGAAAGCTCAACAAGGTAGCGGAGAATGTGTGGAGAGAATATGAGAAAGGAAATGCTGACGGTCATATAGGCTGCCAGCTTATTTTTTCGGATATCGGCACACCGGGACCGGATAAGGACTTTACTATCTATGATTATCTGAAGGAGACACTTATCCAGTATGGTATTCCCGCAGATGAGATAGCATTTATCCATGATGCCAAGACGGATGCACAGAGAGACGCACTTTTTAAGGAGATGAGGACAGGTAAGAAAAAAGTACTTATCGGTTCGACTGACAAGTGCGGAACCGGAGTTAATGTACAGACACACCTTGTTGCTATGCATCATGTAGATTGTCCTTGGAAACCTTCATCTATCGAGCAAAGAGAAGGTCGAGGCATCAGACAGGGTAATGAAAACAAGGAAGTTGCAATATACAGATATGTTACCAAAGGAACCTTTGATGCATACAACTGGTCGCTTGTGGAGAATAAGCAGCGTTTTATTAGTCAGGTTATGACCAGCAAGGCAGTAAGCCGAAGTTGTGAGGATATCGACGAGGCAACTCTTTCTTATGCAGAGATTAAGGCGGTTGCAACTGGCAATCCGTTAATCAAAGAAAAGATGGAGATTGATAATGATGTCTAGAGACTTAAGCTTTTAAAGGCATCTTATGACAATCAGAGATATGGCTTGCAGGATAACTTTATGATTAAGTATCCAAAACTTATAAGGTCTGCAACAGAAAAACTTGCAAATGTCAGAGAGGATGTAAAGGCAAGGGATAAGGAGCTGATTGATAATCCGGAGTTTGCCATTACCATAGGCAAGGCAACTTACACAGAAAGAGTGGATGGCGGAACCATGATGCTTGAAGCTATCAGTAAGTGTAAGACAGGTGAGACAACTGCAATAGGTAAGTTTCATGGATTTGAGTTGCTTGTAGAAAAGAATTTCCTTGGCATCAATTATATGGTGCTTCGTGGAAAGACAGAGTATAAAGCTGAGCTTTCAACAAGTCCGGTCGGCAGTATGGTGAAACTTGAAAATCTGTTCAATGGACTTCATGAGAATATTGATTTCTTAGAAAAGAAGATTGAGCAGTACCAGAATGACCTTGAAGCATCAAAGGCTGAGTATGACAAGCCATTTGCATACAGCGAGGAACTGGAGGAAAAGCTTGCAAGACAATGTGAGCTGAATGCCCAGCTTGACCTTGAAAATGCAAAGGCTATGGATGCTGATCTTGGCGGACCTGATGAGGAAAGAGAAGCTGATGACAGGGTAGAATCTGCAGGAATTGTAGCAGAGGATAAAGGCACTTATACAGCCGACAGAGAGGGCAGAATACGATAGGAGAGTGGATTATATGAGCATAAGAAAAGTAGTCGCAGGACTACTGATTACAGCAGGGATTGCCATTATGGCAGTCCCTTTTTTCTGGCGTACAACCGGGGAAAAACAGACAGAACAGCTTATAAGCGAGTTTGAGCGGACATTGGAGGATGATCAGGATGAAAAGAAAGATGTGGAGGAAGAGCAAACCTCCATTAGTAAAGAGGATGAAGCCATTTTGGAAGAAGGCAATGTCATCGGCATTATTGAGATACCGAGTATAGATATCAGATACCCGGTGATGGAAGGGACGGGTTCAGCAGTTCTTAATGCAGGGATTGGTCATATACCTGAGACAGCAGGAATTGGAGAGAGGGGTAATTGTGTATTATGCGGTCACAATGGCAGCAGATATGGCACATTTTTTACACAACTTAATCAGATTTCGATAGGTGATGAAGTGGCAATAATCGACAAAAAGGGACAGACACATATCTATGAGGTGGCAGAAACTGAGGTGGTAAATCCTTATGATAACAGCATCAAGACGCAGGGCGAGGAAAAGGAATTAACTCTTTTTACCTGTTCACAGAAAGGAACCATGCGTTTTGTGGTCAAGTGCAGATATAAGGAGGCAGCTGATGAATAAAAGATACAGATTGTGTGATGTGGAAGAAGCAGTATCAGAGATGGATGAACTTATAGATGTAGATGATGATATTGCAGAGATTGACGATGATATGCAGCTGGTCATAAGTGGCTGGTATGTGTATATCGAAAGTCTAAACCTTTCTCTCAGACAGGGAGTAGCCTGTATATGGGATGAAGAGGAAGGATTATTTATGCCTGACTTTGATGTGACTATCGTGTATGAGGGAAACATCGAGACACAGGAGTGGCTCTACTATGAGCAGGATGGATTTGTTGTTACTCTTGGCAACTGGTTAAATGGCAGATTGTCAGGCGGACAAATAGAACAACTTTGGTGTGAGCTAATCATACCTGAGCAAAACAAAGTGGAAAAAGAAAGCGAGGAATAGCATATGAAGTATTCAATTAAGGTAAACGAAGTAAGAGCAAAAGAGGGCAGTAATGTCAAGGGATTTGCAACAGTAGTATTTGGGGATTCATTTAAGATTACCAATATTGCAATCCTTGAGAATAAGGATAAGGGAGAGCTTTTCGTATCCATGCCAAGATACCGCTCCAATGAGCGTGACGAAAGCAATGGTGTGATTTATAAGGATGTATGCAATCCTATCACAGCAGAGTTTCGAGAGGAACTTTACACAAATATCCTTGATGCCTATGCAAGAATCAAGGAACCGGAAAAAGAAGAGACACAGAAACAGGAAAAAGTACAGGAAATGCCAGAGTTTTCCGTAACTGTGACACCTTATGAGAAAGAAGGCAGCAATATCAAGGGACTGGCACGAATTTACTTTGAAAATAGTTTCATTGTAAATAATGTCAACATCCTTCAGGGTAAAGAGAAAATCTTTGTTTCAATGCCTTCGTATAAGACAAAGCAGATGGATGAGCAGGGTAAGCCAATTTATCAGGATGTCTGCTATCCGGTGACAAAAGATTTCAGAGAGAAGCTTTATAACAAGATTATCTCCGAATATGAGAAAGCAAAGGATAAGAGCAACGAAAAGGCAAGGGAGAGCGCAGAGAAACATCATGGTAATCCTGACAAGGATAAGGACAAAGAGGCTACACCCTTTCGATAATTAAACACAAGGGGCGGCCAGTGCTGCCCCGTATACAAGGAGGAAAACAGATGGAAGCAGAAAAGACACTTACAAATGAGGAGGTCATAAGGGAACTTCTCGAATTACTAAAAAAGAATACCATGAAAGAGCAGGCAAATGATGTATTTGAAATATGCAGTTATGTGGATGGTCTGGAGAAAAAGATTGATTCCATGATGGAAGAACTTACCAATATGCAGAATCAGATCAAGGAGATGCAGGAAGATACACTTATCAATAATGCAAAAAAGGCATTATCAGAGGCACAGGAGCGACTTAATACCAGATGTGAGCAGATAAAATCACAGATATTTGAGGTAAAGGAACAGGTCAAGTTTACTGCAAGGAGTATTGTGGACGAGGCGAAGGTTAAAGGCAGAGCTGCATTATACAGGGTATCGGAATTCTTAGGGATTAAGAAAAGACTTCTTAATGTACGTGAGTCTGTAAAAGATGCGATTGTATCTACGGACAAGGATATAGCAAGGACTGTACTGCTTGCAAAAGGATTTCGTGAGGCTGGACAGACAGTAGCCAATGCATTCCGCACTTTTGCTGATAAGCCAGAGGTAGATTATGCAAAGAAGGAGCAGAGGCATATCATAACAAAGGTAGTGCTTAGCCCAATGAAAGAAGTAAAAAAGATGCTTGTATCAATGAAACTTCATTTGGATGCATCTATTGATAAGCTGGATAATCTTGCAATGAATGTGCAGATTGATAAGGAAAAGTGTATGGAGAATACGAAGGACAAGGAACAGGTAGAGCCAGATAAAGCAAAAGCTGAGAGAGTTGAGACTGAGATTGTGTATGCTCCAATGGTTGCCGAGCTGCAGGAGTATCAGTATAATGCGGATGCATTTGAGGCTAGGGGTGCTACGAATGTGACGCAGGAAACATTACAGAAGAGCATGCCAAAGGTTAGAGAAAGTAAAGGCAGATAAGTATTGAGAGTTTTGTTTTTGACGGATTGCTTCCAGAGAAAGAAACCAATATATGGTTAGTCACTCTGGAAGCTTTTTGCTATACGGCTACATCACATTCAATCATCAAACCACCAAAATTACTGATAAAATAGGAATATTGTATGGGATGTGTTTCTTTAAGCTTTTTATAACGATTTGATTCTGGATCTTCGAGATGTACACCGAATCCGCAATACATGCAACCGTTTCGTTTGTATCCCATATTGTACAAATCAGATACCTTGACATTATACTTTTCAATGTATTCAAGAATATCACCTTCTGTCCAAAAAGAGAGAGGTTTACATTGATTGTCTTTGAATTTGAAGAATACATTGCAACCATTTTCAAGCCAGTCTTTTTCTCTTTGATAACTTTCTGATGCAAGAATACCTAAGATTACACATTCCATTCCTAGTTCTTTGGCTTTACGGCGGAGTGGTTCTTTTTTGAGCTTTTCACAGCATTTATCAGATATAGGTAATTCTTTATATTTATCATATTTCTAAAATTTCTGTTTATATAATCTATCGAGTTTTGTTTAGTCTGTTCGGTTCTAGCATGTTGATAGGTTCTGATGGCATTTGATACACGTTTGGAAAACATAGGATATCCATATCTTTCTACAACTTTTTTAAAATTCCACATCTCGCCTTTGGCATCTATAGGGAATACCGTGATGATATTGGTATGGTTCTCATTGATTTCCCATTGGATATGCTTAAGAGTCTCTGGATATTCATTTGTAGTGTTGGCAAAAAGATGTAGGATATTAGGATACAGCTGCTTGGCTATGTGAGATAACACCGTAGAATCCTTTCCGCCTGAATATGAAATATAACAATGCTTTTCACCGAAAGTTCTTATAGCTTGATTGATAAGAAATTGGGTCTGAATTATTTTGGCTTCGAGGGGCATTGCACGCAAAGAGGCTAAAGTATCACGGCGATATGAAAGGTACTCAGCGTGTTCAGCACCACATTTCTTACAATAGCGGGAATCACGACTATAACGCATGTTATCATCATATTCTTTGTCACATATTTTACAAACAAACATTGTTTTCAACCTCCCTTATTTGTTTTGAACTAACAAAATATTTGTATTTCTATTATAATACAAAAATATTGTTAGTCAAGTGGTAGAATACAAAATTTATTTGTAAAAATGGCCTAATTATAGTACAATAAAAAATTGGAAAGGTGGGCATTTCTATGGAAATTGGACGCAGATTATCTGAACTGAGAAAGAAAAATGGATACACACAAAAACAATTAGCGGATGCTCTCAATTTGTCTCAGCAAATTGTTAGTAACATAGAAAGGAATACCACGGCACCTGATGTGGAATTTCTACATGGTGCAGCTGATTTATACAAGATTTCTTTAGATGAACTTGTTGGTAGGAAAACACTTATCACTGAGGAAAGCAGCTATGAACAGCAGATATTAAATGTCGTTGAAACAATGGACGACACAAAGAAAGAGTTGAGCTTACGTTTGCTGAATGAAGTGGCTCAACAAAGAGGTGATAAGGATGGCGAATAGTTATTTTAACGAAAATACGTTAGAGGAGCTGATTGAAGAAATTAGATATGTATACAAATCCGACGACAGACCATGGGTTATTGGATATAGCGGTGGCAAAGATTCTACAACAGTTGTTGAACTTGTATATAAGATGTTATTAGGTCTAAGTCCTGAAGAAAGACACAAAAATGTGTATATTGTATCTTCAGATACATTGATTGAAAATCCGCTTATTAAGATTTATTTGAGTAAAATGAATGAATTACTAGGGGAAGCTGCTGATAGAGATAGGCTTCCTATAAAATCTGCAATGGTAACACCACCAGCTAATAACTCGTTTTGGGCAAATGTTATTGGTAGGGGATTTCCAACGCCTAGAATGAATGGAACATTTAGATGGTGTACAGATAGATTGAAAATAAATCCAAGTGGTGAGTATATACAGAAAGTCATCGACGACGAAGGGAAAGAGGTTGTTGTTCTTCTTGGAGTAAGAAAGGCTGAAAGTATTGCAAGAAAGAGAAGAATTGAAGGTAGAGAATTAGCCAACAGACTTCTAAATCGCCATGAAACAATTCAGGATGCATATGTTTACAATCCAATAGTTGAGTTAACAACAGATGATGTATGGGATGTTTTACTTAGATGTGATGGGGGCAGAACTCCATGGGGATCAGATAATAGTGAGTTGGTTTCACTGTATGCTGATGCAGATAGTGGTGAATGTCCTTTTGCAGGCGTGCAGGCTGGAGGACAGACACAAAGCTGTGGTAACTCACGTTTTGGATGTTGGGTATGTACTGTAGTAAAAGAAGATAAGTCTTTAAATGGTTTTATCAAAAGTGGGCATAGAGAATTAATTCCACTTGCAGAATTCAGAAGCTGGTTGATGAGTATTCGTGATAATGAAGAATATCGCGAGAAAAAGAGAAGAAATGGTACTGTTTATAAAGATAAGCAGGGCAATATGGGATTTGGACCTTTTAATTGGAAAGCAAGAAAGCTGATTTTAAGAAGATTGTTGGAAACACAGAAGACGATGGGATATGAGTTAATTACATTGGAGGAATTAAAAGCAATTGATGAAATATGGGATCAGGAATTGGATTTGTCACGAAGGGTGTTAGTAGAATTATATGAAGAAATCACAGGAGAGAAACTTCCGTGGTATGATTATAAAGAACCATTGATTGACAGTGAAACTGTGAATGAATTAGAGAAGCTGGCAGAGAAAAATGATGTACCAAATGAGCTGGTTCGTAATTTGCTGTTATCTGTTTATCAAAATAAAAACTATTCCAACCAGAGAATTTTAAGGGATGGAATGGATCGGCTACTTAATCAGCAGTGGTTACATTATGAGATAATTGAGGAGATTGAAAATGAAAATCAATAAAGTAAAATTATATAATTTCAGCTCCTATGAAGGCAATAATGAGTTTGATTTTGAGGTAACGGACAAAAAGAAAAATATTATTCTTATCGGTGGAAAGAATGGTGCAGGTAAGACCTCCCTTTTTACAGCCATAAAGGTTGCATTATATGGTCCACTGGCATATGGATATGTTGGAGCAAATCCTCACTACACATCAAAAATTAAGGATTTAATCAATTCAAAAGCATTTCAGCAGGAAACTGTAGAGGCAGAGGTACAGATTACACTGGAACTCAAGATAGAAAGAGAAATTAAGAGTTATATCATCACTAGAAAGTGGAATTATACTGCTCAAAAGTTGACTGAAGAATATTCAGTTGAAAAAGATGGCATAAAACTAGATGAGCAGGAATTATCATACTTTGAAAACTACTTACAGAGCATAATACCACCGGATTTGTTTGAGTTCTTTTTATTCGATGGAGAGGAAGTAGGAAATATATTCTCAACCAGCGCCTATAACACTTATGTAAAAAATGCTGTTTTTACATTGTGTGGAATGGATGTGTTTGAAATTATTAGAAAGTACACACATGGTTATGTATCAAAAAATAATTTAAGCGAGGATAACAATACGTTTGAAGAATATGAGTGTGCAAAAAAAGAGATTGAGTCAATGGAGTCCGAAAAGGAACATTTAGAAATGGATGTAAGTAAGCTGACGAAGGATTTAGAAGATGTGGAAGTACAGCTTACAGAGTTAGAGACTTCTTTCAAAAATGCGGGAGGAATATCCAGAAAAGAGAAAAAACAACTTGAGGACGAGTATAGCCAGGCTGAAAAAACCAAGACGGAAACATTGACAAATATTAAAATGTTTGTCGAAGGATTGATGCCTTTTTATATCTTGAAAGACTTTGCTGATCCAATTATGACCCAGCTGGATTTAGAGGAAAAAGGTGAGATATTTTATTATGTTCAGAGTAAGTTGAAGAGAAATGCAATTGAAGAGTTATTAAAAGATGATGTATCAGATGAAAAAATTAATCAGCTTATAGAACACCTACTTGATACATTCAAACCGAAAGGTTTTCATGATGGTATGGAAATGATGTTTGATTTATCTAAAGAAGATATTGGTAGAGTGAATGGAATTGTATCAGCACTTGAAGATTTCGATGCCAAAACTATGATAGAGACAATCAAGCGTCGGAAAGAAGCATCTGAAAGAACAGCAGAAATAAATCGTATTTTGAAAAATTCAATGTGTGAAGAAGATGTTAATGCCTTTGCACAAAAAGAGAATGAAATACTCAAAAAGAAGGATGATCTGACACGACAATTATTTGAAGCTCAACATAGGTTAGAAGATATTGGTAGAGAATTACAGATAAAAGAACAGATTAGAGATAAGGCGATGCAGACACTTAAATCTAACGCACAGAATAAACATGTGTATGAATTAAGTGCTGGAATATCTACGATGATGGAACAGTTCCTGGAAGAGAAGACCCTTAGTATAAGAAATCAGCTTGAAAAAGCAATAGTTCAGAAACTAAAGACTATCTATCGTAAGAATAATCTTATTACGCATATAGAGATTGGCAAGAATTTTGATTTCAATCTCTATCAAGATGAAACTTACAGCAGTAAGGAGCTTTTGACATTATATAGAAATCTTGGAAACTCAGAGTTTACAAACTTGATAGGAGCAAAAGGAGAGAAGAAACTTATAAAATTATTGAAATTGTCTTCACTTAACGAACTTAAAAATATTTCAGAAGCTGATATTGGCAATGAACAGATTCATTTATATAAAAAGATTGAACTAGGCAGACTGTCTAAGGGAGAACGTCAAATTTTCATTCTTGCATTATACTGGGCCATTATTGAAATCTCTGGTCAGAATATACCATTTGTAATTGATACGCCATATGCAAGAATAGATGCAAATCATAGACGAGAAATATCTGAAAAATTTTTCCCTAACATCAGTGAACAAGTAATTATTCTGTCTACTGATGAAGAGATTAATGAAGAGTATTACAAGATAGTAAAACCATATGTATCTAAAGAGTATCTGTTGATAAATGATGAAAATGAGAACAGAACATCTATAGAAAATCACTATTTTTTTGAGGTGTAGCCAATGATATTTAGATTAAAAACATCGAAGAGAACGCAAGAAATCTTTGAAGAATTAGAAAAAAGAACAAATTACAAGCCTTATACATTGGTAAAACATGCAATAGCTTGGTCTCTAATGGAAAAAACACCTGTAGGAGATTATAAATCAGATTCAGATGGTTTGGATTTGAATAGACAGACGATTACTGGCGATAACGATACGTACTTTAAGGTGCTTATTGAACAGGTAGAAGGAAGATATTTGTCAGATGAAGAGTATTTTCCACAGTATGTCAAAGCTCATATAGACAGAGGAAGCCAACTCCTTTTAGATATGTATAATCATGCGGGAAATATGGATAAGTACATTCTGCAAGTTTTAGGAGAGGGGGACACAGTGTGATTTATTTAGATAATAGTGCAACCTCACCGATTGATGAGGAAGTTAGAGATGCAATGCTTCCATATCTTAGTGAGGAATTTGGGAACCCTTCAAGTAAATATTATTGTAAAGCAACGAATGCAAAGGCTGCTGTAGAAGAGGCAAGAGAAAAGGTTGCAAAGCTCATTGGTGCTAAGCCAGAGGAGATAATATTCACAGCTGGAGCAACAGAGAGTACCAATTTTATTATCAAGGGATATTTGGATTATAGAAAATATTATGGTGATGGAAAAAATCATGTAATTACATCGCGTGTGGAGCATAAAGCGACTCTGAATACATGCAGGTATTTAAATGGAGAATTGTATTCAAATAATGATCCAACCATATCTTTATTTGGAGAGAAAAAAAGGGTAGATCGGGGATTTGAAGCATCATTTGTTGGAGTTACCTCTAATGGAGAAATAAGTGTTGAAGAGATAGAAAAGGCTATAAAAGAAAACACTGCACTCGTATCTATACTTTATGTAAATAACGAAATAGGATCGATTAGTGATGTGAGTAGGGTGTCCGAGATTTGTAAAAGTCATAATATAGCACTGCATTCTGATTTGACGCAGGCTTTAGGAAAATTAGAAATCGATGTGAAGAAATTAGGAATCGATTATGCATCATGTTCTGCCCATAAAATATATGGTCCAAAAGGAATTGGGGCAGCATATATGAAGTCTGATGCATATGGTATTGCTCCGATTACTGCATTTATGCATGGTGGTGAGCAGGAATTTGGATACCGTGCAGGAACACACGCAGTGCATAATATAGTTGGTTTTGGAAAAGCTGCTGAGATTGCACTTAGAGACATGAAAAAAAATGAAACTCATATTCAAAAGCTCGATGAATTATTGCTACATGGAATTGCAAATATTGATGGAATCCATACTACGGTCAATGAGTCAAAGCGTATACCTGGAATTGTTAGTCTTGTAGTTGAGAAAGAAGATTTCCATAATGAACGATTTATTAAGAAAATTAGTGAAGAAGTAGCGTTATCCACTGGATCTGCTTGTAGTGCCGGAGAGCCTTCCTATGTAATTCAGGCATTGGGATTAGGTGATAAAGTTACTAAGGTGTTAAGGGTTTCAATCAATAAATTTACGACTGAAAGTGATATAAATGAGTTCATAAAGTTACTTAGAGCAGAAATTTAGGAGGACAGATGCGTTATGGCACTAATGATGGATAATAAGCCAACTGAATATAAAGGTGAAGCATTAGTATGGGAAAAACTATCTTCATTATTGCCTAACGATGTCGTTGTATATAATCATCGCGAGGTTGTAGATGACAGAGAGTTTGACTTTGCCCTTTTGATTAAAAATGTTGGAATAATGGTAATAGAAGTTAAGGGCTGGCAGGCACAGTATATTTTTGATGTAAAAAGCCCAGATGAAATCATTATTGAAGGAGAGTCAAAAGTATACGGTTCTCCGGAAAAACAGGCAAGAGGATATAGATTTGACTGGTTGAATTTCCTTAATGATCAATTTGGAATCAGTCCAGTTGTATTATCAATGGTTTGTTATCCGTTTATTTCTGAGAAGGAGTACAGAGATGTAAGACTTGATGTAGTATCTTCAAAAGATTTTACTATTTTTTCAGACGACTTAAGTTCTGCTAGTAAGTTGGGACAAAAGATTTCAAATGCATTTGTGAAAAAGAAACCTCTTAATAGTACGCCTTTTGATGAAGGTGCAATGGCGGTGGTTAGACAATACTTTGAACCGTCATATAAAGCAAAAGACGAACAAATAACAGAAGTTGCTGATGCGTATTCTATATTAAAAATTTTCAATGGAAATTTATCCGAATCAGAAACAGATGATTTAGTTAATTCCTATTTTTCGGGGACAAAGGTAATAGCCTTTGTAAAGAAGGAAGATGATTTAAACATGATTGCCTCTAAGATTGCAGATGGATTCCGAAAAAGAGGTATTATATCTGATAAAGGAGATATTAGATTAGCCGAAGCTGATGAAGTGCAGCCAGAGTTTTTATGTAACGATAACTCGTTTAGAATATTTAATTTTGAAATATATATACACAACCTTGATTTGGATACGGATGAATTTATTGTTGTTGAGGGGCAATACACAGAACAGCAGGAGTCAGTTCTTGAGGGTGTTGCAAATTCTACAAACTGGAATTTTGATCAATATAAAGTAGAACATGCTAAAGGGAACAAAAACATACTTGTTCAAGCGGGTGCTGGAACAGGAAAAACTTATTCGATGGTATCCCGCATTGCGTATTTATGCTTAAGTAGAAGTCACTTTGTAAATAATCTTGTAGATGAAATTGCAATGGTAACATTTACGAACGAAGCGGCTGATAACATGAAGGTGAGACTAAAACAATATTTTATGAATTGTTACATACTCACCAAGAATAAGAAGGTATTGCATGAAATAGAAGCAGTTGATTTGATGCAGATATCTACTATACATAAGTTCGCAAAAGTCGTGTTACAAAGCACAGCTATGGAGTATGGATTGGGTGCAGAATTTGCAATTTCTTCAAGTGAATATGCTAAAGAGCAGGTATATGAAAAATATTTGAATGATTTCTTAGTAAGAAAGCAAAAAGAAGAAGCTAATTTTGCGCAACAACTAAGAATGCCAGTACATAAATTCCGAAAATTACTGATGCATTTCTCACAACAGCTTTATAACAAAAGCTACGGAATAAAAGAATTAAAAGCTGAGAATTTAGGTACTTTTGAGGAATGGCCATTTTTCAATGAAGTTATTATGGAAGTTATGATACCAGCAGAAAAAGAATACGAAGAGCAAATTTTCTCTAAGAATAAGATTGATCTTAAAGAAAGCATGTTGCTATTAAATGATGCGGTGAATGGAGCTTTTAGGGAAAAATGTGGTTTGAGATATAAATACTTGTTTATTGATGAATTTCAGGACACAGATGATGTACAAATAGATTCTTTTTTGAAATTACAAAATGTAATAAAAAATGTAAAGCTATTTGTAGTGGGAGACTTAAAGCAAAGTATTTATCGTTTCAGAGGGGCAACAATTAGTGCTTTTGATTTAATCAGAACGGATGAATCTCAGTGGGAAGAATTTTCGCTTACAATAAACTATCGAACAGATAAAAGATTGTTGGATAAATTTGATGGTATTTTCTCAAAAATGGGAAGTAGAGGATATTTACCATTCTTGCAAGGCCGAGATTCATTAAGTAGTAGTATTGATACTTTTCTTCCAGCACATGATTTGATTACTAAGTTAGAGTATGAAGGCGATGAACAGAGAATGGACGTTCTTTTTGCAGAGATTGAGAGGCAGAAAGACATTATCAAATATCTTTCAACACATCATAAACTTACAAGCAAGGATATGATGATTGCAATTCTTGTTAGAGATAATTGGCAAATTCATGACATTCTAGAAGAGGCAAAGGTACGCGGTGAATTTATCGAAACACAAGTAGGTGGAGATTTGTATCAACTTACACCTGCGTTGGATTTATACAAGCTGGTATTAGCATTATTGAATCCTAGAGATCCAGTATGCTTGTTTAATTTGATTGATTCAAATTATATAGGAATAGATTTAGATATACAAGGATTACACGGACTTGACAGAGAAGATCAGGTATCAAAATTAATAGAAGTTTTAAATCAGTATTTTATTGGCAAGTTAAATAGAAATTGGGAACAAATTATCAGTGATACCAAGATCCAACCTATATTGATGTTATTAAGAAATATTTATGAAGGTTGCCAACCATGGTTCCGTTACTCAGATAATGAAAATGAACAAAAATTCTATAAAGCAAATTATGAGTTGGTATTGGAGAAAATCATAAAAACGTATAGCGTCGATTATTTGACACTAAATGTAATTGAACACAGTATGCATATTAACATTGTGACAAAACAAGAGGAATTAGCACGTAATGTTGAAAATGAAACCGACGATATTAGAGTGATATGCACTACTGTGCATAAAGCTAAAGGATTGGAATATGGATGCGTAATTATGCCTTATATGGGTATGGATATTGCATCCATGAAGAAGGCGGATTTAGATGTATATGTTGAGAATGACAAATTGGCATATGGAATCAGAATCGGTGATGAACCAAATAAAAAATATAATTCCAATTATGATATATCGCAGGAACAAACTGAGCGAGTAAATGAAGAAAGTAGAGTATTATATGTAGCACTTACCAGAGCCATAAGAAATGTTGTTTGGATGAAAGACGTAAAATCCAAGAGTAAGATATCATGGCAGAATTTAATGGAGGTATAAGATGTCCTTATCAATATATACTTACAGCAATCCATATGAAATAAATAACGAACCCTTTTGGGATTCGATAAAAAACTGCGCTCATTTTTGCGTGTCACAGACGATGGTCAATGGATTGTCAGCAGTATATAGTGAGCTGAATGATGGACAATTGGCAACTGTAGAAGAACTTGTAGAAGCTTTATATCCGAATTGGTTCGATACAAAGACGTATATTGAACAGTACACGATACTGACAAATACACTGGATACAGTAACACCAAATATAGAACCGGATAGATGGAAAAAAATAAAACAGTCATTACGTTTTAACAAAAGCAGCTTACTAGATAGTATTCGGTTGATGGCTGAGATGGGACTTTCACTAAAAAATCTTAAAATAAAGAAAATAACAGAGGAACAGTTGTATCTTGTTGCGGCTTACAAAGCAATTCTTAATGGTGAGAATGCGAAAAAGTTTACTTTAAGAAGAAATTTTAGTGACAAAGAAATCGATCAAGCTGTTAAAACGGCATTAGTTGCTAAAGATGTAAGAAGAGGAAAAGAAGCAAAGTCAGTTGAAAAAATAGATTGTAATACGGTAGTGATTCATGGAATCCACCAATTTACTCCAACTATATTGTCAATGATTGAAGAGGTTGCCAAATACAAGAGGGTTGTACTTCTATTTAACTATCAGCAGCAGTACAAAGAAATCTATCAAACTTGGCTTGATGTGTATTCTTGCTTTGATTTGAACATAAAGAGTCAGTTCAATAATGAATTTATACCTTCAACGTTATTACAGGCAAGCTATAAAGGAAATGTGCTAGCAGATCAAATTGGTAAACTGGCAGATGGTACTCTAACGGAAAAGAGTAGAGTACTTAATGATATAAGTGTAATAGAATTTAATAATATTACTGAATTTTCTGCATATGTTGCTCAGATATTTGAGGATGCATCTAGAAAATATCACGAAGATGAAAATAAAAAAGGATCAGCATTATCTTATATGAGAGAACAGTTTTATTCTGCAAATAATTCAGTGAATGATATTTTGAAGGTATATTTCCCGGAACAATTTGGTGAGAGACATTTCTTGGCTTATCCGATTGGACATTTTTTTGTGGCAGTTACCAATATGTGGGATAGTGAAAATGGCGGAATTAAAATTGAGAATATGAATGATATTGCAGAGTGCTTATATTCAGGTGCTTTGTATGAGAAAATTCCAGGTTCATTGATTACAACTTTTAATTCGACTAAGAACTACTTTTCAAGAGCAACTGTTTTAGAGGGCGACAATGAATCAGAGGGGGTTATAGACCTCCTGAAGAAATTGAGAAAACAAATTTCAAAATTAAATAAGGGAAAAGCGGAATATGCAGAGCAATTAAATAGACTTGCTTATTATAATGTCGATTTAGAATCAATAGATGAATTGATTGAGGCATTGGAAACTCTTAATAAGATAACAAAATTGTTTTACGAAGATTTCGAAAATGAGAACAATAATTTTAAACATTTCTATGAGAAGATAAAAGATTTCGTAGAGACGCAAATTCTTCCGACAGCTGATGCTGAAACAGAGTTTCAAGACATTTTGCTACGACTGTTAGCTAGATTAGAAGAAGTAGAAAAAATAGAAACAACCAGCACATTTGATTGTCTAAAAGATACGATGGCATATTATCTTAAGCAAGAAAGTCAAAAAGGTGAAAGCGCAAATTGGATAGTCAGAGATTTTCAGCAAATAGATGGTGATGTACTGAAAAGTTCTACCCAGGAAGCAGATATTATTTATCATTTTGCATGCGTGTCAGACGCTGATATGAATGTTAAAAGAGAAGATCAGTTTCCGTGGCCGCTTACTATAGAGTTTTTTGAGAAAGCATATGAGCCATTAGATTGGAAATATCAAGTGTATGTTAAGTCAAGAAAGGAATATAAGCATTTTAAGAGGTATGCCCTGGTTTATGGACTAGAGTTTAATAGATGCAACTTTAAATTAAGTTATATAAAAAATGATGATGATAAGCAAAACGAGTTGTACTATATCCTTAAGTTATTAGGTGTTAAGACAGAAAGAAACATTCATAATACAGCATCAACAAAACAGAATTTAGACTTGACGGTGAATCTTGGTGTTAATAGAAGTAAATTTGTGGATTTAGATGGATTTAGAAGAAGAATCTGTGGATATCGTTTCGCTTTAGAATCATTGATAGAAGGTGGAACGATATATCAGGATAGGTTTTTACAGTCTAAATACATGGAAATAATGTTGGCAAATATTGTTCGGCGAAAACTTGAAGGACAAATTGCAACAGAAGCAATTATGAATGAAGCATTGGACGATGCAACAAGTCGTTTGAGTAGATATTTTAGGTTCTTAAATGAATCTGAAATGACAGATATAAAAACAAACACAAAAAACGCTATTATTCATCAAGCATTAAAAGATGGAAAAATTAAGCAGTTTCCAAAACTTGATGATACTGATACTGATATGATGAGAAAAAAGGAGGAATTTATATATCTTCATTTGGAGAACGAGAATCAAGAGAATGTACTACTAGGAAAATTTAATGATTTGACAGTAGCGGAGAAAAAGAAATTTCTTCCAGAAAATCTCAAAGAAGCAAATTATAGTAAAGAAGCAAATATATGGTGTCAATGGTGTGCAGTTAGAGAAAAATGTCTCGAAAGCTACAAATCATTAATTGAAATCTAATGGAGGTGAAGCGTTTGGAAAGAGGAATGTATGTCAGATGTCCTGTTGCAGACTTTGAAGATCCAAGGAACTTCATTACTGGAAAAATTATAGAAACTGACGACTTTACAGAGAATGTTAGTGTTGCATTTTTAGATCCATTTGGATTTAGAAACTACTATGAAAATATACCGGAAAAAGCTGAGTTACCATATGAGTATGTAAAAAGATGTACATTACATAGAGAGTCATATGTAATGTATAGAGGTGGTAGATATACAATTCTTTCAACGCTAAAAGAAGATGAGTGGTACTACTATTATCTGAAAGAAGAATTTACAGATAAGGTAATTAAGGTGAGAGAGGATGCTGTAGATGCGCCGTTTAATGGAGGAAGAATATCACCAGCAGAGCAGTTGAGAAGTTATGAATTTCAAAATCCAGCATGGTACTTTGGCAGAAGCATAGTAAGTAAGACAGTTAAAGTCTTAGATAATTCAGTATTTGGTTTTAAAGAGTTAGCGGGATGCAAAATATTCTTGAAAGAGCATCAATTAAAGACCATCATGAGATGTCTTCAGGAAAAGAATTGCAGAGTCATGTTAGCAGATGAAGTGGGTATGGGTAAAACTATTGAAGCAGCATCTGTATTAAAAGTATATTTACTTCATAATTCAAATAAGAAAATTCTTATAGCAGTGCCTCGTCCATTGGTTGCACAATGGAGAACTGAATTATTAATCAAGTTTGAAATAATTCCTGGACAAAATATTAACGATAATTATGTTCAGTTGATTGCAGAAGAAGATATCGAAAATCATATCAATACTCGATGGGATTTTGTTATTGCAGATGAAGCACACAAGTTGCTGGCAAATAGAAGATTATATACATATTTTCACTCATTAAGTAAGCGAACGGAGAATATTCTATTACTTTCTGCAACTCCAGTTCAGCAGAAGAAGGAAGCATATTTAGAATTACTTCAGTTGATTATGCCGGATAAGTATGATCAGTTCTCGCCTGATGATTTTCAAGCACTTGTAGATAAACAGAAAAGCATTACCAAAAGTACATATCTTGTATTACAGGACTTTGATGATTATATCGACAATATAGCAGATGCTATTGAAAATGGTGAAAATCCTTCACACAATGAAGAGTGTACAGATTTATTTGATGATGTCATAAACGGACTAAAGAGAATTTCAAAACTAATAGAAGACGATGGATTTAAGAGTATATTATCAGAGATAGATATTGATAGTGCTGATTATGGAAAAAGTGCGATTCAGGAAGCTCTGCTCTATATTTGTGAGAACTATCAGTTAGAGAAAAATATTATTCGCAATAGACGAAGGTATATGGAGGAGTATTTACCTAAGAGAACGGTAAGAGAGATTGAGTATACACTTGATCCTGATAAAAATACTTATGAGCATACTACATATCAAGCAATTGTAGATTGGATTAGTGGACAAGAAATTTCATCTGTAGATTTTGAAAAGTATTACATTCCTTTATTGACTGCTTTCTTTAGCTCTTCGTGGGCGTTTAACAAAGAGATACAGATGCAAAAGAATAAAGGTTTAGCAGTTGATCCAGATGTAGAAGAAAATGCAAAGGAATGGTTGAATGCAGAAGAATGGATGCTCAAAGAATTAGATAATGTGTTAGCAGAGCCATATAACTATTCTAGCAGGATCCTCAGTATTGTCGATTTTATTGATCAGGAAATATATGGGGAAAAGGTTGTAGTTTTTACAAACTATGCAGAGACCTTTGAAAAATATGGACATGTATTACAAACCTATTTTGGGGAGGAAAAAATCGCGCTTTTCAATAAAAATATGGATGAAGAAGAATTGGAATTAAGCATATATCGTTTCCAGAATGAGGATGAATGTAAAATACTACTCTGTGATGAAACTGGTGGTGAAGGACGAAATTTGCAAGGTGCAGACTTCGTAATCCATATTGATTTACCTTGGGATGCTAATGCTATTGAACAAAGAATTGGACGACTCGATAGATTGGGAAGGCCGGTGGACAAAGATGTTTGTTCTGTAGTTATATATGCAAAGGAAACACTAGAAGAAGAACTATATAATTTCTGGAACAAAGGACTTAATATTTTTACTAAGTCACTAAGTGGACTAGAAATTATTATGAATGAAATCAATGAGAGTATTATTCATGCAGTAACCAGCGATTTCAGATATGGAATTTCTAATGCGATATCTGAAATCATCGAGTCTTCTCAGAAGATGGAAAAAGAGGTAAGAGAGGAACAGCATTTTGATTCAGCTGCATTCATATATGCAACATTAAATCAAGAGCTGAAGAGATTATTGCGCTATTATACATCAAATGAAAATGAGTTATTTGCTAATACAATGATGGGATGGGCAAGTCTTGCAGGTCTGAAAGGTCAGTTTAATAAAGATGGAATAGTGCGATTTAATGAGAGTTCATTTTCAATTAAGTCAGCAGAGAATTCTATGTTAATTCCACCGAATTGGATGGAATATATTAATCGTACCTCAAATGCATTCTCAAGAAGAATAAGAGAATTGTACGAAGAAAGAACCGGTAAGAAGGATGCTACGGGAAGCAGAGAAATCGTTGGTACATTCAACCGTGAGATTGCAATAGAAAATGATTATCTGCATTTCTTTGCACCTGGTGATGAAGTGTTTGATTGTATTGTGGATAATGCAATGAATTCTTACAAAGGGACATGTACGGCGATTGCACTAGAGGCGGATTTCGAATGGAGAGGAATTGTTTATACATGGAACTTATATCCAAATGAACAGATACTTTTAGAAAAGGGGATTCCTCTTACCGCAATAAGGCAATATAAAAGTTATATATCAGTTGATCAGATATCAACTGCAATTAGCACACAAAAATATGAGCATGTTCCAGTAGATAAGGTATTGAAATTGCTTGAGACTATTTCAAAAGAGTCTACGTCTCATATTCAAAAGGATGTTGTTCATCTTGGACGAAGAACAGCAAAAACTGATTCTTTACATATAAAGGAAAGATATGGATGTGCAAATATAGATTGGTTTAGACAGGTTTATCCGGAAGATAAGTGGGCAAGCTTTGTATCAATTTCTATGAAAATGGCAAAGAATCAAGTAAAAGAAAAAATGAAAGCTAGCAATAATTTAAAACTAGCAGCAGCAAGCATAGAACAGACATTAAATGCGGAAGTGGCACAAGCAAAGTTCTTTGGAGTCGATGTGGGCGAAATAGAACAAAAGAAACAAACCTATGAAACCGTATTGGAAGCTTTGAGAACTACAAAAGTGGAGCTAGAGGCAGCAGCATTTGTTATGGTGAGGAAGACACATGATTAAGGAACAGATTGAAGAGTGCATACAAAAAATATTAGATAATGAATTAGGTGGAATCAGTGCTGATAATTGCCCTAAGGATGGTATTGAAAAATATAGATACATGACAGCATTCAGGTTATCAAAATTTATAAAGATGTACAGAGCTCGAAGAATATCAAAAGATGACTTGCTGATTTCACTCAGAAATTATTTGTTAGTTTTTCAGACATCAGTACATTTACCAGAGGACATAGACATTAAAGATAATCCATATGGTTTACGTACAGATTCAGAAGGGCTTTGTTATGCTACTCTAAATCTGCCTGACTATATGAATACTGATATTATTAAACAGGGATTTATGGAAGATTATATAGAACCCAAAAAGGATGAACGGTATTTCTTAGGAGTAACCCCAAACATCTATAGATTGACAGGTTTTAAAAAGTTCAAATCTATACGACAGAAGTTAGCGGTTAATGGAGCATTGAATATGCCGGAAGGTTATACAGCGTTAGTGTCGTTGCCGACAGGCGGTGGAAAAAGTTTGATTACTCAAACGATGGCATATCAAAAAAAGGATGGATTAACAATTACGGTAGTACCTACAGTATCTCTTGCAATGGATCAGGTACGAGTAGCAAAAGACAACATCAAAGTGGCTATGGAATCAGAGATTGCATGCTATTATAGTGATTTGTCTAAAGAAGAAAAAAGAAGCATTATTGATAGAATCAAGAATAGAAAGCTTAGACTGCTTTTTATTTCGCCAGAAGCATTGATTAAAAACGAAGTGTTTAAGCAAGTCATAGATGTAGCTAACGATTCTGGATATTTGAGAAATCTTATAATTGATGAGGCTCATATAGTAATTGAGTGGGGAAATTTCTTCCGTGTAGATTATCAATGCCTGGAGCCTTGGAGAAACAATCTGTATGAGAAAAACTCTAAGCTAAAGACAGTATTGCTTTCTGCAACTTATAAGAAGAATACAGTTAAGATTCTTCAGAGTATGTTCGCTACGGGAGATAAGTGGATTGAGATAAGATGTGATGCACTGAGAAGAGAACCTAGATTTGAACTTGTTACCGCTACATCTTTTAGAGATAAAAATGAGAAGACAAGAGAATTGCTGAGATGTTTACCTCGACCAATGGTTGTCTACGTAATGAGACCAGATCAAGCGGAAAAGGTTAAAGAAATGGCAGCAGAGATCGGTATCACAAATGTTGAAACATTTACTGGAAAAACAAAAGCAGATGAGCGTTCGAGGATCATTGACGAGTGGTCCGAAAATGAGTTTGATATCATTGTAGCCACATCTGCATTTGGAGTTGGTGTAGATAAAAGCGATGTAAGAACCGTATTGCATTTATATGTGCCGGATAATCCGAATGCATATTACCAGGAATTAGGTAGAGGTGGAAGAGATGGACTCCCTTGTTTGAGTGTAATGTGTGTATATCCAGATGAAGATCTGGAATCTGCATTTGTTATGACAGATAAGGTTTTAGGAAGTGACAAGATATTAGGTAGATGGGATAGTATGCTTAATAGTCATACATCTACTAGAGGAATTGATTATTGTACTTTGGATACATCAGTAAAGCCAAATTACAATAGCGTAGATTATGCCGAGGATACAAGTACGGTTGATCAAAAATGGAATATATATGTAATTCTATTATTAAGAAGATACAACCTAATAAAAATACTCGATATGGTAGTTGATCCAAAAACTCAGGTTTATTTTATTAGAGTTTCGATTTTAGATAAAAGATTGTTGCAAATTACAGATCAGACAAAAGCACTGATAGAGGAAGTACGCGCAAAAGAATGGACCAAGAATGAAAAAGATTTTAAAACCATGAGTCGTGCTGTGAAGCAAGGTAAAAGGATGTGTTGGTCTGAGATGTTCTTTAATAGTACATATAGTATGGTTTCAGAGTATTGTGCTGGCTGTGATAACCATAAAAATATTGTTGATTCAGATCCTATGAGATTTGAGTTGGTTAAAAAGGTACCAGCACCTACTCGTAAGTTTTCCGTTGAACTGGATAACATGTTTGCAAGTTCTAATGAAGCAATACTATTTTCGGATATTGATAATACCGAGTTAATAGGACGAGTGATTAATAGAGGATTTTCAACTGTCATTATTAACGATGAGGAGCAAAGCAGTTATTTTAATCTATTAAATAGTATTTCTGAATGGACGGATGTCAATTTATTAGGTATGAACGAGTTTATGCGTTTGGTAGAACATGGTGATTATTATTACTTTGCAGGAGATGCGGTAGTTTTATATGGAAATACTGAACAAGATATTTATAAAAAGCTGAGCAGATTACGAAAGACATTGGGAACGAGAGAAGTTCGTTTATTGCATGTCTTTCGAGAAGATATATATTGCAATGAAGTAAATAAAACAGTTTCATCTATAGTTGATGGACCTGTTATTGAAGAATACTTGATTGAAAGGATGTAATAATATGTTTGAAGATAGAATGAAAACTTCTGCAATACCAGAAAGAGTATATGCACTTTGCCAAGCAGTAAAAAGTCGATCAATGCAGGAAAGTGATTTGAGAGAATTGTTAGAGCCATCAGATTTGGGAGGTGCAACAAAATATTTTGGAACCGTTCGTGATGCAGCAAGACAGCTAGGATTAATATCTGTAAAAGAAGGAGAGATTTCTCTTGCTGTTGAATCAAAACAAGTAGCATCATATGACGCATTGAGAGAATATATTGTTAGCAACATTGCTGCAATCACAGATGGACTATTTTTTGAAGTATCAAAAGTGTATTTATCAATGAATGAGCAGGTTTTTAAATATAAGGCAGTGTCAGAAGCTTCACTTGTTGAACATATGTCTAAAACAATAGGAGTGCCGGTTTTTGAGGATGATATGCGTGCTTGGAGATTTTGGGCATCGTATTTAGGACTTGGAAATTTACATGACATGATACTACTGCCTAATATGCATCAATACCTAAGATCAGTGCTTGCTGTTACAAAATTAAAAAAGGGGGAAGAATATACTTTTACAGATTTCATTTTAGCGATTAAACCTTATGCAGAAATTGGATTATCAGACATTGATGGTAATAAAAAAATTAATATGGCAATGTCAAATGGATTACGAGCTCTTCATGACGAAGGCGTTATTCAGTTATCACATAAATTGGATAGTGGAGATATGTGGTTTTTATATGAAGCAGAATTACATACGATAAAATCGACAGTAACACATGTCACAGTAAGGAGGTAACGTATGAATTCGGAAATTGCAAAGAGTAGAATTGGCGAAGTGATTCGTATAGATACTGTTACAAGCACACAGGCTGACTTTTTAGCTACACATGTTCCAGTAAATAATATACATATAAGAAAAAAATGGGATAGTAAATCAGATAAAGTGATGTCTGAGGAACAAGTATTTAATAAGTATGTTTTAAATTCCGAGAATAATCATCAGTTCATTATAGTCATTGGCTCGAGTGGCGCAGGTAAGTCACATTTAATAAGATGGTTTGCAGCACGACTAGAGCAATCAGTGCCAGAGAATGAGGTTGTCCTTTTTGTTCGAAGAAGTGATAACAGTTTAAAAGGGACAATTAAACAGTTGCTTGAACTTCCAGAAGTTGCAAACATTCCTAATAAGGCTGTGTATGATAGATTGGTACGAGCAACTTCTACAATAGATAATAAAAAGCTTAGGGATATGATTTATCAGAACTTTATTGTAGAAATAAAGAATGATGAAAATGATGAAATATTAAGTAATAATGAGAAAAAGAGATTAGTTGAGCTTCTGCAATATGAACAGTTTCAGTCGAATCTTATGAGAGAAGAAGGTGCTATTGATCGTATTTATCAAAAAGTTGCAGAAAATGAGACTGGTGATAGCAGAGATGTTATGGCATTATTTGAAACATCAGACTTTGAGGTGGATGTTAATTTCTGCGATGACATGATTACTAACGGTGCTGCTAAAAATGCTATGAAAATGGCCAATGCTATACTGGCGGATGAAGAAATGCCTGAGCGATTGGCAGATTATATGAATACATTAGTAAATAAGGTTATTCAGACATGTGCAGGATTAGAGCCAGGCGATTTTGAACAGGTATTTGTTGAAATTAGAAAAGAAATTAAACGACAGGGGAAAAATCTTACATTACTTATCGAAGATGTTACTGCATTTACGGGAGTAAATGTAGCGCTGTTGAACGTATTGACAACTGAGCATACCGGAATGTATGAAAGTCAGGAGTTATGTAGGATTTCATCAATAGTTGGAACAACAGAAAAGTATTTTAACGTAAATTTTATGGATAACCATAAAGATAGAGTAACACAATTTTTCTATATTCCCAATGATGTATTTGGAGAAAATCAAGACTCTCTGTATGAATTTGTAGGAAGATATTTGAACGCAATGTCTTTGCGTGGCGATGTATTGGATGAATGGGCAAAAAATGGTGCTTCAATGAAAGAATATCCAATACATAAAGGCGAAGAAAAGGCAAATTGGGATACAGTCACGGTTGGAAAAGGAAAAGAATTATCACTATTTCCTTTTACTAAGCGAGCAATTACTAATTTATATATGTGTATTTTACAGCCTGATTATAGGACACCTAGATATTTGCTGAGAGATATTATTGAAAGAGCAATGAGAAATTATCTCTTTAAAAAGGATAGTTTCCCAGAATTTACAATCGAGAGAATCAATGATATTCCATTTGAAAGCCTCTATGTAAGTACTTATATACATCAGCATGTTGACGAAAATTCTGCTGATAGAGTAGAACGTTTTATAAGAGTATGGGGAGACGCATCTGATTTAGAGTATGAGGAAGATGGTATTAAGTATTTAGGTGGAATGCCAATTGGATTCTTTGAAGATTTAGGAGTACCTACTTTTGAAGGGCGTAAAGGTGGTAAAAAAACAATTAAGCCAACGATTAAGCCACCTGTGGGAATTGATGATGTTCCTGATAATGTACCGCCAGTTACACCACCAAACTCTACCCCTACAGTAGATCCTGCCATGGCAGATTTCTTAATGGGACAGAGAACTCTACAGATATGGATCGATGGTGGCGATTTAAATGTTGGTGCCACAACTAAGGATGTAGTGAATATCACAAAAGCACGTGATGAGATTAATAAAAGATTCTTAATATCAGCAATAAATTGGCAGGTAGAGGGTGTATCTCTTGATAATTTAAATAGAGTCAAGGGTACAAAAGATTTTATTGGTTTTGAGCGTCAGAAAAGAGCAGCAAAGAATGCACTAGTAATTTTACCGGCAGATAGAGAGACACAAGGAGTATTAGAGGCATTTTTAGCTTATGTTACTCTTGGAAATGGAAGCTGGAATTTTGATAACTCTTCAATGATGGTATACCGGGTTCAGATTTGGGTAGAAAAGTGGAAAAAAACTATTGTTGATACCGTAAATCGGTTTGAAAATCATCAAGTTGATTATCAAGATTGTGCACTTGCAACAGAGATGTATAGAGAAATACTTCAGGGAGTATTCACTGGAACAAAGGTAGAGGGAATCCCTGCAACAAACATGATGGCAAAGAACTTGAAGAAGCCGGTTCAGAATTCACATTGTTCAGAGTGGAATTCTCTTGTAAGTATGGTTCTCAATAATGATGAGAAGGTTAAAGATGTTATTACTCAGTATTACAATATTATTCAGGGTAATTTAAAATCTTCACAGGTATTTATAAGAGCAACAGAGTTTAATGCGGATGTTCGTAAAATGCAGAAGGCAAGGTTGGTTATTCCAGATGACCAGCTTATGTTGAATGATCCTATTCCACAGCGTCGAGAGATTCGAGAGATATATGAGAAAATATATACACGAATTCCAAAGGTGGCAGATGCCGAAAAAGAAAAAGCGAATAGTTTATTGAAGCAAATATCTAATTATCTGGACTATGAAGATATTGACGATGAGGATATTGAGGATCTTGTTGATAAAATCAAAGACTTTTATGAAACGGCAAGTTCTTCACTCGTCAATATTCATGGAAATATGCCAGTATTGGATGGAATCAAGAAAGATGCTAAGACCATTGCGGTTGCATTTGGAGAAGTTGAAAAAGGAATCGATAGTGGTGATGCATTAGATGTGTTACTTATGTTCTCAAAAGACCCACTATCCAAGTTAGAACGTTTACTTGTGGTACTGCAGACGGTTCAGAAAGATGTGGAGTATGTTGCCAGGGACATTGCAAAGAGAAAAGAAAATATCTTTGTAGACAATGGTGGAGACTTAAGTGCAAGATACGAGGAGTCGCGTAAAAAGATTGAAGCTGATAGCAGATTAGTTGCAGATTGGAAGGTGAAGTAATGCTGATAGATTTGTTAGATCAGAGTATCATCGCAATGAAGGAGATACATGAGCTGGAGAAGTCTTCAAATGATGTTCAAAAGCAAGAAAAAAATGACAAGATATATTCCACAGCAGTAAGTGAGAGCCATTTTATTGTACAAGCAGTTTCTAATAGTATGTTACAGCTAGATTTCTCTGTTTCGCCAGAAACAAAAAGCAGAGTCATTGGACTTTTAAAATCATCAAGTGACGCAGTAGCATGTGGAATGGTACAGGAATCAACAGCAAATTACATACAGAAAGAAGTTTTGGCAATCAAGAAATCTATTTTACAGGAATGGTCTGAACATTACCACAAGATAGCGGAACAAAAAGTTAACATGTTACAGACTGTTAAGGGAATTGCCCCAGAGAGAGAAAAAGTGGATTATGCTACTAATAAAATTAAAATGGGTGCATCCTGGGAGTTTAAGCAAGACAATCTGGATAAGATGAAAAAAGGGTTGCAGGAAGCAGATGAAATTATTGATAACTTGGGACTTGGCGATGATGGACCTCAAATCATAGAATTTCTCAAGAAGGTAGCAGATGGAAAAGCAAGTGTTCATGATCTGACTCCAGTAGTATTGAGTTGGCTGACAGATAAAAATATGACAACAAAACTTGCGGTTAGCTTTAAGTAAAGGAATGAATTAAATGGATTACAACGATACATATGCAGGTGAGTTCTCCTATCATAACATTACTCGAAGTCAAATATCTATTGATAAATATAATGGGCAAAGCAATCGAGTAGAGATTCCTGAAAAAATTTCAGGACAAGAGGTTATTGAGATTGGAGAGGGAGCATTTTCGGACAATTTAATATTAGAACATGTTCAATTGCCTGATTCGGTAACAGCGATTAAGGATAATGCTTATTATGGATGCCGTAATCTAAAGATTGTTCATTTTGGAATTGGTATAAAAAGCATAGGCGATAATGCATTTGCTGAATGTGAATCGTTGCAAACCATACAGATTCGTTCAAAATTAGATTATTTAGGAAAAAATGCATTTACGTTATCAGGTATTGAAACAGTAGAAATTGCATTTATACAGAATTGGCAAGAAGAAAGCTTTGCGCTATGCAGTAGATTAGTATCTGTATCTGTGAAAAAAGCGACCCTCATACCAGATAAATGTTTTATGCATGATATCTATTTGGAAACAGTTAAATTTGAAGAGGAGCCAGAGATAGCTAAATCGGCATTCAAAGACTGTAGAAGATTTAGCAAATTGGAAATTGAAGAGTGGAGTTTTTCGGATAGTTCGAATAAGGTTCACTTAGATGAAATGGTTTTAAAGAAGCGTCGACCATATTTTAGAGTCAGGATAGCACTAAAGAATCAACTAGGATTGGAGAGTGATGTTGTAATGGATAAAGCGAGAAAATTATATAAGTATATTGCAGAGCACTCTGGAATGGATAGACAGATTTCAAGTGTTATACCAGATGGAGTCGTTACCACTATTATGAATGGTAAACTACCCTTATTTCCACATGAAGATTTAGGGATAGCCATTGATGAAAATGAATTGATACATTATGTGGATCATTCGATTCTTTATAAGGAAGTTGGCAATGACCAGTATCTTTCTACAAAAGGAAAAGTATATCTTTTTTCAAATAAGTTAGGATTTTATGGCGGAAGTGATGTGTTTGAGGTGCTCATTGATGATATTGCAGCAGTATTAGAGTATGATGGCACACCAAAGATTCTTGAAATACTTACTGAAAATGCTAATTATTATATTTCAGTTCCAAATACAGAAATCTTGTTCAAAGCATTGCAGAACATAGAAAACTTAACAGATAGTAGTGAAGTTGATTATGTACAGACAGGGACAACGTTAGAGGAGATGATTGAAGGAGCAGATCTTGATTCATATATTTTCTATTTCGAAGATGTTCAGCATAGTCAAATAGACGAAGAGATGCAAAATCAAATAGGCATTCTCATAGAGAAGATGCACAAGCTTAGTGCAGCATTGGAAAAATATCCAGATAAAGTTGAAGGCACCCATAGATTTTCGTCGTATTATTTGCCTGAAACACTGAGATTAATTTTTTCATACCAGCAATATTTATATGCTGGAGTATCAAAAGATAAGATTGATAAGGTTTATGATAAGGTTATGGAATCAATTGAGACGGTTATAGTTGCAGTTGAACACAAGATTGATAATATTTATCAGGTGGCAACTATGGATACAGTTGCTAAAGCAAATGCCTTACAAAAAATCATGGGACAAGATGGATATACAAAGGGTGACGGCCCGCTAAAGCACTAATGTGTGAATTGAGAGGAGAGACTAACTATGGAAGATCAAACAAAACCAACATTGACACTGAATCCAGATGAAGAAAAGAAAACAGATATTTTACAGGGAACCATGCCTGTAAGACAAACCGTTCAGCCAGTTGTACAAGCACAGAGTGAGTACAGTGCAGGATCTATTGATGAAAGTATGCTTAGTAGCGATGAGAAAGAAATGGTCGAGCAGTTTGCAAATGAGATTGATATTTCTAATGCAAAGCAGGTTATTCAGTATGGCTCGAGTGCACAAAAAAGCATTTCTGATTTTTCTATTAATATACTTGGAAAAGTTAAAACTAGTGAATTGGGAGATGTGGGTGATGCACTAAAGGAGTTAACTGTTGCTTTAGATGCGACAACAGAACCAGAAAAGAAAGGTTTCTTAGGAATATTTCAGAAAGCAAAAAGAGGAATAGATTCTATTAAGGCTAATTATGCAAAAGCAGAAACAAATGTGTCCAGAATTGAGAAAGATCTAGAAAAGCATCAAGTTGTACTGACACAGGATGTAGAAATGTTTGAGCAGATGTACGATTTGAATTTGAAATATTTTAAAGAACTTACAATGTATATAATTGCAGGTAAAAAAGCGTTGGATAAGGCAAGAGGTGAACAACTTGAAGTTTTACGTCAGAAAGCTGAAATGACTCAGATGCAGGAAGATGTTGAAAACTACAATAAGTATGTAAATCTGTGTAATCGTTTTGAGAAGAAGTTACATGATTTGGAACTTACTAGAGTAATTGCTATGCAGGTAGCTCCACAGATCAGATTATTGCAGGACAATGACCAAGAAATGTTAGAAAAGATTCAGTCCTCGTTGATTAACACCATACCACTTTGGAGACATCAAATGGTATTGGCTCTTGGTATTGAACATACACAGCGTGCTTTATCTGCACAGAACATGATAACGGAGAAAACAAATGAGTTATTGACAAAAAATGCAGAGACATTAAAAGTGGCTACTGTGGAAACAGCAAAAGAAGCAGAGCGTTCAGTCGTAGATATTGCAACGTTAAAGAGATGTAACCAACAGCTCATTTCATCTATTAATGAAGTTGTAAAAATACATGAACAAGGAGCAAAGAAACGTCAGGACGCTGAGGTAGAACTTGTAAAAGTCGAAGAAGAATTAAAGCGTGCATTGCTGGAGGCAGGAAGCAGATAAGTTGGGAGTGTGATTACGGATGAAGAAAAAAATAAGAATAACATTCAATTCCCCAGTGGTACTCTGCTTTGTTATGATTTGTTTTTTGGCAACATTGTTAAATTATCTTACAGGTGGAAAAAGTAATCAGGTCGTGTTTATGACATATCATTCATCATTATTTTCACCTCTTACCTATGTAAGGCTTTTTACACATGTTTTTGGACATGAGGGATGGCAACATTTTATCGGGAATATGGCATACATTTTGTTGCTGGGTCCAATGCTAGAGGAAAAACATGGTGCTCTAAAAATGATAGAAGTAATTGTTGTAACGGCGTTGGTGACCGGCGTTGTGAACTATGTCTTTTTTTGGAATACAGCTCTATGTGGAGCAAGTGGTGTGGTGTTTGCATTTATCTTAATGTCGTCATTCACAAGTTTCCGAGAGGGTGAAATTCCGATTACATTCATACTTGTTGCTGTGATTTATCTGGGACAGCAAATCTATGAGGGGATTGTATTACAAGATAACATTTCTAATATGGCGCATATTTTAGGCGGTGTTGTTGGTGGAATTCTTGGATTCTCACTTAATAAGAAATCAAAATATGGAATATGAAGTGTTGGACAGAAGAAGGTGAAGTTATATGAGGATAGAAAACAATTATGAATACAATTCAATAGAACTGTATTTTGACGGAAAGCCGGATGAGATGACGAGAGAAACACTTAAGATGTTTAAGTGGAAATGGAATCCTAAAAAGTTTTGTTGGTACAATAAAAATACCACAGAAAATATGGTATTAGCGGAATCTTTGAATAGTAGTGCTGAAGAGATGTGAGCAAAAAAAATACCTGATTCCTATGCAGAAAAGTATAATAAAGAGGAACCGAAGGATTCAGCATATTTAAGTAATCTTGTGGATAGCCTATTTAAGGAAAGTGCTGCGCAGGAAGAGAAAACTTTGAAAGTGTCAGAACATATGGAGAAAAAGCCGAAGCGAGTTGAAAAAAAGATTATTGACATTGATGACGATAATTTTGAATTGGATCTTTAATAAAGTGAGATGTGTCAGATGAATCGAAAGAAAATAATTTTATCTATTCTTCTTGGTATTATTGCAATCAGTGCAATGATAATCAGCGATAAATTATACAAAGAAAAAAATCAATCTTTGATTGTAGAATCTCACGAAGAATTTGAAATTCCAAAGTATACCGGACTTCCATATGTACAAATTAATGGGAATAAGCCGTATTGGGATACATCTGAGATTACTACAGAAGTCTATGAGACATATAGTGAATTAGATGAGTTAGGTCGATGTGGGGTGGCATATGCTAACATTTGCATAGATCTTATGCCAACAGCTGAAAGAGAAGAAATTGGAATGATAAAGCCAACTGGTTGGCATACAATAAAATATCCAGAAGTCATAGAAGATTGTTATTTATATAATCGTTGTCACCTTATTGGTTATCAACTTGCGGGAGAAAATGCAAACGAGAAAAATTTGATTACTGGTACCCGCTATATGAATATAGAAGGTATGTTGCCTTTTGAAAATGAGGTTGCAACTTATGTTAAGAAGTCTGGTAATCATGTAATGTATAGAGTTACTCCGATTTTTGAAGGAGAAAATTTATTGGCTAGTGGTGTATTGATGGAAGCGTATTCTGTTGAAGATGCCGGAGCTGGAGTATGTTTTTGTGCATATGTATTTAATGTTCAGCCAGGTATAGAAATTGATTATACTACCGGCGACAGTAAAAGAGCAAATTAGGAAAGGATATCGCTTATGGCAGGGTGGAACCTAAAAAATGGAACAATAACTGAATATGACGTAAGCGAAGATCGAATTTGGTCACTCTTCAATTTTGTGTTTTCAGACGCATGTAAAAAGAGAAATACATATAAATTTGGGTTAATAAAGGCACTGCTTGATAGCGCATTTAGTGGAGAAATAACACAAGCTGGTATCAGATATAGCTATGAGGAATTATTCAGTCGCTTTACATACAATTACTGGAATCTGGTTGTGAAATATAATTTGCGGCAGATGAGAAAAGATGGTAAGTCAGAATACTCTCGGGTCGAACTGATTTTAAAATCAGCGCTTGTAGAGGATTCGATATTGGGCAATTTGGAATTTGATGCTGTAGAGCCTAGAAAAAAGGATGCTGTGATCAAGCAAATTACTGCTGAATGCAAACGGTACGTGATCGGCGCGTTATATGATGATTTTGATGGAATAATATATTCTTTTGACTCGAAAAAAGCTGAATTGGTGCTTAATCCTTGTGTATATGATTTTATGCTGAAATATAAGGCTGAGCTAGAAAAGCTGAATTATTATGCATGGGCACGGTTTCTTGAACAGATTAATGATGATAATGTTTTGATTCGAGTGATAGATAAGCTTGAATTAGCAACACCAAAGAGGGAAGACCTGTCTATATATCGAGAGATATTGAGAAAGGAATTTGAAGAGAATACCTGTTTCTACTGTGGAAAGAAGCTTGGAAAAGTGACACATGTGGATCATTTCATTCCGTGGTCTTTTGTGAAAGATGATAAATTATGGAATTTTGTTCTATCGTGTGCATCATGTAATGAGCGAAAGAGTAACAAGCTTCCGGACAGGAATTTTCTTATTAAAATAGAAAAACGTAACAAGAACATTCAAGTTGTGGATAACATAGTTGTACAAAAAGACTTTGAGGGATATTCGCAGGATTTATTAAATAGAATGTGGCATTATGCAAGAATTAGTGGATTGAAGGACTGGTCAGGTAGTCAGCATTGAAGCAATTGATAGGTTGAATCAGTACTTTAAGGAAAATAGCCTATAATAAAATCTATAAGAGGACGAGTTTCAGAATTTTTGATTTAATCAAATAAGACGACAGGAGGATTATATCATGGAACGAGTAGTAAAATTTTTAAAAGATGCAGAAACATATTATTTAGCAACAGTTGATGGAGACCAGCCAAGAGTAAGACCTTTTGGAACTGCTCACATTTTTGAAGGAAAACTTTATATACAGACAGGTAAGGTGAAGGATGTGTCAAGGCAACTACATGCCAATCCAAAGGCTGAAATATGTGCATTTAAGAATGGTGAGTGGCTTCGTGTAGCTGGCGAACTTATCCCAGATGACCGCAGAGAAGCAAGACAGTCTATGCTTGACGCATATCCATCACTGCAGAAGATGTATTCTGCAGATGATGGTAATACAGAGGTGTTTTATTTTAAAAATGCAACCGCTACATTTTCATCATTTACACATGAACCGGAAGTAGAGAAGTTCTAATGACTAAAGATGAGTGGTATAAACAACTGTTTGAAAGACTTGGTAATTCCAAGTTCCGAAGTGGTTTTCATTTGAAACAGAAAGATATTGATTACATAAATGACAAGGGACTTGATACCATCAGACAACATGCAAGAGACTTTATTGCAAAAAGGGAAGCCCCGGCAGTTATCCCGAATGATGGAAAGCAGACTCCGACCAAGGGGCATCCGGTATTTATTGCTCAACATGCGACTGCAACTTGTTGTAGGGAGTGCATACGGAAGTGGCATAAAATGCAACCCGGCAAGGAATTGAGCCAAGTGCAGCAGGAGTATCTTGTGGATGTAATCATGACTTGGATTCAAAAAGAACTGGAGAGAAAATGATGCGGATATTTGTAGATGCAGATGCGTGTCCGGTTGTGGACATTGTCGAGTCGATTGCTGAAAAATACAATATTCCAGTTACGTTACTTTGTGACACAAACCACGTGTTATATTCAGATTACAGTGATGTGATAGTGATTGGAGCAGGAGCGGATGCAGTAGATTATAAGTTGATTAGCATTTGTCATAAGGATGATGTTGTGGTATCTCAGGATTATGGAGTTGCAGCTATGGCTCTTGGCAAAGGGGCGTATGCAATTCATCAATCCGGCAAGTGGTATACGAATGAAAATATTGACCAGATGTTAATGGAGAGGCACCTTAATAAGAAAGCAAGACGAGGCTCTCACAAGAATCATGTTAAGGGACCGAAAAAGCGGACGGAAGAAGATGATAAACGCTTTGCACAGTCATTTGAAAAGCTTGTATTGATGGTGCAGGCGAAAGAAGGTGGACATGATGGAACTGTTTAAAAAGAAAATAGTAACACAGTCTTATGATATGGAAAATAAGAAACCGGTAATCAAAGCAAGTATCTGTAATGGTGAGCAGGTTGCAGGTTTTAAAGATATCCATACAGGGAAGATAGAAGAGGTAATGCTGATAAAGAGCCCGTCAGATCTTGAAAAATTTAAGACCATGTATGGAATAAATGAAGAAATAACAAAGGAATATTGATATGAATATACAGATATTTGGAACAAAGAAATGTAATGATACAAGGAAAGCAGAACGCTTCTTCAAGGAGCGTGGCATTAAATATCAGTTTATTGATATGAAAGAAAAAGGTATGAGTAAGGGGGAGTTTACTTCTGTTGCACAGACTAATGGCGGTCTTGAAAATATGATTAACTGGGATGGCAAGGACAAGGATTTACTGGCACTTATCAAGTATATAGCAGATGAGGATAAACTACAAAAAGTGCTTGATAATCCGCAGGTGATTAAGACACCAGTAGTCAGAAATGGGAAAAAGTCTACTCTCGGTTATCAGCCAGAGATCTGGAAAGGATGGCAATAATGTATTTAATAAAGACGCTAAAAGGTGACATTACTCAAATAACAGACGTGCAGGCAATTGTAAATGCTGCGAATAACTCTCTACTCGGTGGTGGCGGTGTTGATGGTGCAATACATCGTGCAGCAGGGCCGGAGCTTTTAGCAGAGTGCAGGACACTTCATGGTTGTGAGACTGGTCAGGCAAAGATTACAAAAGCATATAATCTACCATGCGATTATGTGATACATACTGTGGGTCCGATTTGGAATGGTGGCAAAAGTAAGGAAGAGGAACTTCTTGCAAGTTGTTATTTTAATTCTATGAAGTTGGCAATGGATAATGAAATCCGAGCAATTGCATTTCCATCTATATCCACAGGAGTGTATAGTTTTCCAGTAAAACTGGCGGCTAAGATTGCTGTTCGAACAGTTAATAGATTTTTGCAGGATAATCCAGATAGTTTTGACTTGGTGGAATGGGTATTATTTGATTCAAATACAGAGTTAGTCTATGAAGCTGAGGTAGATAAAATATACGACGAATAATGTTTTATATCTGTTGAATAACGAAAGTGTATATTTCTGAAAGGTGGTTGACAAAATGCAGAATATCAGTGTATCAGTGATTGATAAGTCTCAGATGGCAAGATTGGATATAGAACAATCACTGTTTGATTTAAACAATAGAATAGAAGCAATGAAAAGTGAAGCAGATCAGTTCGATTATTTTGTCGCTGTTTCTTCAGGTGTTTTGTGTGGACTAATGGATATTCTGTGGGTGGGTGAGTTTAGTCTTGTCAGAGGAAGAGAATTAACGGATAAGGAAGTTGGAGAATTCGTAAAAAGGGTTGCCAAAGTATTGGGATGTAAGGATGATGGTCTTAAGGGATCGGTTGCATTTCTTGAGAAGATGTTTCCGCTTGCAGCAGATGGAAATACATCTGATTTTGGTGGTGGATTGCAGCATCATTTAAGGGATTTTGCACATCATCCAACTATTGTAGGACTAATTTTTTCTGTTTTAACACAGTTTACCGGTATGTCTTACGGTACAGATACATTAGGAAATTTTATAGTAGTTCCGGTACCGGAGAAGAGCAAACAGTTTATCGGTAAGGATATTCCCGATAAATTATTAAAGGGAACTGTCATATGGTTTTTTCATCTGGTCAGTGATATTGCAGGTTCAAGCTCTACTGCAGGGCTGTCTGGTGGAACAGGTATACCAGGACCGATACTAGCGATGGCAAAGGAAATGTCTGCTCTACCAATATTTCAGAAGATGACAATTAAGGATGAGCCATTATCAAAATTTCTGTCAAAGTTGTTTAATGGTACTTTTTTTGCACAGCATGATGAAGCTGGAAGGATTATAAAGGGTACAGAAATCAAGTTAGACTTTAGAGGAGAACTAGGAGCGGTAGTAGAGCTTGGAAGACAGTCTATCCCTGTTATGGCGAATGAATGTATTGTGCGTACTTTCTATTTTATAAGACGCTTTATTACAGAAATTAAGGGAAAATCTCCTAAAAACTTTGATGATATAAGGTCCCTTGATTGGGAGAAAGTAAAACCATTTGGAAATGCTACGATTAGTAGGATGCTTGCAATTGCAACAGGAGTATTTACAACAATTGATGTGACAGAAGCTATTGCTACACAGAAATATTTTGTTTCAGTTAATTTTATTGGTGTAGGCAGGTTTACGGTTGCTCTTGGGAATGAAATGGTTAACTATTTCAAGATAAGAGATGTAAAAGCGATTCGAGATATGTATGAGAAAATCGATAAGAATACATATACAAGGACTAATGAAGCAATTTATGAAAGGTTGGGAGAATCGATGGATTATGAAAAATTTGGTTTGTCGTTAGAACAGACAGAGATTCTATATAATCTGGAATTATATAAAACCATAAATGATATGGAAAGTACAGTGAATCCGGTCATGAAGGGAAAGATTATATCTTTAAAAAGTGATTGGATTGATGAATGGAAAGAATATATGTCATTGGGATTTTCTGGGTTTATTGAAAAAGAAAATGTTATCCTTCACTGGTATTCAGAGGAAGAATTGGAAGAAAAAATTAAAGAACAGAACCCTGCAGGCATATGGTTTCGCTTAGTATTATTGGAAACAATGCTATTTGAACCATATTATCCATTGTCACTCGAAAAAGACAAAAAGGGAAATGATGTTCCAAGTAAAAAATATAAGGAACTGCAACTACAAATTAATGGTTACAACAAATCCCGTGGTGACAAATATTTGGAAGAAAACTTTGGAAGTAAATACTATCAGTCGGGGTATATAAAGAGACTGAGGAAAACCTACGATAAAATAACAAGAGAAATGAGTGAAGTGTTAAAGACAGCGATTACGGGTATTGTAGTAGCGGCTGGAATTACCATCGCGGTTGTTGTGACAGCAGGAGCATTTGCACCGACAATTGCAGTTGCACTTGTTGGTTCAAGTTTTCCAGGATTAAGTGGTGCAGCATTAACAAATGCATGTTTGGCATATCTTGGCGGTGGTGCAATAGCAGCTGGAGGACTGGGAATGGCTGGTGGCACAATGGCTATTGTGGGTGGTGGTGCCATACTTGGTGCCGGAGTCGGGATAGGAGCAGGCGGAGCAGTATCAGCAGTTGGACTTATGGGTAAGAAAACAACGATTTCACAGTCTGCAAAGCTGATGGTATCTGTAAGGGAAATCTTCTTAAATGATGAAAAGGATGTAGAATATTCCAATACTATATATGAGCAGTATGTAAGGAATATTGCAAGTATCGAAAAAGATCTTGTCGAGCTGAAACTGAAGGAGAATGTTGCTTCCAGGGAAGAAAAAAAACAGCTAAAGGTTCAGATAAAAAATATGGAAGAATCTGTTCACGTAATGAAGATTGCGATGAAGAGCATGAATAAGTATAACAGTGCTTTTGTAGTCGGGATGGAAGTACAGTAAATCCGATAATAAAGACCTAAAAGCTGTAAGAGCATATTTGGAAATATATAAAGTTTATTTGCTGGAAACATGATATTAGCAGATATCATATATTATAGACTAGGCGTTTAAACAAAAATTATATGGATAGACAAAACAGAAAAGCGATATGTGAATCAATATGAATAAATATGAACGAATATGGCTTGACAAATAAAACAATTTATATTATGATTTAATGTAAGAATCGGACAAGATGGAAAGTCTCATGGTAAATGCTGTGGGAATAAAAGATATCAGGACGGTGTACGTAAATCGAATAGTATTGGAAATAGGATTATTCTAGGGAATAGTCTATAAGTGTAATTATTTTCAGTTAGATTTCTATTGGTATATTGTGTAATGATATAAATGAGACCTTTCACTTGTTGGTGTAAGGTCTTTTTCTATGCCCGAAAATATAATTAAGGAGGACGTTTATATGTCAGTAGAAATTATTAGTAACAAGTTTGAAGTGCCGAGTGGATCGGATCTTATTGATGTCTCGCATATGTATGAGTCATTGCGATACAATGATTATTCAGTTGAAAATGGGTTGGGCGAAATTGTTGATAATTCAGTAGAAGCTGGAGCAAGAGAAATCCGAATTGATTTTGATAAGAAAACTGAAAAAGTTGGTAAAAAACAGATTGAAGAAATTCAGAGAATTGCTGTTGCAGATAATGGAGTTGGTATGTCTGAGGATATTTTGGCAAGATGCTTAGTGCTGGGGTGTTCTATGAGAGACCATAAAAATGGTCGTCTTGGAATAGGTAAATTTGGAGTTGGAATGACTTTGGGAGGAATTTCACTTGCTAGAAGAATCGAAGTGTATTCCAGAGAGGACGAGGTGGCTGATTTCCTCTATACATATATTGATTTGGATGAGATCAAAGCAGGTAAGATTATCATATCCGCTCCTGAGAAAAAAGAGATTCCGGATGAATATAAAGAATTCTATGATGGAAATACAGGAACACTTGTGATTTTATCAAATTGTGATCGTATGGATGGAACAGGAAGACGTGTTGATCCGAATGAGTTCAATGGACTTATTGCAAATTATTTAGGTAGAACTTACAGAAAGTTTATTGAAGCTGGGCTTAAGATTTATCTTGATGGACGAATTGTATATTTACATGATCCATTATATATGGCGGGACCAACACAGTTCGATACAAAAGAATCGCAAGATCCAAAAGCACAGCTATATAGTGAACATTCATTTGATTGGGAAATACCTGGGAAACCCGGGGAAAAAGCAACCATTCGAATTAAACTGTCATTACTTCCATTAGAATGGCGTACCAATATTGGTGATGGTGGAAATATTGAAGCAAGAAAAAGAAAAATTGATCAAAATGAAGGCGTGTCAATTCTTAGAGCTAACAGAGAAGTTTTGTATGATAAGATTCCATATTTAATTGGTCTGAAAAGAGGTCAGTTTTCATATCAGGACAATGATAGATGGTGGGGATGCGAGATCTCTTTCCCGCCAGAGTTAGATGAATGCTTCCAGGTAAGATATATTAAAAGAGGAGCAGAGCCAATAGGCGCCTTGAAGGATCGATTAAAATCTGAGTTGACAGGTGCAATAACATCACTTAGAAAACGAATAAAAGAAGATCGTGCAATTGAAAAGGCAAAGAAAAACCAGGCAAAGAATCATTTTGATAATGTCGCTGGAATTATGACTGATTTAGATGATATTCTTCCTATGAATCAGACAAAGAAAGGTATGACAAAAGAGGAAGAAGATGCAAAAATTGAGCAGATTTTGGATGAAACAGCTGGAAATGGTGAAGAATCAGCTGCTTCAAGAGAAGCTCGCAAGGAATCAATTCATAATAATATGTATTCGATTCTTACTGTTGCTTATCCCGCATCGGTTCTTTTTGAAACAGAAACATTATTAGGGGATAAAATGGTAATCAAATTGAATACAAATCATCCATATTATCAAAAAGTGATTGAACCATTGTGCGGAGAAGCTCTTAAAGCTGATTCGGCTGACGAATCAGTAGATAAAGCCAAGGCAAGAGATGCTATTATGCTTTTGATTTTAAGTTATGTGAAGGCAAGAGCAGCAATGAAAGATACAGAAAATAATAGATTACTGTTTGATAATTTAGAATCCCAGTGGGGAGCAATTCTTTCAGCAGTATCAAGTAAGCTTGATGCTGCTGAGATGTAAGGAGGGATTCTATTGTATATGGAAGATGTTACTTTAAAGGATAGAATATATACACACGGAGGTTCTGAAAATGGATTATTTATTGGAACCCCTGGTGTAAGAGATGGAAAAGCTGTACTGATATATGGACGACATGGACATCTTGATTATATCGATATAGATGCGCTTAGCAGTCAAGTAAGAGAATGTCTGGATAGATATATGACAAACAAATAGAATATTTTATACTTGGACGAGCTAGTTCTTAGGTATACACTGTAAGAAAACAAAGCCGGAGTAGTGCACATGCATTTGAGAATGCGTGAGTTCTGCTTCGGCTTTTTGTAGTTTAAAAAATGAAAAAAGATTAATTATACTTGCAAAAACAGAACATATGTTCTATAATTAAATTACGCTATCTTAGCAGGAAAATAACAGTTGCCTTACGTCGCAAGAGGAGGTGCAAGTGTGGAAGATGAGTACATTCACGTTGCCTGTCCTTGCTGTAAGAACAAGCGATTGTTTGATTTATTGCGAGGATCGAAGGGCATCGTTTCAATAAAATGTCCTATATGCAAATCCGTTGTGGCAGTTTCCCTCCATGATGGTCGAGCATCAAGTAATAAAATTATAGAAGAGAATCGTACTGAGCAAATCGGAGCATAGGATTCTATAGCTACCAACGCCTGACGAGGATATGTTTGTAATGCAGGTTACAAGTATATTTTCGTTGGGCGTTTTTTCGTGAAAAAGGAAGGAGGTGAGACCAGATGGCTGAAAAGGCTAAAGATTATGATAGAGGAACACGTATAGCTGATAGGCGAAAAGAATTGGGGTTAACTCAGGATGAATTAGCAGATCGTATAGGAATTGGCCGACAGGCGTTATCTGCTATTGAAAATGGTGGTGAGTTTAAGGTTCAAACTTTAGAGTGTCTGGTCTCATCTTTGGATGTGTCAGAACAGTATATTATGCATGGAAAAGCTGAGGATACAAAAGCTTCATTAATATCGGAAGCAGTTAATGTTCTTTCAAATATGAGTGAACTTCAAATTCAACAGTGTCTGGCAATGATGAGAGCTTTAAAAAATGTTCAAATAACTGATTAAATTAAGAAATAAAAATGGAAAAAATGGAAGGGAACAGATAAAAATGAATATTTTGTATGATTATACATATAATAATATTTAAAAGGAAAGAAAAGCAATAATCAGTATGGACAAAATGTCGGAATTGGTATAAAATAGTAGAGCAAGTAAAAGTGCTTATGTGTTAGGAGAATAACCATGGAAAATAAATATAAAGTAAGAATTATGCGCTCTGAAATACGTAATATAAAAAACGTTGCGTACGGAGATGTTATGTATATGAATTATGGAAGCATCAATAAAAAGGCGATGTGTGATAAAACAGACATTGTAGGCATTTACGGACAGAATGGTTCCGGGAAAACAACATTAGTAGAAGCATTAGATATGTTAAGACAGATTCTTACAGGAAGTCCTATAAATTACGAGATGTATGAAGGCATTTTGTCAAAAGATGGTTCTAGCTGTATCCGTACGGAATTCTTTGTTTGGATTGGAGAAGAAAAATATAAGGTGGTCTATCAAGCTTATTTACGGGTAGATGAGAAAGAAAAGGCAATTCAAATTTATATGGAGGAATTGCGGTATTGGAAGCGAGGGGCGTCCTGGAAATCGGAACGGGATATTTCTTTTTGTAATCCTTATTATGGAAATACGGATGTTTTAGAAACACATAATATAAGTGTAACATCTAATCATTTATCAAGTTTAAGAGCTATTCCTTTTTTGACAAATATGCAGAATTTAGCACTTATTTGTGCACAGAAGAATATTTCTGTTTTTTTTAATCAACTTGTAAAGGCCAATATTGAAAAACTAGAAGACAGTATGGAAGTTAGAGATTTTAGAAATGTTATTTTAGGCATATTACAGTTTGCTTATGTTGACTTTAATGTGATTAAAGTTAACCAGTTAGGGACTATCAATAATAATCAGATTATCCCAATCAATGTGCACAAAGAGACCGAAACAGAGATTATGCAGGCGATTATGCCACTTGCCATTTCGGGTGTAACAGAAATACCGCAAGAAGATTATGTACAGGTGAAGATAGTTGTTGATGCAATTAATATGGCAATTAAATCAGTAATACCTAATTTACAGATTCGATTGAAAGAGAAAATGGAATTAGAACGTCCTGATGGAACAAAGGCAATTCAGGTAGAGGTATACTCTGTTAGAGACGGAAAAGAATTTTTGTTGCGATATGAATCTGAAGGAATTAAACGTATCATATCTATTTTGAATTATCTTATATCTGTATACAATAATGAGGGTGTTTGTCTGGTTGTTGATGAACTGGATTCTGGAATATTTGAATATTTGCTTGGAGAATTGCTGGGTATGATGCATAGCGAGATGAAAGGTCAGCTGATATTTACATCACATAATCTGCGTATACTGGAAAAGTTAGATGCAAAAAATATTGTATGTTCAACTGTCAATCCGGAAAATCGCTATATCAGATTGAAGGGGATTGAAAAGAATCATAATAAGAGAGATTTTTATATTCGCGCAATTACAGTGGGAGGACAAAACGAAGAGCTGTACGATGAGGATGATCTGCTTGCGATGGGATATGCATTCCGAAAAGCTGGAAAAGTTGGAACAGAACAAGGTAAATTGACATTTTCCCCTGATTTTGAGAAGAGACTTCAAGAGTCTGAGAATAGGGGGTAACTATGGCAAAAGAGAAAAAAACGATTATCTTTATTGTTGAAGGTTCGTCGGATAAGGCGGCTTTGGAAAATATTTTCAAAAAAATATACAGAAGGAATAAGGAAATTGACTTTGGATTTACAAATGGAGATATAACAAGTGATCCAACGGTAACTATAGCTAATGTTGAGAATAGAATATATGAAACTGTTCAAGAAGTAATTAAAGATAAGAAATTAAAAAATTCGGACGTTATACAAATTGTTCAAATATTTGATATGGATGGAGCATATATTCCAGATTCCGCTATCGTAAATGGACCAACATATGCATTTGAATATTCAACTGCCAATATTAGCTGTACTTACCCACAGCGTGCAATAGAAAGAAATAAAAGTAAGAGAGATATATTGGAATATTTATTGAATCAGACGATGATAAAATCATTTCCATATGAAATGTATTTTATGTCTTGTAATCTGGATCATGCCTTGTACAATGAGATTAATTTAGACAAAGATTTAAAGCAAGAATATGCGGATGAATTTTATGAGAAATTTATAGGAAAAGAATATCTATTTCCAGCATTCTTGGAGTCAGATGTTGTAAATGAAGTACCTGATAATATGGGCGCATCATGGAGGTATATCAAAGAAGGTTTACATTCTTTGGAGAGGCATACTAATTTACATATCTACTTTAAAACACATCCTAATCCAGATGGATTATTGTAACTCTATAAAACATAAGAACAGTAATAGATTATAAAAGGTCTGTTACTGTTCTTTTTTTATTCCAAATAAATGTCGTGTAGACACGACACAATTGTCGTCTGCACACGGTCGGCATTTGGTGGTGCACAGGCTACAATAAACATGTGCTTGAGAACAGCACACCACGAGAGTGCGGCGCCAAAACTCTCCAATACAGACAATGTAAAGGAGAACAACATTATGAACAAAGCAAATTTTAATGTAGTAGGAAACAACGAGAATCAGGAACTTGTAAAGGGCATTGCTTTTGTGAAGTCCCGTAGAGCACCATTAAATGTAGCTCAGATGGTTATGGAAATGAATGCAAAGACAATTCCTAACGGAGTCATGATAGATACGGTGTATGCAGATACATCCAGTGAAGGTGATTATGACAGAAAGGAAATTGGTTGGCTCTTTGATGTTTTGAAAGATGCTGATTTTAAGGTTGTTGTAGTAAAAAGCCTCAACGATATCACAGACGACATCCTGGATCTTGAGGAATTCGTGAGAACTATCAATGATATGGGAATATGGCTGTATTTTCTTGAAGTTGGTCCAGTGCCTATAACAGTTTCTCATGCAGAGGAGTTCAGATGCTAACGGATATTCTGAAAAAATGGGGATATGAAATCCACATTGATGAGGAAGCTGGAAATCTTTCTGGTCGGGACAAGCAAGTCCCGGCTGTGAAAGATTGTAGATTTACACAGACTTCATTTGGAACAGTTGTACATGATCGAAGTGGGAAGTGGCTCGGTCAGTATGAAACTGAAGATGCAGCTGTGGAAATGATTCGAGAAATGGCACAAGATATTGGAGGTCACAGTGATGAAATATGAAGGATATAAAATTGGTCCGGTGATTCGTAATGTTCGTAAGGGCAAAGGACTTCTGCTTGATGAGGTAGCGACTAAAACTGGAATAAGTGTTTCAACACTTGGACAGGTAGAACAGGGTGGAAGAAATTTAAGTATGAAGAATCTTTATATGCTTATGGATGTATATAATACAGATGCAAATACACTGTTAGCAATAGATACTACATCTGATTCGTTAGATTCAAAGTTAAGAGAATTGCCTGTAGATAAGCAGGAGTATTTAAGGAAAACATTTGATTTTATGATAGAGCAGGCTTTGCAGTCTGCATAGGAGGCAGAATATGAGAAGAAAAATAAAAAAATTGGACTGCATCGAGTACCTTTCTGTGCAGGCTCCATTAGAAAAAGTAAATATGCTTGAAGATAAGCAGAGTAGATATATACACGATTTTGCAAAGAAATCAGAATTTCATATTGTCGGGAAGATTAGAAGAAATGGATTCTCGCAAAGAGATGTTGACCGTCAGTGGATGCAGATTGTGAATATGATTCGTAAAAAGCAGATTAGTGGAGTTGTCGTAGCAAATATGGCAGCAGTATCAAGTAGTTTAGCAGATGCATATTACAAGGTTGGTTTGATTATTGAAGCAGGTGGAGTTGTTGCGACAGTAGATGAGGGAAGACTGGATATGCATATTAAGGAGGTATCTTAATTATGGGTAAGAGAAAATATGGTAAATACAATAAATTTGATGTAGTGTATGCAGATTTTGGAAGAAATCCGCATGGTATCCAGGGAGGAATAAGACCAGGCGTAATCATTTCGTGTGATGCAAGCAACCATGATGGGGCACCACAGGTATCAGTTGTTCCGTTAAGTACTAAGTTAAAGGACATTCCGGTTCATGTAATACTTAATCCTAAGGATGTTAGTGGGTTTGGAATTAGCAAAATGTCAGACTTTATGCCAGAGGATGCTCAGACAATCTCAAAAAGCTGCATTAGAGCTAAAAGCGGAACAGTCATTGAAAACTCTGGAATGAGAGAAGAAATTGATAGAGCTTTAATCAAACAGTTTGATCTGTTACCTGTGGCTCGTAAGATGGTAATGGAGGAACTGGCAAATGGACAACAGAACTAAGAAAACAAATAACAAAAGATTTGTTCGTTATTCGGAAGGTGCAGAGATGTATTCTATGAGCGTATCAAAATTCATGCAGCTGGCGAAGGATGCAAAAGCTTGTTATAAAGTCAATCAGCTTGTGCTTGTAAATTTGGATATCATTGATGAATACCTTGAGACCTTTCATATTGTAGATGACGAGTTTTACAAGTAATTGAGTAAAGGACGCATTTTATATAGAAGAAATATGAATTGGTATGGAGAAAAATGAGTCTAAAACGAAAAAATGTATTGACTTTCGGTCAGACCAAAAGTATAATATAGACAAGATATGAAGGAGGCATACAAATGGCTAGAACTGGAAGACCAAAAGCAGAGAAACCTTTTGATCATAAGGTGACTGTTAAATTCAAAGAAGAGGAATATCAGATAATGGTTGAGTATGCTGAATCTCATAATCTATCCATTTCGCAATTGATTAGATTGGGTGTTGAGTTACAGCTGAAACATCAGTCCAATCAGTAGAACGGGCTCTTTTCTCCAGAAAGGAGAGAAAGATGGCTTGTAGAAAAGATGGTAAAGGTAGAGTATTAAGAAAGGGTGAGGGTTACAGAAAAGGCGACGGAAGATACTCATATGTATATATTGATCCATTAGGCAAGAAGAGAACCATTTATGCAAAGTCTTTAGTGAAGCTTCGAGAAAGAGAAGAACAATTGCAAAGAGACCAGATGGATGGACTTGATGTCTATGTTGCAGGAAAAGCGGATGTGAACTTTCTGTTTGATAGATATATATCAACGAAAACAGAATTGCGTAGTACTACTTACAGTAATTATCTATATACATGGAATCACTTTATTCGTGATACATTTGGCAAGAAGAAAGTAAGAGATGTGAAGTATTCAGATGTATTATTCTTTTATACGGACTTGATTAACAATCAGGGTTTGCAGATTAATACACTTGAGACCATCAATACGGTATTAAGACCAACATTTCAACTTGCAGTGCGAGACGATATAATAAGGAAGAATCCAGTAGACGGAGCATATTGCGAAGTGAAGAAACGTAATGGCGGTGCGAGGAAAACACGTCGGGCATTAACTGTGGAACAACAGAGAAAATTCATGGAATATGTAGCGAAGAATCCGTTTTTCTATCATTGGTATCCATTTTTTGTATTTTTACTGGGAACCGGATGCCGAATAGGAGAGGCAATCGGAATACGATGGGATGATATTGATTTGGATAATCGAATTATTGATATCAACCACAGCTTAACTTATTATCAGAGAGCAGATGATTCGTATAGATGTGAGTTTAGAGTGTCGTTGCCAAAGACAGAAGCAGGAAATCGCAAAATACCAATGATGCAACAGGTATATGATGTACTTCAGGAAGAATATGATAGGCAAAAGCAGGAAGGTTTTTGTGTGGAGAATGTAGATGGTATGACGAATTTTGTTTTTACAAATCGCTTCGGTATGCCACACAATCCGGCAGCAGTCAATCGAGCAATTAAGAGAATTGTTGATACACACAATTCTGAGGAAGAGGTAGCTGCAAAGAAGGAGAAGAGAGAACCGATTATGATTCCAAGATTCTCTTGCCACATATTCAGGCACACGTTCGCATCAAGGTTTTGCGAGAATGAGACCAACATCAAAGTAATTCAAGAGGTAATGGGACATGCAGATGTATCAACAACTATGAATATCTATGCAGAAGCTAATCCCGATGTTACCAAATCAGTAATTGAAAACTTATCAAAGAATATGGATATTTTTTAGAAAAGAGTCCTGTGATTGGAAACTTTTGAAGATTGAAAGATAGCCCTATTCAGACTGAAAAAATATGATATAATCCTTATGTATTGTTGTGTTAGACATAACAATACATGCACCAAAATAAAAAGACGTATTTTAATTCGAAAGACATCTTTTGGACGTACAAAAGTTAAAAAATCGTCTAAGAGTGACTAAGAGTATGAAATCCGGAAAAGTCCATTTTACAAGGGTTTACAAGGATATGAAAGGATAAGATAAACTTCCAAAAAAGCTCCCGACGATGAAGTCTATTGATAAGTAGGAATGCAGGAAAATCAAGGGTTTCAGAGCTTGGATGTACTAAAATATATAGTTGGTCAAGGGGTTTTGACCAAGATTTGACCAATTTTTGGCATAGTCAAAAAAAGATTAGGATGAGTTCATATCGGAAGAAGCATTAAATGATATAGCATAGGCACAGAAAATGTGGTATACTGTGCCTATGTGAAATGAATGTTTTACCGAACGGAATTTGGATGAATATATGGTAATAAATGATGCTGCATGAGAAAGAGCAATGCACTGCTATGTTTTCAGAAATCGTGTAGAACCTACTTGTTGCGTAATAGTTGATGCAGACATGAATAAATCTGAAAACATAAAATAATAACAATTACTGTTATTGAAAATAGTGAAATTATTATATATAATCTATATGTAGAAAACAAAGAGACAAAACACTGAAAAATACGGTGGAAATCTAATAACAAAAATAAATCAACAGGAAAAGGAGAAAATGACTATGAAAAAATATGAATGTGGACCATGTGGCTATATTTATGATCCGGCAGTAGGAGATCCAGACGGAGGTATTGCTCCAGGAACTGTATTTGAGGATATTCCAGATGACTGGGTCTGTCCACTCTGTGGATTGTGAAAAGATGTTTTTGTTCCTGTAGAAGACTAAGCAGATAATGCTAATATGAAACTGATAGACACAAATAATTCCAAGAGAATATATAAAAGAAATGGAGACCAGATTATGACTTATGATTTAAATATTACTTTTGATGACAATTTAATAACAGGAAATAAAACAATCGATACACAGCATAAAGAATTGATTGACCGTATCCAGAACTTTTTAACTGCCTGTCAAAATGGCGACAGCAAGGTAAAAGCAATCAAAATGCTGGATTATCTGGATGAGTATACTAACTTTCATTTCAAAGAAGAGGAAAAGCTTCAGGAAAATGCTGGTTATCCAGAGTATGAAAAACATCACGAAAAACATGAAGAGTTTAAAAAGACAATTCAGGAACTGCAAGAATACCTTCAGGATTATGAAGGACCAACTGAACAGTTTAGTGAACTTGTACAGAAAAATGTAATCGATTGGCTATTTGGACACATTAAAACATATGACCGCTCTGTAGCGGAATTTATTTTTATGAGAGAAAATCCTGACCGGTTATAAAATAAATCAGTAAATGCGTTTTATCAGAATTTAGACAAAGTGGTGTATGTTCCTATGATGAATAAACTTTGAGAATACTGTGTCGACACTAAGAAAGTTACAAATGAACAGTAAACCTATTTTTACAGTATTACTATGAAATGATAGTTTCCCATTGTTACCCTATGTTGTGGATAACATATACACATATTTCCAAAAGAAATTCAGGTAAAAACTTGCCAATATATGTACAGGTGTATTACTCTTTTGTAGATGGAATTCATATTGGTGAGTTTGTGAATTCATTAGAAAAATATTTTGCAAATCTTTAATAACCAAATTCAAGTTTGGCTGACTCACAACAATTTAATATCAAACTAATACAAGCACTTTAGCTAATAAAGGTTAAGGTGCTTTTTTGCGCCTTGAAAGGAGGTGGTAATAGCTAAACACATCGGGAAAAGCCCGATTTAATCATTACAACAGCCGGTTAGGGATTATCCCTGCTGGCTTATTTTTTTATCAAAAAGGAGACAAACAACATGAGAAAAGAACAGATTATTACGACAAACAATAATCAGATGGAGGAGAAAGGCATGAAGAACAGATTCATTCACTTTAAGAAGAGATTCGTTCCGGCATTTACAGGAAGTTATGCTGACTGGGCACAGACACTTACAAGCAAGGCAGCTTATATTTTCCATTGCAAGCGTAGTAGTCGGTGGCGGTATCGTCCTTCTTCTTTACAAGTATATCGGTCTTACGGGTTCTGCTTATGTGGCAATTCCGTGTGTAGCTCCGATAGCACTTGGAGGATTTTATTCTTTTAATGGAATGAATTTTTACGAGTATATGGAAAAAAACTCAATCAGAGATTACAACATCTGAGTCGGCAGTAAAGAAACAGGAGGAATTTGAAGAAATGAAGAAAAAGACAAGAAATATGATGTTTGGACTGGCAGCCGTGTTTGTGCTGGCGGTAGCGGGTGTGGCTGCTTATAAAGCAATGCACTAAAAAGGAACCTGCATAAAAACAGATTCCTTAAATGAGGGAAAATCCCTGTCGAAGAATGGAAGTCCAGTTACTTTTCTGATAGAGAAATCGGACTATGATTACAGTCTGCTTTTCTTCATCAATCGTATAAAAGGCAAGGTAATTATTGGTTATTACAAAACGAATGCCCCAGCTTGCCAGTACCGGATCATCTAACAGACGAAACTTCTGTGGCAGGTCGGCTAGTGAGCCTATCTGCTCAGTCGCAGCATCTAACAGATTATCTGCGGCATCAGGATTTTTGAGGGTAAATTCGATGTAATCCGCAGCACGCACAATATCGTGTTCTGCGGTGGAAGTGATATGAACATGATAGCTCATCGACTGCGGCGGCTCCTGATATCAGCCATAGCTTCGGAAAATGGTCTGGTGTTGCCTGTGGCAATATCGTCCATTCCTTCCTTGATCTGGCTGTAAAGTTCAAAGCGGCTGGTCAGTTCTTCGTAGGCTTCAATGCTCATAACGGCAAGGTCGCCTTTTCCATTCTTCGTGATGAAAACTGGTTCAGGATAATTATGACAGAATGTAGAAATTTCATTGTAATTATTCCTTAAATCAGCACTTGATTTGATTGTTGGCATAAAAACACCTCCTCATTTGATAACAAAATTATACACAAATTTTGTTATGGAGTCAATGGATATACCATTAGTGTTAGCAGGATAAACACAACTATTCATATGTATCTGACCGTAAGGTCGGGAACACAGCCCGCAGGGTGAAGTTCCCGGCGGGCTTCAGTGCTCTGAAAAATCAGAGCAGATGCTCCGCAGGATTGCAGAAATGCACAGAGGAAAATCATGCGTTGCATGATGTGCATTTCGCAGCATGAATGCAGGCATTCATGATAAAAAGAAAGCGAGGTTAGAAACATGGGTTTATTTACAGACGGATTTAAGTTATTAAAGAAGCTCATCAATGGAAATGGCTTTGTATTTGGTGTGCCGGGTTCCGGTAAATCCTTCTTCTGCAAGATGGAAATGGGCAGCGTATTATTGTCGGGAGATGATGAAATAATCGTCATAGATCCAATGAACGAATACTTTGATATTGCTGAGACCTATGGTGGAACTGTAGTAAATATGTCTACTTACACGGATAACTATGTGAATCCGCTGGAGATGGATGTATGGAGCCTTGATCTGAATGATTCCAAGGGAATGGTAAGAGAAAAAGGCGAGTTCATGCTAGGTCTTTGTGAGCAGTGTATCAGGTATTCACATTGGCAGTTGAGGAAAACTATATGAGAATAAACATAGCAGATAATCTGCTGAAAGAACTTAAGCATGGATATTTATACGGATGTGACGAAAGAGTTAAAGAAGCGTGAATTTGATGATTTGGGAGAGAAAATGAAAAAGCAGAAGAGGAATAAAAATGGGGAAACAGATGAAGAATAATAATGTATTGCATATTGCTATACAAAGTGGCACAATAAAGAAAAACAGAGAGGTGGTGTTTATATGGCAGCGGCAAAAACAGCAAATGTAACAGCACGTATTCAACCGGATATTAAAGAATCAGCAGAGGCGATATTAGAGAGGCTTGGAATACCAGTATCAGTATTTATTGATATGACCTACAGACAGGTTATTATGCATGATGGTGTTCCGTTTTCATTAGAAATACCACAAAAGATAGCGACAAGGGATAGTATAACCGAAGCTGAGTTTAATAAAATGATGGCAACAGGATTAGCTCAGGCGAAAGCGGATGATTCGCTGACAATAGATGAAGCATTTTTAAATCTTAGAATGGAGATTGCTAAATGACCTATGGGGGTTCATACTATACCAGTTCCTAGAACTGATGTTAATAGGACTGAGATTGAGATAACAGACACAGTAAATCGTATTGAAACATCGCAATATGAGACTATTGATATCAATGTACTTAGAAGAGGCATAATTGGAATCAATAAAGTAGGATATGTCTTTTAAGATGGAAAGTATTTTGATTTGACTTTGATACCTGTGGTAGAAAGGATCTGATTACATTGTCAAAAGAAGCATATACATTTGAAAATATAAACGGAAAAACTGCATATTTGGTTGGAGTTGTTGATACAATTTGCGATGAATACCTTGTAAGTGCGTGCCCGCAATACACTATTGTAGAGGCAGATCTATTTGAAATAGATGAATCCCAAGATTTTAACAAATACATTGCAGCTAGACTGAAGGAATATCTTCAATCAATTGGTGGAGATGCTGGAGCTATCGAAGACAAAATAAATAAAATGAAAATTGAATTCGAAAAGGAGACTGATTTTAAGAGTTTCCAAGCACCTGGATTTATCATGAGCATGTATGAACATATGCCTGAATACATGCATGGAAGAAAGGGGCACGATGCATTTGCTTTGTTTTGTGAAGGAACCGAGTACTATTTGGGAAAACCAATTGGCTTTTACAGAGCAACAAAGGGGTATGATATCCTTTCAAAGTTTTATATAGGAATGATATTTGAAGTGATTCTTATTGAGTTTGAGGGATATCTTTTGATGCTTAGCCGAGGGACGAGCGAATAACAATATTTTCAAGGAGTAGCCATATGAGCAAGATTGAATTGATAAATGATTCCTGTGCAGATCAGGAAGTTGATGTTGTGGTTAATGCAGCTAATGACGGTCTCTGGGCCGGTGGTGGAATATGTGGAGTAATATTCAGAAAGGCAGGGATGAATGAACTTACAGCTGCTTGCAAGAAGCATAAGACTCCGCTAAATGATGGGGATGCAGTTATTACGCCTGCTTTTAACATGAAAAATGCGAAGGCAATTATCCATGCAGTTGGACCAAATTTTGGAATAACACCGAAGGCATTTAAAGAACTGTTTGATGCATATTACAATTCATTAAAGGTAATGATGGACAACGGATATCATAGTATTTCTTTTCCACTGATTAGTTCAGGAATCTTCGGAGGTTCATTAGCTAATCCGGTAGGAGAATCAACAAAACAGTGTTGTAGAGCATATAAAAAATTTGTGGAAGATTATCCGGACTATGATGTTGATGTAAAGGTTTGCGTGTATTCAGCTAATGAAGTTGCTAATGCACAGACTGAGTTTGACCTATTCCTTGAGGGCGCATATCTTTGAACCGGTGTACAGAAGCATTCTTCCATCAGCATTTGATGATGGATTGAAAATACGAATGGTAAATCCTATGGAAATATTTGCAGCTAAAGGCAATGCTCTTATTACAAGAGCTGCGGCCAGGGATTTGTATGATTGGTGTAATATGTTGTCTGAGGGTCTCTTTGAAGAACAGCGTGATTTGTTTAGAAAATGCTTTTTATTTTATATGACGATTTCAGCAGATACACTTAATAAATCATTTGACACCTCAGCTATTGACACACTTGATTTCAACAAAATTAGAAGAGACCTTAATCCGTGAAACTTGATAACCTTATTTCGGGCGTATATCCTATAAATACTAGGTGTAACACGGTTTCATTTCCGGTTTCTGTTTTCACCCACTGGGTGAAGATAAAAAACATATGAAATTCCCTATATTTCCTATGTTTTTCGAGCCTCATATAGTATAATACAAGTATCAATATATGAGGTGGATACTTATGAAAAAGCTTGTAATCGAATTTTCCAATGAAAGACTAATTACTCCCAGCGGATTATCTCTTGTGGGACAGCTGCTTGGCAAAAGTAACTTCATTAAGAAGTGCAATAACATGAAAGTTGATGGCAAACGTTCCCAGAGCCAAATCAAAAATGGAGATATTCTTCTTTCTTATATAGGACTTCTTTGTCAGGGCAAGACTTCTTATGATTCTATCAATGAGATGTCTGATGATCCTGAGTATTACAGGCTTGCTCTTGGTATCACAAGGGCGATTCCATCTGCCGAGACCTTACGTCAGCGTATGGATGACATAGGCTCTTCATTAAGAGAAGAAATCCTGAATGCAAATGTTGACATGTTTAATACCTTCAATGTCCAGCCTTCAGCATTAGAGTCTGAGTTAGTACCCTTGGATCTTGATGTCACTCCTATGGATAATTCAAAAATTCATAAGGAAGGAGTTGCACATACCTACAAAGGGTTTGATGGTTATGCACCAATGATGGCATACATTGGCACAGAGGGTTTTCTTGCCAATACAGAGCTACGCGAAGGAAGTCAGCATTGCCAGTGTAATACACCTGCATTTTTAAAGCAAACACTTAGGCTCGGACATCAACTGACAGATAAGCAACTGCTGGTTCGTATGGATGCAGGTAATGATGCTGCTGAAAATCTGGGCATTCTTATCGAAGATGGCTCATGGTTTATTGTAAAAAGAAATCTTCGTAGAGGCGAATCCAAAGAAGATTGGATTTCCAAAGTAAAGGAATGCTGTAAGGACATCCGCAATCCCCGTGAAGGTAAAACTGTTTACATTGGTTCTTCATGGAAAGATGTAGCATATACAGATTCCGAAGGAGAATCAAAAACCATTACCATGCGCATTGTATATGAGGTGATTGAACGAACAACCGATAAAAACGGGCAGTTTCTTCTGGTTCCGGATATCGAGTGCAATACCATATGGACCAATCTGGGCTGGAGCGATGATGATATCATAAATGGTTATCATGCTCACGGCGAATGCGAACAGTTTCGGGTCAATCATTTTTCTTATGGGTTTAGCCCCAAATGTTTTAGGTTATCGCCATCCTGCCGCCATCCTTGACAGGTCAAAAAATAAATGCTGTGGGTTAATCACCGACGGCGAAGAACTCAAGAACAATCAGTTATGTTTCTCCGTCGATACAACAGTGTTG
>NZ_JBQKGQ010000004.1:0-195145 GCF_052118705.1 Agathobacter sp. LCP21S3_B2 | reverse complement strand
ATAGTGGTCTTTTTCTATTCACTAAATAGGTGAAAAGCAATATTCAATTAAAATACAGTAACTGCGCGGAATTCAGCTGCTGATGCTGTTATTCCGTGAATAATTCAGGTTTAACTTTCATACATAATTTTTCGCAATAGATTTTCTCTTTTTCACATTAAAATTTATGCAATAGTTTCATACATTAATTTGAAGTCGCGCGTTCTTTCAATGAAACGAGAATAGCACTCTTTTAAGGAAAGGTAAATATGTTAAGTGAAACTTATTAAAAAGACTTTATTTTTCACTCATGCTTATAATTTTATTAGGAAATTGATTCCGTGATTCTAAAAAAATAAGGTGACTGCTCAAAATGTGTATTCTAAGCAGTCACCATTATTAACAAAATACTATATTATTTTTCTGATTTACTAAGATATTGTATACACGAATGTGCTGCCACATTTCCTTCTCCGACAGCCTTCGTATACTGGTATGGCCTGCCCGTACAGTCACCCGCCGCAAAACAGCCTGCCACATTTGTCTGTTGGGCTCTATCCACCAATATATGTCCGTTTTCTATTTCAAGCTGCGGCATAAGCTTTGATGGTGCGATGGCATTCCTGAGGCAGAATACTCCGTCTACGCTCTCAGTCTTTCCGCTTCGAAGCGTAATTCCTTCCACAAATGAGTCACCTGTCAATGCAACAGGCATATCCCTTGATATCTTTACATTGGAAAGCTCTATTTCGCTGTCATTATAGGCTGGGAAATACAACACCTCTGCTGCAAGATCCGCAAGATATTTAACCTCATGCTCATACTTTTTGTCATTACATATGACAGCTATCCTCTTATCCTTGTAAAACATGCCATCACAGGTGGCACAGTAGCTGAGCCTTTTTCCAAGCAGTTCATCCTCCCTGTCCAGCTGCTTTGCAGACATCACACCCATGCACAGTATGAGAGTCCTTGCCTCATACATCTCATTGTCTGCAAGCACCATAAAGCCGTTTCCTGCAGGCATGATATTGGTCACAGTCTTTTCTGTTATATCAATTCCCGCAGCTCTCCTATGAGCGTCAAAGCGTTCAAACAGCTCCTGTCCTCTTATCTGTGGAAATCCGGGATAGTTTGTGATTTTCTCTGCCTTTTGCACCTTTTCACTTAGGTTCTTCGAACCAAACCAGATAAAATCCTTTTTATATGTTTTTAAATTCAGGGCTGCCGACAGTCCGGCAGGACCTGTTCCTATTATTATACTATCGTACATGCTATGCTCCTTATACCAAATGTTTGTATATATTTAGACCTTATATATAGTGTGGGGCACTAAGGTATACATCGAATTGCATGCAAGCGTGCATCGATGATACGACCCTTTAATCATATTATATTATTGTAACGTCACATACAGTGCGCCTTCAATGCTTCGATATACTCCCTTGCATATCGTGAGAGTACCACACCCTTTCTGCTGATAATGCCTATCCTCATATACTCCTCCACATCAAGTGGCTTTGATATAATATTCCTTCCATTCAGCTCAGCGGAAATCACTCCTGAGCACACTGTGTAGCCATTTAAGCCAATTATCAGATTAAAAAGTGTAGCTCTGTCTCTTACCCTGATATTCTTTCTGCTGTCAAGAGTACTGACAAACTCCTCCGAAAAGTACTGTGAATTGTACTCTCCCTGCTCATACGTCAGATACGGATAGTCCTGCAGATCATCCATCGTGATGCTCTTTTTTGAAGCAAGCGGATGACTGTCACATATGAATACATGCGGTGTGGCTGTAAAAAGCTCTGTGAACTCGAGTTCATTACGCTTTAGCATCTTTGAAAGCACCTCCGTATTCTTGGAGCTTAGATATATGACTCCAAGCTCACTCTTTAAATTCGTGACATCCTCAATAATTTCGTGAGTCTGCTCCTCCCTGATGGTAAAATCATACTGATATGCATCAAACTCTCTGATTACATCCACAAATGCATTCACCGCAAAGGAATAGTGCTGACACGATACCGCAAAGTGTGGCTTACTCACCACATCATCCTTGTATATCCCCTCTATGAGATCTACCTGCTCGAGCACCTGTCTGGCATGACCGAGAAATCTCTCACCATCTTCTGATAGTATCACTCCCTTGTTTGTCCTGATGAAAATAACTATCTGCATCTCTTTTTCCAGATCATGTATAGAGCTGGTCACTGTGGGCTGTGAGACAAAAAGCTGCTTTGCAGCCTCTGTTATATTGCCGCATTCTGCCACTGTCACCACGTATTTTAGTTGTTGCAGAGTCATGTTCATTCTCCTTTTGTTACATATCGAAATATTTTTTACATATTAATTGTCTTTCATCACTTGAGTCATCTCGAAGCTATTACAAAAGTAACTATTCAGAATAGTTACTTACAATAAATATAATGTTACTGTATGCCGATAATCTTTCTCAGTATCTCACCAAGCAGCTTTCCGAGCATAAGCGGAATGACAACAAGCACCACATACCACAGCAGCTTATCATACCACACCCTGCCATCATTTATCACACAGATAAAGTGCATAGCAACAACTGCCACCGCAAATACAGATGCAAGAAGCTGCAAAGAGCTCGCCACATGAAGCTTATTTGTTACCTTGCCAAACGTAAATAAAAGCATCGCACCAAAGAACATTGCTATATCTGTCTCCCACGGTATCATTTTACTATACGAAAACAGCTTAAACATATCACGAAACTCCATATGTAGCTCAAGAAACAAATCCACTGATGCTACCATGAGCAATACAGCTCCTATTGTCGAAAATACCGCTGCCATATATACATAATTGTTTCCAATCCTGTGCTGTCTGAGCTTATATTTAAGCATACCCTTTTTCTGCACATACTGTGTACGCAGATAAGAATCTGTCGCAGAGGCAATAGCCCTGTCGCAGTACTCGGCTGCTGTCCTGTATACTTTGGCTCCGGCATCGTTATTTTTAAGGGCAAACTCCACAAGGCTCTCTCCTGCCCTGTTGTTGCCACGCTCCGTCGCAGTAACCAGATACCCTGCACCAAGCTTCTGCTCCTTGCCATCAAAAAAGGTAGTGACCAGATACTGTCCGTAATCGGCAAGTGCATCCACATTTCCAAGCTCCACCGCTTTCTTCCACCAAAACACCGCGCGCCCGGGATCTCGGTATGTGCCCTGACCTCTTTCAAACATATTTGCTGCCATATTCATGGCATCTGCATCTTGCGCCTCTGCCAACGACAGAAACTGACGAAATGCGCCCTCCATATCATTTTGTCTGTATGCCACCATAGCTATATCAAACGCTGTACTTTTCATATTGTTCTCTCCTTGACAGCCTTTGCTGTTTTCTTCTTATTATAATGTATTTAAAGCGATGATAGCAATATGACTTCTTTCCCAATTTATAGTAAATGCCGCACCCGAAGGTGCGGCATCTAAGAGGTTTATAAAATGTTTAGTTTAAAAGCTGTTTTATTTGCAAGCTCTCTTCTTGCGATATGTAGCTGCTGTGATTGCAACCATTGCAAGTCCGAGTAAGCATACATATGTAGCTGCTTCATTGTCATCGCCACTCTTTGGAGCTGCTTTTTTAGTGTCAATAGCAGCCTGGTCTGTTACAGAAATAACGTAATCAGATGCATGAGTGAATGTAAGTAATGCTGAACCATCATCTGCAATCTTTACAGACATCTGACCCTCAAGTGCCTTTGTCTTTGTATTGTAATAGTAAAGGTTAGCATACTTTCCGGCATATGACTTTCCAATGTCGATTGAAAGAACCGGTTTGAAACCAAACTCTCCTTCATGTGCGAGGCTGATTTGTACTACCTTCTTTGCATCCTTTTCAACCTTAGCTGCCTTAATAACATCCTCAGGAATCTTTTTGCTGTCAACTGTAACTGACATATTTATATCCTTTGCAGGAACCTTTGAAACGTCAGAACCATTGATAATCCACTTGATTCCATCTCCCATATCAATAACAAGCTTCTTTTGCGTTCCCTTAATGGCTGCAATTGCATCCTTTGATATAACTCCTGTTTCATCCATCTTAACAACAATAGTATCCTTTGCAGAAGCATTCTTGATTGTTTCTACCTCTTTAGTCCAATCAACCTTTGTTGCCGTTGTATTAGTAGAGACCTTATCGTCTTTCTTGGCTTCTGTTGGTGTTGGATCTTCCTTGCCCGGGTCTGCCGGTGTTGGATCTACTGTTTTCTTCACCTCAGTAAGAATAACTGTTCCACCATCCTTTGCTGCCGGAATTGTAACTTCAACTGTTTTATCACTTCCTACAGTATATGTAGCAGCGCTGTATAAATCCTTTACCTCTGTTCCTGCTGCTAAATCAACCGGAATAGTCACTGTCTTAGCGGCATCCTTCACATTAAGTGCAACTGTAAGAGCATTTCCATCATATGCTCTTTCAAATACACTGTAGCCCTCATCATTTGATGTAGCAATATTCTTTCTTGTTCCCTTTGAAAGGAGTGCACTGTAATCATTTCTGATTGCAAGAAGCTTCTTATAGTGGTTATACATACTTGAAGCATCTGTTTTCTGGCTCTCAAGCGCAGCCCAGTCGAAATCATATCTGTTACTCTGAATTGGATAATTGTTTAATCCATGCTGGCCAAGCTCCTCACCATAGTAGATAACCATCTGACCCTTTGATGTAAGCTGAAGGGCTGCTGCTACCTTTGCTGCATTAAGTGCCTGCTCCTCTGTCATTCCTTTTTCTTTCGTAAGCTTGTCTACCAGGCTATCCTCGTCATGACTGCTTAAGAAAGCACCAAGTGTTGCTGTATTGTTGATTGAAGTATTTCTGCTCTCAAGGAAAGACTCTGTTCCCTCAACATTTCCTGATACAAAGTTTACAGCCTGATCATTGTAGTCAAAATCAAGAAGTGAATCCATTCTTCCTGTTCCAAGCTCTCCTGCTGTATTTCCATATCCTGCTCCTGAATACTCTCCAATCATCTTGAATTCTGCATCAGCCTCTGTAAGCGCATTTTTGAATGCTGCCCATGTCTCTGAATTAACGTGCTTAACTGTATCTACTCTATAGTAATCAATATCATACTTTTTAACCCAGTCTGTCTGCCACTCAACGAGCTGATTCATTACATCATCGTTTTCTGTAACAAAATCAGGTAAATCTGAAAGTGCGTCATATACATCGTCACCTGTAACTGTGTTTGAATCGTCTCTGAGCATCTTAATAGTATTTCCATCTGCATCCTTTAAGATAGAATTAAAGTAATCCTCAGTGCCATATCCTGCATGATTCAATACGACATCTACCATCAGCTTCATGCCGCGGTCATGTACTGCATTGATAAGTGATTTAAACTCTGCCTCTGTTCCAAGATGTGGATTTAGCTTTGTAAAATCGCTTGCCCAGTATCCATGGTATCCTGTTGTAGGGATTCCGTCATCACCTGTTTTTGCATCTGAGTTTTCAACGATCGGTGTAATCCAAATAGTATTTACACCTAAATCCTCGAGGTAATCAAGCTTCTGCTCAAGTCCTGCAAAGTCTCCTCCATGATAGCTTAAGCTTCCATTCTTATCAAATACATCTGTTGTATTGTAAGATTTATTATTTGAACTATTTCCATCATAGAATCTGTCAGTACATGTCATATAGATAACAGCCTCATCCCAATCAAAGCTTGAAATGTTATTCTTTGTTATCTCTACCTGTGTAGAAGTCTTGTAGATGTTACCATAAATATCTGTAACAACTACAGGGATATTCTTTGTTCCAAGTACTGTTTTATCTGTTACTGATATTGTTCCCTTCATAAGCTTTGGCTCTATGCTTAATGTATCAAGTCCAAGCGCTGAAACATCTGCTGTAATGCTGCTTACCTCAGCCTTTGTGATAGCATCCTTGTCATCTCCATCAAACGCTACGCTAAGCACATTGTTTTCATTGTAACTCATCTTGCTATTTGACAGGCTAGCCTTGATTCCAAGGTTGTCAAATGTTTTGTATGTGAAATATGATACATCTTTTCCACCAATATTTTTGCTGTTTGTATTGAATGCATCAAGCACATCCTTGCCATCAACAATGTAGTAATATGTGTACTCTCCAGACTTACATCCGTTCACATCATATTCATAACGCTCTGTCTTTGCATTGTATGCCATATCATGGGCAGTTCCGTTTATAACAACTTTTACTTTGCCTTCTAATGATTTCTCATTATCAGTTGTCATAAGGCTGTCATCTCTGTAGTAGAAGGAAATCTTATCCTCATTTCCTTTCATCTCATAACCCTTGTTGTATGGAAGAACCTCTGTGACACCTTTACCCTGTACAAGCTTAGCTTTTACAATAGTCTGGCTTGCAGGTACAAAAATAGAGTGATCTCCACCATCCTTCTCAAGCCACTTATCAGCTTCAGCTTCTCCGCTCTTTCTGACACAGAAGCCCAGATTCATGTCTGCTTCTGAATCCTTTACAGGAACTATAATATAGTGCTTTCCGTTAATCTCCTGTGTGTAGATTTCTGTTCCATCACCAAATCCACTGTTCCAAGAATAGATGTTCCAGCCATCATAGTCATTGTTCTGACGCTCATACTCAACAATAACTTTTCTTTCTCTCTGCTCCTTAATTGTCGGAAGCTCCGTATATGTTTCCTTGTCTCCATTTACAATATAAAGATCAACAGCTTTCTTTGCATCTTTATTATTAAATTTATGATCATCAGTCTGCCAAGACCAGCCTCCTTTCGAACGTGGAATCATTCCAATATTTTTTGCATCTGTAGTAATTGAAGCCTTAAGCCACTCGTTACCATCAGATAATTTTACTTTTTCCGTAAACGAAATATCTCCAATGTCACTACCATCAACTTCCCACATATGTACATCTGCAGCATTTACATCCATGTGTGCAGCATATGAATCATAAAAGTAGATATTGTATGTGTACTGTTCTGCTACTACTTTTGCTGTAATCTCTGATGTCTCACTACCAGCGGTTGCAACAAGCTTTACTTCTTTGATGCCTGACTTTTTATCCACCGTAAGCTTATTATCTTTAAGTGTAACCTTGTCATTTGTATCTTTTAATGTATATGAAACACCAACCTGCTCCTCTGTTCCGTCTGCTTTGTAAAGATTAAGCTTGTCCGGAAGCTCTAACTCTGTTCCCTCTGTTACAGTAAGTGCCTTACTCTCAAGTCCCGGTACTACAAGCTTGCTGTTACCATCTTTTATTTCTGAATTTACAGGATCTGTAATCCAACTGTTTTTGCCATTTTTATCAATAAGAAACTTATACTGATAAATTCCCGGCTCCAATTTACCTGTTGTTACAGTAAAGAAGTCACCCTTTTTCTCCATCTGTAAGCCATCATCCCAGTTCGTTCCCGGAACTGTTCCCATAAGTCTTACATCTGTCTCATCCTTATAATCACCGGTAGCATCCAAATTAAATGTAACTGTCTTATCAGCATTTAACTTTGGGCTTTCTCCTTTTACAACCGGCTTGATAGGCGGATTACTAACCGAATCACGCCATCCACTTGGCTTAGTATCAGAAACAACTGTAGAATCCTTATCGTCACTACCCATAGTAACCCACTTTTCAGTTACTTCCTTATCAGGTGTAAACTCAACGTTTGCAGTTTGAATATTATTATTATTTGTGAATATACAATGTACTTCATTCGCAGACATTGTAATAGTAAAACTATACCAGCCATCGTTTTCGCTGTCCTTCTCTGTCTCAGCTCCAGGCCACTCACCAATATAACTATACTCCGGAATTGTGTCCCAACTGCCTCCTTGCTTAATATAGGTATATACCTTATCCCACTGACTTGCAGGCTTAAAGTGCATCGTGATTGCCTGCTTGTCAAAGCTGCCATCTGCCGCAGCTACTGTCGGCAACGACGGGAGCAACGTAAATGCCATGACAATAGCAAGTACTATACCACTCATTCTCCTTAAAAATTTCTTCATATTTCCTCTCCTTTTCTTATTATGTTTGTACGAAAATTTTCTTTCGCACGTTTTCGTAACTATATTATAATCTTTTCGTTAGTTTTCGACTATTAGGATAAACAGAGATTTTATTTACGAAATTTTGGTAAAATTTACTATTTATTCATTTTTATGTAACATATGCGAAATCTTTTTAGTACTAAAAGTCCTAGATATAATAGATAATTTTTCATTTGAAATTTTGTGAATTATTTTTTAGCTATTTCCGGTTTTATTCAAAATCCCGGAGCCGCACTGATCTTTGAAAAGAAAGTTTTCACATTGTTTTTATTGAAGGAAGCTCTTACTTTTCCTGTGTTTTTTCAAATGATGTACTCTTTGGCTAATGTCCGGCATGGCACTGCAATATCTAGGTTCCGTCTTCTTTGTTTTTCAGGCGCAATGTATTGTTCTCTTTGATCACCTGCTCGGAAAAGGCATGGACAAGAAGCTGATATTCACTTGCATCATCATAACCACCGTTGCATTTTTGAAGCAGACAGTCTGCGGCCAACAGAATTGTCTGGAGACGCTGGCTATAATCTTCCTTCATCTGCCGGTAAATCACTTTATTGTAATCAGCCGGATCATAGTAATGCTCCAACTGGTATATTTGGACGTGATTTTTCGAGCATTCTTTTTTCCTGTCTGTAAGTCCGAATACAGCATCGTAAAGGGTCATCTGCTGATTATCATTTGATTTAAAAGACATACGTGATTTTCTCCATTTTCTATACATCTTTTGTACCATTTATAAAGAACGAAATCTCTGTTTATGTGAATTTTTGAAGGTACCAATTTATGGTTTACAAGGGATTGATAGCATAGTAGGCAGACCTTGGGGAGCTGTAATCACTAAATCTTTTAAAACAGCACCCTAAATTCAACTCAAAAGCCGGAAAAATTGCGAGAAAAGTAGCTGAAACTGCAAAAATCCCCAAAACAGCTTCCAAAACCAGACCAAAAGCTGGAATAATTGCGAGAAAAAGTAGCTGAAACTGCAGAAATTCCCAAAACAGCTCAAAAATCCAGCCCAAAAGCCAGAAAAATTGCGAGAAAAAGTAGCTGAAATCACTATAAATTCCAAAACAGCTCAAAAATATGAGGATTCTGGCATAATGGTGGAAGCCTTTAATTATTTCACACAAAAAGAGCCCGCACATTTCTGTGCAAGCTCCTTTTGAAATCTAAAAAAATATAAAACTATAAAACTATAAAAAAGTATATTGTTATTTTATTATATATTTAATCTCTAAATCAACTATCCCCAGATGATTTCCTCCTTGGCGGCCTCCACATTTTCCTCGGAATGCTCCACTTCCTTTGAGAAGATTCGTGCCACCTCCATCTGGTCCTCTATGGTAAAGCTGCCACCGTTTTTGTAGAAGCGAGTGGTATTCATATCCCTGACTATCATGGTAAACATGACGCTTAAATATGCATAAACCATGATATTTGAGTCATAGATGGCATTCATGATATATCTGAAGGTAAAGTATACAAGAAGCTGCTCGATATCGTTTTCACGGTAATCGCCGCTAGCCATGTACTCCTTCATGCGTTTTTCATAATCATCCTCTGTGAGGACTGTATGCATATCATCCTTGAAATCCTGCCATACCTGGCGCAATAGTTCCATCTCATTGATGATACCGAAGCGGATATCAAAATGCTCAAACGAAAAATCATTAAACGAAAGCCAGTCTATATGCTTTTCAACATCGTTTTGGCTCAGCTTCTTCTGGTACTCGTTTGCCCTGTCAAGGTACTCATCCACGCGTACTCCGATTGGCTTTGTCCTGTCCTGTAGTATGGCAATCAGCTCGCGCTGCACCTCCTCAAAAAATGCTGCCTCTTCCTCTGTGACTCCCTGGTCATCATCGCTGTCGCCAAAAAGCTCCTGCTCTACAAACTTAACAGGCTTTGTTTTGCTGAAAAATATACGGCAGACCTCCTCGCACGCAAGGCTCAGGCACTTCTGTTCCACGTTTCTGTACTCTATGCCAAACCTTGGAAAATCGGTACACACCTCACTAAGCGATGCCTCGCCAGCTGCTATGTACAAATCACACAGATTCTTGTCATTTAGCATAATGCAGCGCCCGCAATTGTTTGTACGGATGCCGTGCCCGCCATCCTCCGTCTCATACATGCCCTTTCTCAGACGCTCTCCTACCTCTCCGGGCAGTGTCTGATAATAATCATATGAATCCTCATCAATATCAATTTCCCAGCCCAGACAGCAGCTATCCTTACAGTCTCCGGCTATGCAGCTAAACTCTGAAAAATAATCAGGTACACGGACTATCATACTTCTCTCTCCTTCAGTAAATCTTCGTTTGTTGTATCACTGTGCTTATTTCTGAAGCGCGCTTCTATAGCCGCCCAGTCAGGGTCCTCATTTCCCTTAAAAAAGTTGTAGCCTATGTATCCGATGCACCACACAAGCCCTGCAAATGTCGTAGAAAATGCTATCTTTATGATACTCTTAAGCAAGAGTGGAAGTGTCAGCATATCATTGCCAAATGCTATAATAATCACATGAATAGGCTTAATCAGCATAAGCCAGCCTCCCACATAAAGCGCCGCTAAAATTCCAAGCGCATAGCACAGTATTCCTAATAATTTGTCGCATTTTTTCTTCATTTCAAATCCTCTTCTTAAATCCGCTTATCAAAGCTTCTTCTCAAATCTACTTCTCAAATTTTCTTTTCTAATTACAATACAGCAATTTAGTCACACATTACGATTTATATTTTCGTAAATTCCAGTATGGACACTTCTCCTGTTGCTCTTGTCTTCTCCATGTCTATCACACGCTGGTTTGCAGAACCCTTGAATTTGAGCGTGATATCCTTCTGTTCCTCTATAAACGGACCATCTACCAGGACATCTATCATAGATAAAAGCTCATCCGTATACTCTGTGTGCTTGCGTCCGTTTGCAAGCAGTTCCTCGTACAGATAGCCTGTGTAAGCCCACACATCCTTATTGGGATAGCGCTCCTTAACTCTTCTCATAAACGGCACAAGTGCCTCCTGATTCTCCTCCTCAAAAGGATCACCGCCTAAAAGGGTAATTCCCTGCACATAGGAAGGCTTAAGCGAGTCGAGTATCTCGTTTTGTATCTGTTCATCAAACGGCTCTCCATAGTCAAATTCCCATGTCTGCGGCTGAAAACAGCCCTTACAGTGATTTCTGCAGCCGGATACAAAAAGCACCGTGCGGCAGCCCAGTCCGTTTGCTATGTCACAATATTTTATTCCTGCGTAGTTCATACTTTTTCCTCGTGTCTGAGATTATAGTTCCATTTAAAAATTGCACTGCCTATTATTATAACATATCCTATCACACTTAGATAGTCCGGTATCTGTTGCAAAAAGACAAAGCCGAGCAGAGCGGCAAAGATAACCTGCGAATAGTCGAACACCGATATCTCCTTTGCAGGTGCCTTGGTGTATGCCTTTGTGATTGAAAGCTGTCCGCCTGTAGCGGCAGCTCCTGCAAAAAGCAGCATGACAATCTGATATACACTCATAGGCTTTGCTCCGACAAACAGAAACGGAGCCGTCACTATACATGAAAATACCGAAAAGCACATGACTATCACAGGTCCTCTCTCTCCCTGCTTACCGAGCTTTCGCACAAATGTATACGCTACACCTGCGCCAAAACCTCCTATTACACCAATCATGGCATTAAAAAACTGCACATTCATAGATGGTTTCACCACAAAAACAGCACCTATAAATGCCGTCACCACGCACAGCCACTCTGTCTTGTTTGCTTTCTCCTTAAGCACAAAATATGACATGATTATGGCAAAAAACGGTGACAATTTGTTTAGAATATTGGCATCTGCGATGGCCAGATGGTCAACTGCATAGAAATTGCATATAAGCCCTGTTGTTCCAAAGAAGCTTCGCAGAAAAAGGTCCTTCCAGCTATCCTTTTTTATTTTGAAGCCTTCATCACTTTTTGCAAGTAAGATAACAGCTGCTACTGCTGCTACCGCATTCCTGAAAAAGGCCTTCTGCATGGTCGGCAAATCTCCCGACATTCTCACAAAAAATGTCATCAGGGCAAAAAAGAATCCTGCCATTATGATATATATTATTCCTTGTTTCTTATCGTTCATACTTATAGTATAACGTATTCTGTCAAGAGGGGATAAACCAAACGTCTGCCATTTTGCTCGCAAAAAAAGACCGCCCGGATGAGCGGTCCTTTTAAGATGAAGGGAAAAATATACAAGAAGTTTCTTTTTCATAGAAAAATCCTACTTCTCGCTTCAGGTTTAAACCTATTAGTAAATGTTAGTAAAAAAGCAGTAAAATATATTAAATTCTGCCTACGGACTCCCCCTTCAGCAAAATTCCTTCAACAACAGCTCTCTCCACAAGTGCTGTTTTAGGCTTTTTAATGATGCTTATCAATCTGTCTGCCGCCTCCCTGCCTATCTTGTCAGTGTCCTGTCTGATAGTGGTAAGCTTCGGGCTTAGCATCTGTGAAACTCTTGTACCATCGTATCCGGCTATTGATATATCCTCCGGAATCCTAAGCCCTCTGCTTCTTATAACATTGATGCCTCCGATTGCCGCCGTGTCATCCGGATAGATGATACATGTAGGTTTGTCAGGTAAATCGAGTAAATATTCTGTCTGCTTTGCAACATCCTCTGTTTCCAGATACCTTGCTTCCCTGACATATTCCTCAGGAATATCTATTCCATGCTTCTCAAGTGCCCTGTAATATGCTGCCAGCCTGTCGCGTGTAACACTCGAAAAATCCTGCCCATGTATGTAAGCGATTTTCTTATGTCCCATGCTTATTATGTAATCAAGCAGCTCGCCCATACACTTTACATTGTTGGAGCTTACTGCCGAACAGCTATAGTGTACGTAGTCAATTGTGACAACCGGTATGTCGCTGCTCATCAGTTCCTGCACCTCATTGTCCTGAAACCTGGCACATACGATTACGACTCCATCGAAATTTCTGTACTTACAGTGCTCCAGGTATGATAATTTTTTTCTGACCGGACTTGTATTGATAAATGTAATATCATATCCAAGCATCTCAGCCTGTGCCTTGATTCCGTTTAGCACTCCGGCAAAATACTCATGCGTAAGTCCCATCGCCGCCTCATCGAAATACAGTACTCCGATGTTGTTCGACTCGTTTGTCTTAAGAACTCTGGCCGCAGCATTAGGAAGATATCCCATTTCCTTAGCTATCTTCTTTATTCTGTTTTTGGTCTCAGCGCCAATATCCTTCTGGTCATGTAATGCCTTGCTGACCGTTGCTGTCGAAACACCACATCTTTGTGCTATGTCTTTCAGTGATACCATATCGTTTCCTCATTTCGAATTGATTGCTTAATCGTTTTCGTATCTTTACTATACCACAATTCATTATTATTGCAACCCCTAATTTGCATTTTAAACATTTTTAACACATTTTATTGTCTTTTATTGTGCATTTTGTATAGTGCTATGTTATGTATTTAAAACGATTACGCTTTTGTTCTTAATTATTATACAATTATAATTACTTAAGTGATATTATCTCATCAGCATTTTTAACTATAATATGCAGTTTTCTTTGTATATATGTCATAAAAGCATTGTTTTTTATTGTTTTATGCTTGATTTTTAGATATTCGCATTATATACTTCTATATATAAGCGGCTTAAACGTTTGCGTACATTTAATAAAAAAGGAGATTTTATATATGAAATTTGGACACTTCGATGATCAAAACAAAGAGTACGTCATCACCTCTCCAAGGACTCCGTTACCATGGATCAACTACCTCGGATGTGAGAATTTCTTTTCTCTGGTATCAAATACCTGCGGTGGCTACAGCTTCTATAAGGATGCAAAGCTTCTGCGTCTCACCAGATACCGCTACAACAACGTGCCGTACGACAGCAACGGACACTACTACTATATAAAGGATGGCGACACAATCTGGAATCCGGGCTGGATGCCTTCTAAGACCGAGCTTGACTCATACGAATGCCGTCATGGTATGGGCTATTCTGTTTTCACAGGAGTAAAAAACGGTTTAATGGCTCAGCTTACCGACTTCGTTCCTATGGGCTCTACCTGCGAGATCAATAAGCTCACATTGAAAAACACATCTGATAAGAAAAAAGACTTTTCGGTTTTCTCATATGTAGAGTTTTGTCTGTGGAATGCCATGGATGACATGACCAACTTCCAGCGTAACTTCTCTACCGGAGAGGTTGAGATTCACGCCGGTGGCTCCCAGCTCTTCCACAAGACAGAATACAGAGAACGCCGCAATCACTATGCTGTATATGCTGTAAATGCCTCTGTTGACGGATTTGACACAGACAGGGATTCATTCTTAGGTTCCTACGGCGAAAACAGCGCGCCTTCCGTTGTAGTAAATGATCAGTCTAAGAACTCTGTTGCAAGCGGCTGGGCTCCTGTCGGCTCTCATCACCTGAAGGTAGCTCTTGAGCCGGGCGAAGAAAAAACATATATATTTGTACTTGGATATGTAGAAAACCCTGTGAACGAAAAATGGGTTGGACGCGCTGAAGACGGAATCATAAACCGAGCTCCTGCCGATGCACTCCTTGCCAGATTTGATACCACCGAAAAAGCCGACGCTGCTTTAGCAGAGCTTAAGGCTTATTGGGATAAGCTGCTTGGTCACTTTAGTATCTCTTCATCAGAGGAAAAGCTTGACCGCATGGTAAATGTATGGCATCAGTATCAGTGCATGGTTACCTTTAACATGAGCCGCTCTGCTTCTTATTTTGAATCAGGCATCGGACGAGGCATGGGCTTTAGAGATTCCTGTCAGGATCTGCTTGGCTTCGTACATCTGATTCCGGACAGAGCCAGGGAAAGAATACTCGACATTGCAGCCACACAGTTTGAGGATGGCTCTGCTTACCACCAGTACCAGCCGCTCACCAAAAAGGGCAATGCCGACATAGGCTCAGGCTTTAACGATGACCCTCTGTGGCTTATCGCTGCTGCCGCTGCTTACATCAAGGAGACAGGCGACTACTCTATTCTTGACGAGTCAACACCATATGACAACGATCCTTCAAAGGCAACTGACTTTATGGAGCATCTGCGCCGCTCCTTCAACTATACAATCAATCATCTCGGACCTCATGGTCTGCCACAGATTGGACGTGCTGACTGGAACGATTGTCTGAACTTAAACTGCTTCTCCGAGGAGCCTGGCGAGTCCTTCCAGACCTTTGGACCATCTGAAGGACCTAATGCCGAATCTGTTTTTATCGCAGGCATGTTTGTAAAATACGGAAAAGACTATGTAAAAATCTGCAGACACAAGGGACTTTGCAACGAGGCTGATACAGCCCAAAAGGCTATTGAACAGATGGAAAAGACCGTCATGGATGCCGGCTGGGATGGCGAGTGGTATCTTCGTGCATACGACCACTACAAGCACAAGATTGGTTCCAAGGAATGTGAGGATGGAAAAATCTTTATTGAGCCACAGGGCTTTTGTGTTATCGCTGAAATCGGAAAGGATGAAGGACTCTGCCTTAAGGCAATGCAGTCTGTTGAGAAATATCTTGATACTAAATATGGCATCGTGCTCTTGCAGCCGCCTTACCACAGATATCATGTGGAGCTTGGTGAAATCTCTTCTTATCCACCGGGATACAAGGAGAATGCCGGCATCTTCTGCCACAACAATCCTTGGATTTCTATAGCTGAGACTGTTATCGGCCGTGGAAACAGAGCATGGCAGGTATACACCCGAACCTGTCCTGCATACATTGAGGATATCAGCGAGATTCACCGCACCGAGCCTTATGTATACAGCCAGATGATTGCCGGAAAAGACGCTCCTAACTTTGGTGAAGCAAAGAACAGCTGGCTGACAGGTACTGCTGCATGGACATTCCTCGATGTCTCACAGTACATCCTCGGTATCCGTCCTGACTACGATGGTCTTATCATAGATCCTTGTATTCCTGACACTATGGACGGCTTTACAGCTAAGCGCAAGTTCCGTGGCAATACTTACCACATTACGGTCAGAAATCCTGCTCACGTACAAAAAGGTGTGACAAAGCTCATCGTGGATGGTGCTGCTATTGATGGCAATATGATTCCGGCTATTAACGGAACCGGACACGATGTTACAGTCGAGGTTACAATGGGTTAGAGATACCGGACGGCCTCTGTACTGCTTCAATATGACCTTGAATACGAAAATGCCGCCGCAGAGCAAGCTCTACGGCGGCATTTAGACTGCTGGTGATGCTCTTCCCATGTTTTATCTCTTCTCTAAAGGATGCTGTTATGTAATTGAGACCTGCCACATATGCTCCTCGGTCTCTCCCATGTGAAACAGCTCCACCGTCTGTTCATCATGAGTATCATCAGGCTCATAGTTGCCAAGAAGATGTATGAGATACTTCTCCTGCTCATCTGATGGCGAGACCTTATCAATGTGTTTTTGCAATTCCTCAAGAAGCTGCTTTGGCTCCATGTCGGCATCGACTGCGATTCCAAAGCACTTCTTCGCAAGACCTGCGGTATAATACAGCTCGTAATTACTTACAAGCACTGATTTTTGGCGTAAGCATTTAAGTATGATGCTTTGTCTGGCTATTGATGTAATCATATTATTCCTTTCCGAGTTAGCTGGAATACCTCTAAGTCCAAGTTATTTCCATTATACCCTATTTGCTTTTTGTTTCAAGAGTATAACATGATATAGCTAAAGATAACTTAAGAGAGCCCTATGAAGTGGCAACAAATCCCGTCAGGAAATAATAAAGTGCTCCCAGTGCCTTTCCAATAGCCATAGAAATCACTATAATCCCAAGACCGGCGCGAAGCTTCATGCGCTTATATATAATAGGGAATGTGTGCAGTATTTCTGCTAGTGCAACTGCAATACAGCCGACAAATATTCCGACACACAATCCATATATTGCAATAATTATATTCCCACAGATATTGCTTACAGGTACTTTTGGCATATTTGCAAAGCCCAGATTATATGCCGTATCAAGCACTGACGATATATTACCTGCCACCACACCACATATCATGACATTTTCTATAAGTATTATATTTTCTATCCTGCTGCACCGAAGTATACGCGGCACCACTCCTATCACGAGCACAAATGCAAATACACCGGCTGACACTCCTGCCCCTGCTAAAAACGCTATCACTGACAAAAATATTTCACGCAATATATATTCAAACATCCTGCTTTTCCTTTACCTTGTCTATTATTGTGTTCCACGTATCCTTATTATGCTTATCCATCTCCACCTGAATCGGTGTGACATCGTCGGATAGCTTACGCTTTCCGATATGATTAAAAAACAGTATGATTCCAACCGCCAGACCAATACAGTAAAACACCTCAAGCACCGACACCTGTGGCTTGTCCACTCCCATTATCTGCTTGTAGAAATGTTCAAACACACCTGATATCGAAATATCATTATTGAAAGCCATGATTGTAAAAGCTGAACCAAAAAATATAAGTATACACACCGCTACAACCTTTAGTGCTTCAAGAATCTTATTTTTGCTGTTGTCGTCATATTCTACAAGTACCTCCGGCTCACCAATGCTTATAACCTGTGCATCATCATAGATTTCCGTGATTTGCTCTATTATTTTCATTACAGATATCACGCTCTTTTTACCGCGTATCTTATCCACGATCATTCCCTTTATCTGTCCCTCATAGCGTGAATATTTACAATACACACTTGCTATATCATTGATGCAGACCTGCCTGCGGTGAAGTGTTTTCTGCTGTTCTGCGCGTATATACACGAGAATTTTTTCTTTTGAGGTATCAGTATGCTCCGGCATTTTCATGCTCCCTTCGATTAATATTCATATGTATATAATTTCCATTTATTTTGATTTTTATGCATAAAATATACGCATGTAATTAAATTAATATTTTTCGTGCGATATATTGTTTTTTTCGTGCAAACATCATATAATAAATATAAGTAATCTAAGGGAGGAACTTTATCATGGCTAAAACAACAACAAGTAATATCAGCATTCGCATGGATAGCAATTTAAAAGCTGCTGCTGAAGCTTTATATGAAGAATTAGGTATGAATATCAGCACTGCATTCAACATTTTTGTTCGTCAATCTTTACGAGAACGAGGTATCCCATTTAAAATAACAGAAGGTTCTCCAAACAAAGAGACAGTTTCAGCTATGCTTGAGGCAGAAAGGATTGCAAAAGACTCAACTATTGATGGTTATAAAAATGTGGATGAACTTTTTGCAGACCTTGATGCATGAGTAAATATGAAATCAAATACACAACACAATTTAAAAAAGATTATAAACTAGCAAAACGTCGTGGTCTTGATATCGAAGTTTTAGTACTAACACTTGCACGCACAGGTACTCATAGTGACTTATTTGGTCTGTAAAATATCGTAATAATTCATATTTATTGTATACTATTATCAATTTATAAAGTGAGGTAACAAATGGCATACACTAAGGAAATACTGACTCTCGCAGTGGAAATCGGCGATTGTATGCTCAGAAACGGGGCAGAAATCTACAGAGTGGAAGACACTGTGGTTCATATACTAAGTTCATATGAGGTGGAGGAATTTGACGTATATGTGCTGTCAAACGGAATATTTGCAAGTGCAAATGAGAACAAGGAGGATGCCTGCAGCATCGTGCGCCACGTACCGCTTGGTGCTGTCAATCTGGCAAAGATCAGCGCGTTAAACCAGCTCGCAAGGGACATATGTGACCAGAAAATCTCCCTGATTGACTCATGGGACAGGCTTGAGCAGTGCAAAAATATTCCTAATTACAAAAAAAGCGCACAGATTTTCTTCTGTGGGCTCGGAAGTGCCTGCTTTTGCTATCTTTTTGGCGGAAGCTGGCTTGACTTTGTTTTTGCATTTGTTATCGGCTCACTTGAGCAGGTGCTTTTGTTTGGCCTTAAAAAATATAATTTCTCAAGGATTATTACCAATATCCTTGCCAGTCTTTTTGTGACACTGATTGCCACCGCAAGTACACTTACAGGGCTTTCTCTTTTACCTGATAAAATCATTATAGGAGCTATCATGCCACTTGTTCCGGGAATAGCATTTACAACATCTATCAGGGATATCTATAACGGGGATTATCTGTCCGGTACGATACATCTGCTCGATGCACTGATCACAGCCGTGTGTGTTGCTGTGGGAGCATGTCTGCCGTTTGTTGTGATGAAATATATTGGAGGGCTTTAAGCTATGGAGTTTATAATACAATTTATTGTGGCTCTCTTTGCCACATTATCGTTTGCAGTTATTTTTTCCGCTCCAAAAAAGGAGCTGTTTTACTGCGGTTTTACAGGAGCGCTTGGATGGATCATCTACTATATAATGGTTCAGTTTAATATGGGTGTTGTGTTTCCATCGCTTATCGCGACACTGTGCCTTACGATAATGGCGCGCATTTTTGCTGCTGCACGCTCTATGCCTGTGACAGTTTATCTGCTTTCCGGTATCTTTCCTCTTGTGCCGGGAGCAGGAATTTTTTACACGGCATATTATCTTTTTACTAACGACAGGGCACTTTCCTCCTCAAAGGGTATTGAAACCTTTGAGGTGGCGGGTGCCATCGTGCTCGGTATCATATTCGGGTTTGGCATACCGCAGAGTTTGTTTAATCTGTTGAAGCCTAAATAATATCCTATAGTATAATTATAATCACACAATATTAAATAATTTATGAAGAAAGGGCAAATATTGGTTTATTTCCAATCTTTGCCCATGTTTTTCTTCAACTGTTTCAATCTTTCTATCAGCTTTGGCTCTCAAGTCAAGAAGTTGTCAGATTTGCAATTTTCTGCGCCAGATCCTCGAGATACTCCCAACGCTCCATTTTCTCCATCAGCTGCCCCTCGAGGTCTTCCTTTTCCTTTGTGAGTTCGTTTAACTTACCAAAGTTAGTGGCATTCTTTACCATCTCATCATCTATCTCATAAAGACGTGTTTCGAGCTTTTCTATGTCAGCCTCTATCGTCTCGTACTCTTTTTGCTCTTTGTAGGTAAATTTGAGCTTTTTCTCATGCCCCCAGGTTTCCATGGATTTCTTCTTCCTGGCTTCTTTTGCGTCTGTACCATCTGATGCAGTATTTCCCTGTGCTCCTGAAGCGGATGCTCCTGTGGATGATGCATTTTCTGATACGGTTTTTCCTGATGCAGGCTGTGGGCGTTTATTCATATAGTCGGTGTATCCGCCCTCATACTGTACGATTTTTCCGGCTCCCTCAAATGCAAAAATACGCTTTGCAATCCTGTCAAGGAAATACCTGTCATGGGATACCGTGATGACTATTCCGTCATAGCCATCCAGATAATCCTCTAAAATAGCCAGTGTCTCAACATCCAGGTCATTGGTCGGCTCGTCAAGTATCAGTACATTCGGTGCGCTCATCAGCACACGAAGCAGATAGAGTCTTCTCTTCTCTCCACCCGAGAGCTTGCCTACCGGACTGTACTGCTGCTCCGGCGGGAATAAAAACCTCTCAAGCATGGCAGATGCTGACACAAGCCCGTCTGCCGTGCGCACAAACTCGGCAGCTTCTTTCACGTAGTCTATCACTCGAAGCTCAGGCTCTATATCCACTTCCTGACCGAAATATCCTATCTTTATCGTCTGTCCTATCTCTACCTCACCTGAATCAGGCTCGATAAAACCGGCAATTATATTCATGAGTGTGGACTTTCCACAGCCGTTTTTGCCTACAAAACCTATACGGTCATTTTTCAGGAAAATATACGTGAAATCCTTTACACAGACGATATCTCCGTACGCCTTTGAAATATCATGAAGCTCTATGGTTGTCCTTCCCATACGCGATGAAACCGATGAAAGCTCAACCCTTGCGTCTGTCTGTGGTCCTTTCTGATCGCGTAAAGCCTCATATCTTTGGATGTGTACCTTCTGCTTTGTGGAACGAGCTCTTGCTCCGCGCTGCATCCACTCTATTTCTTTTCTAAGGATGGACTGACGCTTGCGCTCACTTGCCCTCTCACTCTCCTCTCTGGCTGCCTTAAGCTCAAGAAAGCCCGAGTAGTTTGTATCATAGCTGTAGGTCTGTCCCTTGTCCACCTCCACGATTCTGTTACAGACACTGTCTAGAAAATAGCGGTCATGCGTGATCATGATGATTGCACCCCTGAAACGGCGCAGATAATCCTCAAGCCACTCCACCATCTCGTAGTCTAAGTGGTTGGTCGGCTCGTCCAATATAAGTACATCACACGGCTTAAGTACGACTGTTGCAAGCGCAAGCCTCTTTCTCTGTCCTCCTGAGAGCTCACCGGTCTTTTGCGCCATATCTGTGATATCAAGCTTCATAAGAAGTGACTTTGCATCACTTTCTATACTCCAGCGCATGTCCTCATCCAGCTGCGAGGTAACCACACGGCTCATCACATGTTCAAGTGCCGTCTCGTCCGGGTCAAACTCCGGATTCTGCGGCAGATAGTTTATCACTATATGATTTGCTGTGGTGACAGTTCCCTCATCCGGCTCTTCATCACCAGCCACAATCTTTAAAAGTGTAGACTTTCCTGTACCATTTATACCGATGATACCGATTTTTTCGTTTTCCTGCACATAAAAGGAAGCTTTAGAAAAAAGCTTCCTTCCAGTATATGACTTTGTTATATTTTCGACATTAATGATGTTCATCTTCTCGTATTTTCTCCTCCCTCTCATGCTCCTGCTTCTCCTTGGCCTCAAGGATTGCCTCATTGAGCGAAAGCATCTTTGCATCAAGCTGTCCTACGATACCTGCACACTCGCGCAGATCGCGGCTGATATACTCAGGTGCATTGCCCTCGAACTTGTAATATATCTTGTGCTCAAGGCTTGCCCAGAAATCCATAGCTATTGTACGAATCTGTATCTCAACCTTTGTGTCAACCACCTTGTTTGAAAGGAAAATAGGCACCGAAACAATCATGTGGTAGCTCTTGTAGCCGCTCGCCTTCGGATGCTTCATATAGTCCTTTACCGATATGACAGTCAAATCATTCTGCCTGCCAATCATCTCAGCAAGCCGGTATATATCAGATGTGAACGAGCACACGATTCTGATGCCCGCTATGTCCTTTACATATGTGACCATATTCTCTATAGTGCTCTCGTAGCCTCCCTTTTTGAGCTTCTTAACTATGCTTTCAGGAGTCTTGATACGCGACTTTATATACTCTATCGGATTATAATTATGTATGTGAACAAACTCGTCATTTAGTATCTCGAGCTTAGTATTGACCTCTTTCAGTGCAGAATTGTATAGAAACATCATAGTCTCCCAACTATCAATGCCCTCCGCAAACTCTTGTTCCATTAAAAACCTCCCTGTGATCTATTCGCCTGTATGTTTATCAGACTCTTTTACTCAATTATAGCATATTTATTCGTATAATTGGCAAATTATAACTATTATTTATATATTTTTTATTCTTGTTATTTTATATGTTGCTTATTTTGTATGTGCACAGGTCCGCACGCTGCAGGCACGGCGGCACACACGTACTCTCTCGTAGGCGCATAGCGAAGCTATTTAGAATCTGTTGAATTATGCTTCACAACCAGAAATGCACCGGCATGGACGCCGGGGCAAGGTGTTATGCGCCATGGACGGCGCATAAAAGCCGGTTTCGTCAAGCATAGAAAACCAAAAGGCATAATTCCTACAGATTCTTAATGGCGTAGCGTAGCTTACGAGAGAGTACGTGTGTGCCGCCGTGCCTGCAGCGTGCGGACCGTCCTTATATCAATAATAACTCATCATATCCATAATGAGGTATCAATCCTCCTCGATGATGTGCATCTCGAGAAAATCAAAGTCGATGTCCTCCACAAAATTATCCTTCGTAAAACGGGTCTTTCCATGCCTCTTGAAATCACTTATGTTGCTTTCAAGCCAGATGGGCTTTCCCAGGTCAAAAGCAAGGCATGCATCCTCAAGTGCCTTAAAAATCTTGTGTGTACGTGTGTCGTCACTGTCATTTTCTATTGTAATATCACGCATCAGGTGCGTGTCAGTATAAATCTTAAACCAAATACGCATATTATTCTCCCAAAAGTCTTCTCTGACGATTGCACTCATACATGAGCAAAGTGGCTGATATTGCGGCATTAAGCGACTCCACAGCTCCCTCCATAGGTATGCGGATATATGTGTCCGCCATGTCAGCTATCTCATCTGATAATCCATTGCCCTCATTTCCTATCATAAAGCCACAGGCTCCGGTGTAGTCCTGTCTGTCATAAGAGCACTTACCCTTTAAATGAGCTGCGTAGAGAGGAACTCCCTTTGACTTTGCATACTCTATAGTCTCCGGAAGGTCATCTGTGATGAAAAACGGCACACGGTAGAGTGAGCCCATGGTTGAGCGCACAGTCTTTGGATTAAAAATGTCCACTGTTGTGCGATTCATTATAATGCCGCTTACACCTGCGCCCTCACCTGTGCGGATCATAGTGCCTAAGTTTCCCGGATCCTGTATACTCTCAAGCACAAGAAGCTCTGTCTTGTCGCCCTTAAAAAGTTCATCTATCTCATAGTGCGGCATCTTTACTATAGCAAGCACCCCCTGCGGAGTCTGCGTGTCAGACATGCTCTTAAACACCGGGTCACTCACTATTTCTGTTTTGTCAAGGAAACGATTCTTCTCTTCCTTAAACCTGTCATCATTAAAAAATGACTCAGACATATATACGGCACTTACCCAGTCATATGGCGCCTCAAAGCTCATCTTTGGACCCTCAACCACGAATACGCCCTGCTTTTTCCGCTCCTTTGCCTTGCTTAAAAGAGCCTGCACATTTTTTATACTTTTGTTTGATGCACTTGTAATCATTTTCTTCTCTTTCTATATCGATTTAAATAATCCTACTGACAGTGATTTTCATGATCAACATTCGTCTTTCTCCGAATGCATAAATGCCCCTGCACCGACACATGCACGCAATTACCTGCATTTGATGTGCCGGATACAAGGGCATTCATATTTATTGTAAAGTAACTATATTAGATACTAAACCAGAGATTTAGAGATATCGTACATGTACTCGTCTACACTCTTCTTCATAGCAAGTGCCTCGTCGATATCGAAATCTACGAAATTGCCATCCTTATGGGCAACAACTCTGTTTGACTTGCCCTCGCAGAGTAAATCAACTGCCATAGCGCCCATGATTGTAGCGTATACACGGTCCTTGCAGGTAGGGCTTCCACCTCTTTGCATATGTCCAAGGATAGTTGCTCGAGTCTCGATGCCTGTAGCAGCCTCGATTTCCTTAGCCATCTCCTGTGAATGTCCTACACCCTCAGCATTGATGATGATGTAATGCTGCTTGCCGAGCTCTCTTGCATGAGCTACTCTCTCGATGAGTGCCTCAAGGTTGTTGTCATACTTCTCAGGAAGTAATACTTCCTCAGCGCCGTTTGCAAGACCACACCATAATGCAATGTATCCTGCTCCACGTCCCATAACCTCAATGATTGAGCATCTCTCGTGTGATGTAGATGTATCACGTACCTTGTCAATAGCCTCCATAGCTGTGTTGCAGGCTGTATCAAAACCGATTGTGTAATCTGTACATGCGATATCAAGGTCGATTGTGCCCGGAAGACCGATTGTATTGATGCCAAGTGCAGCAAGCTTCTGCGCACCCTGGAAAGATCCGTCACCACCGATAACTACGATAGCATCGATACCATGCTTCTTGCAGATTTCAGCGCCCTTCTGCTGTCCCTCTGCTGTAACGAACTCCTTACATCTGGCTGTCTGTAAGATTGTACCACCGCGTGAGATTGTGTCTGAAACGCTCTTTGAATCCATATCCACGATTTCTTCATTTAACAGACCTGCGTATCCTCTCTTGATTCCTTTAACCTTCTTGCCCTTTGAGAGAGCCTGACGAACAACGGCACGAATCGCTGCGTTCATTCCCGGTGCGTCACCACCACTTGTAAGTACACCTATTGTGTTAATCTCTTTTGCCATTGCTATAACCTCCATATGTTAAAAAATTATCATTTATTCTAATCCCAATCTATTGTACTTGTTTTAGCATATTTTTTCAATATTCTTTTCAACAATTTTCGCATTTTCTTTGTCTAAAAATTCCAAAAGCTGCTCCATGAGCTCATTATTTGCATTTACGGAATAATTTCTGCCAAGTTTTTTCATCTGCTTTGTATCTGCGATGTAAATTATGACTTCATCTCCTCCGTCAGATTCACGGATTGTCTCAAGAAGCCTGCTCTCGTTTTTCTTATAGTCCTCCATCGTATCAAACCTGAGCCATAGCTGCTTCGGAAGCTCATCAAACGGTATGATTCTCTCGCAGATTATCTTGCCGTTCTGCTCATCCTCGACTGTCGCATGTCCGATAACAAATATTTTAGCATCGTCCTGTAAATATCTCTGGTAGCGCTCGTAATCTCTCGGAAAAATAATTACCTCAACAGTTCCTGTCAGGTCCTCTATCGTGATAAAAGCCATGGCCTGATTGTACTTGGTAAACTTAATCGTCTTTGCAGCTATCATGCCTCCGATTACCACGTGCGCATTGTCCTTTATCTTTACGGCACCGCTCTCCTCTTCAAGCACAAAATCTATCGCATTTGCTGTGATGTTTTTCTTTAGGGCAGCTGCATATTTTTCCAGAGGGTGTCCGCTTAAATAGATGCCAAGCACCTCTTTTTCATAGGCCAGGGCTTCCTCAGCGTCATATTCACCAACATTTGGATACTTAAGCTCAAATGACTGCCTATCCTCATCTGAGACCAGGTCAAACAGGCTCATCTGCCCTGCCATTGTTGACTTTTTGTCATGCTGCACCCTGTCCACAATCGATGCATACACCATTGCCATCTGCTTTCTCGTGCCGTCGAGTGAATCGCAGGCTCCCGCCTTTATCAGATTCTCAATCGCACGCTTGTTGATAAGCTCCTTCTGGCAGGTTCTCTCGATAAAATCTGAGAGTGTGCGGTATCTGCCGCCACTTTCCCGCTCCTCGATTATCTGGTCTATTACCGGCCTGCCCAGAGATTTGATGGCGTACATGCCATATCTGACATGGTCACCCTCTGCGGTAAACTCGCCCTGTCCACAGTTGATATCCGGCGGAAGCACCTTAATACCCATATCACGACAGCTGTAAAGATACTGCGCCGCCTTGGCTGAATTGTCTATAACAGAAGTCATGAGCGCTGCCATAAATTCGACCGGATAGTAGTTTTTGAGCCATGCAGTCTGAACACTGATTTTCGCATACGCGGCTGCATGTGATTTGTTGAACGCATACTTAGCAAAATCAACCATCGAATCGTATATGCTGTTGGCAGCCTTTTCATCTATGCCGTTTGCCACACAGCCCTTTATACCGCGCTCCTCGTCTCCGTACACAAAGCTCTGGCGCTCTGCGTCAATGACATACTGCTTCTTCTTGCTCATGGCACGACGGATGTTGTCCGCCTGACCCATTGTATAGCCTGCGAGCTTCTGCACTATCTGCATGACCTGTTCCTGGTATACTATACAGCCGTAGGTCGGCTCTAAAATACTCTCAAGCTCAGGTGTCACATAGCTTATCTCCTTTGGATTGTTCTTGCCCTTTATATAGTTGGGAATGAAATCCATAGGACCCGGACGGTAGAGCGAAATACCGGCCACGATGTCCTCAAAACTCTGTGGACTGAGTTCCTTCATGAAGCTTTGCATACCGGCAGACTCTAGCTGGAATACCCCTTCCGTCTTTCCTGTTCCGATAAAGTCAAGTGTGCCCTTATCGTTGAAATCAATATGGTCAATATCCACATCAATGCCCCTTGATGCCTTGATATTCTTCACAGAATCCTTTAGCACCGTGAGTGTACGAAGCCCCAGAAAATCCATCTTTAAAAGGCCAAGCTCCTCGAGCTGTACCATGTTGTACTCTGCGGTAGGGCTTCCGTCGTTTGCCCTTCCAAGAGGCACATAATCGCTCGCCACACCCGGATAGATTACCACACCTGCTGCATGCACGGACGTGTGGTTTGGCAGTCCCTCAAGCCTTTTTGCCATATCTATCATTTCATGCACTCTCGCATCACTGTCGTAAATGCCCTTAAACTCCGGGTTCATCTGAAGAGCCTTGTCAATCGTGATATTAAGCTCCTGAGGCACCATCTTTGCAAGCCTGTCAGTCTCTGCATATGGGAAATCCAGTGCCTTTCCGACTGATTTTATGACTCCTCTTGCTGCCATCGTACCAAAGGTGACTATCTGTGTTACAGAATCGTGTCCGTACTTCTGCTGAACATACTCTATGGCGCGATATCTCTCCGCATACTCGAAATCCACATCGATATCAGGCATGGAAACTCGCTCAGGGTTAAGAAATCTTTCAAAAAGCAGATTGTATTTAACCGGATCAATATCCGTGATTCCGGTACAATAGCACACCCTGCTTCCCGCCGCTGAGCCTCGTCCCGGGCCTACCCAGCAGTCGTGCGTGCGACACCAGTTGATATAATCCCACACGATAAGGATATACTCTATAAAGCCCATGGTCTTTATGATACCAAGCTCATAGTCCATATCTGCATGTATCTTTTTAAGCTCCTCAGCACTGTACTCGCCACAGCCTATGTATTTCTCCCTAAAGCCCTTCTCGCAAAGCTCTGTAAGAAAGGCTTCGGCACTATCATAGCCCTCTGGCACCTCATACTTTGGAATCTTGTAATTGCCAAACTCAAGCGTCACATTGCATCTGTCGGCAATTTTCTGCGTATTCTCAATAGCCTCTGTGGCATATGGGAAAAGCGCTCTCATCTGCTCTTCGCTCTTTACGAAAAACTGTCCGCCATCATAGCGCATCCTGTCCTCGTCAGACACCTTTTTCCCGGTCTGGATACACAAAAGCACATCATGTGCCTCCGCATCGGACTCGTAGGTGTAGTGCACATCATTAGTACACACTAACCCTATTTCAAGCTCCTTGCTCATCCTAAGAAGCTGCTGATTCACAAGCTTCTGGTCATCAATGCCATGGTCCTGCAGCTCAAGGAAGAAGTTGTCTTTTCCAAAGCAGTCCTGATACTTCCTTGCAATCTCCTTCGCCTCGTCATAAAAGCCTCTTACGATGTATCTAGGGATTTCTCCTGCCAGACAGGCAGACAGGCATATAAGCCCCTCGTGATATCTCTCAAGCGTCTCAAAATCCACTCTCGGCCTGTAATAATAGCCCTCTGTGAACCCTATTGACACTATCTTCATGAGATTGGCATAGCCTGTATTATTTTCAGCAAGCAGAATCAGATGATAATACCTGTCATCACCGTGGCTTGTCTCCCTGTCAAAGCGCGAATTTGGTGCCACATATACCTCGCAGCCTATGACCGGATTGATATCATTTGCCTTTGCCGTCTTGTAAAACTCCACCACACCGTACATATTACCATGGTCTGTGATTGCGGCAGAGTTCATGCCAAGCTCCTTGACGCGCTTTACATATTCTTTTATCTTGTTTGACCCATCGAGCAGACTGTACTCGGTATGGGTGTGAAGATGACAAAATGACATTTGGATTCCTCTTTCTTTATTTTTGTATAGCCGCCCGCCCTTCATGGGGTGTGCCACCCGGCGGGTACTGTGGCAGAACAATTCGTAAGAATTGCGTTAATTTGTCAGGCGTCGAATTTCGGCTCAAGGTTTGTGTACATTCGCCAGATGCACACTTTCGGCGCGGCGTACGTCTGTGGCATACGCTTTCATAATTCCTTAGCCTAGTTGGAGTAAATGCCGCCTCAAACAGAGTTTATCAGCTTCCCAGCTCTATGTGTATAAAGACCGCAAGCGAATTGGGCTCCTGCATATATGTGATAGTGCCGCCTCTTGCTGTCGGAATCAGATATTCGTAGTCACCCTTCTCAAAAAGACTGTGACATGCAGTATCATAGGTTTCTCTGTCCGAAAACTTGAACGTAATATAGTTTGATGACATTGTCATGCCCTGTAATGCTTTAAGGTCGTAGGATGTAAAATACAGCCCATTCCTGTAATAATAGTCATCCTCCAATGACGCTTCCTGCGGCAGCATATCCTCATTGTCCAATGTGCGTGTAAGCTTTACCACATCAAGAGGCACTCCGAACCAGCTGTATGATATGTCCTTTCCCAGATAATCACCATCACCGTAGGTACAGTCCACCGCACACCACGCACCGTCCAGATATACCATATTCCAGGCGTGGTTTGCATCAGATGTGGTGCCTGTCACAATAAGTGAGCTGATACCGGCCCTGTCACACAGATACTTAAACATCATCGCATAGCCCTGACAGACCGTCCTTCCAAGCACTGCTGAGTACATATCCTGGTTGTGAGGAGAATTTTCCTCATACTCGGCATGCTCTATCACATATTCATAGAAATGCACAGCCTTGTCATAATCCGATGCACCTTCATCGATACCTGCCATACAGGCTGACACATAGCCTGAAATCACACTTATTGCGTTGTCGATATCAGACTCAGACATATTGTATACAGGCGAAAAAATGATGCTGTTTCTCACAATATACTGACTCTTTTCTATGTAGAAAAACTGTGGATTGTCTAACAGCACAAACTGCTGTATACGGCTAACGTTGTCAGTGTCTGTAGTATTTAACGAAATTCCATCCATGCGCTTTTGCATCATCGCATAAATCTGCCTGTAAATAAGCTTGTCATCATCTGACAGCTTCTCGTAGTAGTAGTGATATTCCCCTGTAAATACTGACTCATCGTACTCTGTCTGTTCGCCGTTTAAATAGTCTGTTGTGGCCTGCATCTGCCCCTTTACTGCCCTGTGTATAGCTGTAGGTAAATCAGCTATAGCACCTGTAAACCCTACTGCCTTTAAGCATTTTGCAGCGAACATAAAGCAACAGGCAGCAAACACAAGTGCCGGTATGGTTTTTAAAAGCTTTTTCATCTATTCCCCCATTTTAATCGTCGTCTGTCACTCTGTTAGGTGTGAACAGCAGCAGCCATAGCAAACCTGCATATCAGATACAATCCCAAAAGATGCACCGGATAAAAGGCGTAAAAGACATATTTTAGTGAAATGCCTCTTTTTCCATTGTAATAGCGAAGCGGTATAAGCATAAACAGTGCAAAAAACTCTATGGTACCTGAGAAAAGTCCAAGCAGTATGACTGCCACGGCAAATGCAACATCCCGGTTTGAAGAAAGCAGGTACATCATGACAATGCACCCTACACCCGCCGCACCATAATCACAGCAAAGCACAAACTCTGCAATAATCATCATAACAAGCACTACTGATACCATTACTATACACCTGATCAGTGTGACAAAAAACCACTTGACTGCAGAGGATGCCTTTTCTATTTTATCGACCGACTTAAGCCAATCAAGCACTGTGATGGCAAGCAGGCCTAAAAGCAGTGTAAAAAACACATTGTTGCTCTTAAATTCGAGCACTGTATTGTTTATTGCAAGGTCAAACGGTATCTCAGAGATAAGCGCGAATATAAACATCCTCGCAGCATATTTTTCCCTGCTGTGTGTATATTTGAAGCCCTCCACAAGCAGGAAGCAGAAAACAGGAAAGGCCATGCGCCCTATAGAACGCATGACCCAGTAGATATCAATAAGCGTTTGTCCACCTATCCCGTTATTTATCATCTGAAGAATAACCGTTGCCGCAATATGGTCTATGAGCATGGTAAAAATGGCTATAAGCTTAAGCGTGCTTCCACTGATACCAGACTTTGCGATAACTTTTTCCAAAATCCTATACTCCTGCCATATTTACGGTAATCCTGTCAAGATGCCAGATATCGTCCACATATTCCTGGATTGTTCTGTCTGAAGAGAACTTTCCTACATGTGCGATATTGAGCAGTGCACTCTTTCTCCATGCGCTCTTGTTCTTGTAATAATCATTAATCTTCTGCTGTGCATTTGCATATGAGCGGAAGTCTGCGAGGATAAAGTAGCGGTCAGCCACCTGTCCCTGCTGTGGATTGAGCAGTGAGTTGTATAGCTCCCTGAAAAGCTCATGGTCATTTGGTGAATATGTGCCGTCTACGAGCTGGTTTACTACCTTTCTTAGCTCGGCATCGTTATTATATACATCAACAGGATTGTAGTCATGTCTGTTCTCGTGTGAGATGACCTCATCAGAGCTCATTCCAAAGATAAACATGTTGTCAGCCCCTACCTCATCGAACATCTCGACATTGGCACCATCCATAGTTCCGATAGTGAGCGCTCCATTGAGCATAAACTTCATGTTTCCTGTTCCGGATGCCTCCTTGCTCGCTGTGGAAATCTGCTCGCTGACATCTGCTGCCGCAAAAATAATCTCGGCATTGGATACCTTGTAATCCTCGATAAATACTACCTTGAGCTTGCCGCCAATAGAAGCATCGTTATTTATCACGTCAGCCACACTGTTGATGAGCTTTATTGTTTTCTTTGCATTTCTGTAGCCTGCTGCTGCCTTTGCTCCAAAAATGAATGTTCTAGGATAGAAATCCATAGACGGATTTTCCTTAATCTTGTTGTACAGATACATCACATGAAGGATGTTCATGAGCTGTCTCTTGTACTCGTGAAGTCTCTTAACCTGCACATCAAAGATAGAATCCGGATTTACATCAATACCATTGTGCTCCTTGATATACTTTGCTAAACGCACCTTGTTTGCTCTCTTAATCTCAGCAAACTCCTGCTGTGCAACAGGGCTGTCCGCATAAGCCTTGAGCTTTGAAAGCATTGTAAGATCTGTAATCCAGCCGGCTCCTACCTTTTTTGTTACCCAGTCTGCAAGGAGTGGATTTGCATGTGCTAAGAATCTACGCTGTGTGATTCCGTTTGTCTTGTTATTGAACTTCTCAGGGAACATCTCATAGAAATCATGAAGCTCCTGATTCTTAAGTATCTCTGTGTGAAGCTTTGCAACACCGTTTACAGAATAACCTGCAACGATAGCCATATTTGCCATCTTGACCTGTCCGTCATAGAGGATAGCCATCTTTCTTACCTTGTCCTCATTGCCAGGATATCTCTCATTAATCTGAATCACAAATCTTCTGTTTATCTCGTCAACAATCTGGTATACACGAGGAAGCAGTCTCTGGAATATCTCAATTGGCCACTTCTCAAGCGCCTCAGCCATGATTGTATGGTTAGTGTAGGCTACACATCTTGTAGTGATATCCCATGCATCATCCCATGACAGATGTTCCTCGTCCACAAGGATTCTCATAAGCTCTGCGACTGCAACTGTAGGGTGAGTATCGTTCATCTGGAAAACAGCTTTATTTGGGAGATCTTTTAAATCGCTGTGATGCTTTTTAAACCTTGCAAGTGCACGCTGGATGCTTGCTGATACAAAGAAATACTGCTGCTTTAATCGAAGCTCCTTGCCCTTTACATGGTTATCGTTTGGATAGAGCACCTCAACAAGGTTTCTTGCAAGATTTTCCTGCTCCACTGCCTTGTCGTAGTCACCCTGGTCAAAGGACTCAAGCGAGAAGCCGTTTTTTGGCTCTGCATCCCATATCATGAGAGAATTGACCACATTGTTGTCATAACCGACTATAGGCATATCATAAGGCACTGCAAGCACCGACTGATAGTCCTTCTGCTCGAAATGAAGCTCTCCGTTTTCATCTGTGCTCTCCTGCACATATCCTCCAAACTTGACCTCATAGCAGTACTCCGGACGACGAAGCTCGAATGGATATCCGTCCTTGAGCCAGTTGTCAGGCACCTCAATCTGGAAGCCGTCTGAAATCTGCTGCTTGAACATACCATATCTGTATCTGATTCCACAGCCGTATGCAGGATATCCGAGTGTGGCAAGTGAATCCATGAAGCACGCTGCCAATCTTCCGAGTCCACCGTTTCCAAGTGCCGGATCAGGCTCCTGGTCCTCAATAGCATTGATATCCACACCAATCTCATCGAGAGCCTCCTTGACCTCCTTGTATGCTGAGAGGTTTATAAGGTTGTTGCCGAGAGCTCTTCCCATCAGAAACTCCATGGACATATAGTAAACAACCTTTGGATCGTCCTTGTCCATCACTCTCTGTGTGGCAATCCACTCATCCATGATGACATCCTTTACGGCCTCTGATACAGCCTGATAAAGTTCCTGCTGTGTGGCATCATCTATAGTCTTACGATATTTATTTTTTAAATTGTCTGATACAGTCTTAATAAACACCTTTTTGCTAAACGTATTATCTCTCATCTTATTCCTCCTTATGGCACCAAAAGGGAGCAAATTAATGCTCCCTCCCGTGCAAAGATTATTGTTTTTCAACTGCAAGCTTAACAGCCTCGCCATTAATCTTCCAATCTTTTTTATAGCCCTTAAGTTCGCCTGATTTAATTGATACAGCAAGAACCTCGGTTTTGATTTCATCACCAAACTTTTCAAATACATTTGAAAGCTTCTCATCTGCCTCGTATGTCACAGCGATGTGGTCCATAACCTCAAAGCCTGCGTCCTTACGCATTGTCTGGATCTTACTGATGATTTCTCTTACGAAACCTTCCTCGATAAGCTCAGGAGTGAGGTTGGTATCAAGGACAACGGTTATATTGTTGTCAGACTGTGTCACATAGCCCTCCATCTGAGTCATCTCGATAAGTAAATCCTCTTTAGATAATACAACTTCATCGCTAATGCTGTCAAGTTTGAGAGAGCCGCTGTTATTAAGCTCCTCCATGGCCTTATGACCATCAAGCTCAGCTAAAACTGCCTTAATCTGGCCAAGGTATTTACCATACTTAGGACCCACTGTTCTAAGCTGTGGCTTGAATTTGTAGGTGGTGTAATGTGATACATCATCAGTAAACTCAACCTCTTTTACGTTGAGCTCGTCTGCGATGATATCCACATAAAATTCATCCAGTTTTTCCGGAGCCTTTACAAACATTTTTCCGATTGGCTGACGGTTTTTGATATTTGCCTCGTTACGGCATGCACGTCCGAGTACTACAACCTTTAGTACCTCATCCATATCAGCTTCGAGCTTTTTGTCAATCAGCTTCTCATCAACTACAGGATAGTCGCACAGATGAATTGACTCCGGTGCGCTCTTGTCGATAGAGCAGACAAGATTTCTGTAGATATCCTCTGTCATGAAAGGAATCATAGGTGCTGCCGCCTTTGATATGGTGACAAGTGCTGTATAAAGTGTCATGTATGCGTTTATCTTGTCCTGCTCCATGCCCTTTGCCCAGAAACGCTCACGGCTGCGGCGTACATACCAGTTACTTAAGTCGTCTACGAACTCCTGAAGGTACTTTGCCGCCTCCGGAATCTTGTAGTTTGACAGGCACTCATCCACTCCTGCCACTGCTGAGTTGAGCTTTGAAAGAATCCACTTGTCCATTACTGCAAGCTTATCATACTCAAGGCTGTATTTTGTAGCATCAAAGTTGTCTATATTTGCATAAAGCACGAAGAATGCGTATGTGTTCCAGAGTGTTCCCATAAACTTACGCTGTCCCTCAAGCACGAGCTTTCCTGAAAACTTCTTTGGAATCCATGGAGCTGATGCTGTGTAGAAATACCATCTGATGGCATCCGCACCGTATGTCTCAAGTGCATCAAACGGATCTACCGCGTTGCCCTTTGACTTGGACATCTTCTGTCCGTTCTCATCCTGTACGTGTCCAAGCACGATGACATTCTCATAAGGAGCCTTGTTGAAAAGGAGTGTAGACTCAGCCATGAGTGAATGGAACCATCCACGTGTCTGGTCAACTGCCTCTGAGATAAACTTGGCCGGGAACTGCTTCTCAAATACTTCCTTGTTCTCGAATGGATAGTGGTGCTGTGCGAATGGCATGGCTCCTGAATCAAACCAGCAGTCAAGTACCTCAGGTACACGGTGCATATCCTTGCCACACTCAGGACACTTGATTGTCACAGCGTCGATGTATGGTCTGTGAAGCTCTACCTCTGCTGCCTTTGGATCTCCTGCTTTTTCGGCAAGCTCTGCACGGCTTCCGATACACTCTCTGTGTCCGCATTCACACTCCCAGATATTGAGTGGTGTGCCCCAGTAACGGTTACGTGAGATAGCCCAATCCTGTATATTCTCAAGCCAGTTTCCGAAACGTCCTGAACCGATAGACTCAGGAATCCAGTTTACTGTATTGTTGTTTCTGATAAGGTCATCCTTTACTGCTGTCTCCTTGATGTACCATGACTCTCTTGCGTAGTAGATGAGAGGCTTGTCACATCTCCAGCAGTGTGGATACTCATGCTCAAATTTCGGAGCATCGAAGAGCTGCTTTCTGCCGCTTAAGTCCTTTAATACCTCAGGATCTGCATCCTTTACCCACATACCGGCAAACGGAGTCTCAGCTGTGAGCTCTCCCTTGTCGTTTACAAACTGTACGAATGGAAGGTCATAGTTTCTTCCGACATTGGCATCATCCTCACCAAATGCAGGAGCGATATGAACGATTCCTGTACCGTCTGACATAGTAACATATGTGTCACATGTCACAAAAAAGCCCTTCTTGCCCTGCTTATCGGCAACCTGCTTAGCACAGTCATAAAGCGGCTCATACTCCTTGTACTCAAGATCCTTTCCTTTGTATGTCTCAAGCACCTCATATGCCTTCTTGCCTGCTTCTGCGTCCTCTTTTGAAAGAAGCTGTGAGAGCACCTTGTCTGCAAGTGCCTCTGCCATATAATATGTGTAGCCATCAACAGCCTTTACCTTTACATATGTGTCATTAGGGTTCACACAGAGTGCCACGTTGCTTGGAAGTGTCCATGGAGTTGTGGTCCATGCGAGGAAATATGCATCCTCTCCTACTACCTTAAAACGTACTACTGCTGATTTTTCTTTAACTGTCTTGTAGCCCTGTGCCACCTCCTGTGCAGAAAGCGGTGTTCCACAACGAGGACAGTAAGGAACAATCTTGAAGCCCTTGTAAAGAAGTCCCTTGTTCCAGATTTCCTTGAGAGCCCACCACTCTGACTCAATGAAATTGTCGTCATATGTGACATATGGATTGTCCATATCAGCCCAGAAGCCTACAGTGTTGGAGAAATCCTCCCACATACCCTTGTATTTCCATACAGACTCTTTACACTTCTTGATGAATGGCTCAAGTCCGTAGTTCTCAATCTGATCCTTGCCGTCAAGGCCGAGAAGCTTCTCCACCTCAATCTCAACTGGAAGTCCGTGTGTATCCCAGCCTGCTTTACGTGGCACATATTTGCCCTTCATCGTCTGGAATCTTGGAATCATATCCTTTATGGTACGTGTCTCAACATGTCCGATGTGAGGCTTTCCGTTTGCTGTAGGAGGTCCATCATAGAATGTGTATGTCTCTCCTTCTTTTCTGTTTTCCATGGATTTTCTGAAGATATTGTTCTCTCTCCAGAACTGCTCTGTCTTCTTCTCGCGTTCAACGAAGTTCATATTGGTGTCAACTTTGTTGTACATGACTATCTCTCCTTATTCTATATTGTTCGTGAACATCCCCAACATGCACCTCAAATTCGCCTCTTACGAGGCTTATTTTTGACTTACGCCACTACAATTTTCGGTTTATGGAATATTCACAAAAAAGGCACACATTCCTGTAATTAGGAACGCGTGCCTGATACGTCTATACCACCTATTACAATGTACTTAAGGGAAATACCCTTGCATACCTGTCCCTGTAACGTAGGGAATACGTCAGAACCTACTCTCACAACACTGTATTGCGATTTTAGCCTGCGGCTCAGAAGTGATTTTCAAAACGGCTCTACTCATACCGGCTCTCACCTGTCCCGGCTCTCTTTGACTTTCCTGCCATCTCTACTGTCTTCGTCACAGCCTTTTACTAACTGTGTTTAAGTATATAACTGAAAAGCCACTGTTGTCAAGATGTAATTGATTCTGTAATAATTTGATAATAATTAACTCTAATAAATTCCATCATACTCAAAATTCTGATAATCAAAATCGTCATAATCATAAGAATCATAATCATAATCCTCATAGGAATCGTCATCATTATAATACTCATAGCCCTCATCAAAGCCCTTCATGAACTCCTTTTCTAAATCTGTGCTTACACTTGAGCCTGCCACAACCCAGAATATGATGCTGACTATAATTGAGATAACTGCTGTTGCTATACCAACTATACCAAACACCTTGTTGTTGCCCTTTATTATATGTATAATACCAAAAATGATAGCAAGCAGAGCTGTCACATAATTGATGCATGTACAAAACAGTACAATAGATGCAATTCCAAGTACCAGAGAAGCTATACCAAAGCCATTGCTGTTCTTTGGTGGCTGGTTGTATGGATTAGCTCCATACTGTGGCTGATTGTAGGCTGTCTGTCCGTATGCGGTCTGATTGTAGCCACCCTGTCCGTTTGGCTGCTGGCCATACTGTGTCTGTCCATAAGCTGACTGATTAAACGAGCCCTGAGCATATGTGTTCTGGTTGTATGTGCCCTGGGCATTTGGATTCTGATTGTATACACCCTGATTTGCATAACCATATGCACTGCCCTGATTATTGACATATCCGTCTGTGCTGCCTGTCTGGTCTGATGACTGTCCATATGCATATGCATTCCCACTTTCCTGCCGGGATACAGACTGATTATATGTGTCTGTTGGCTGACTGTATGTGTCCTGCGGCTGGCTGTATATGTCTGAGCCATTTGCTGTTCCTGAAGACTGACCGAATACACCTGTATTGTCCGGTGTGCCTGACGACCGGTTGTCATTGTTCATATAATTGTTATCGTCCATAACTTCCTCCATTTATCTATCTTTGTATAGCATGTGATCCATCTGCACCATAAAATTATACTGTGAAACCACACATGCAGGTGATGCATATAAATGCAACCCACTACAAATATTTTATCATATATTACAATAATGTAAATATTTTTATTTACAAACTATTTTTAAATCTTAAAAATGGCAGGACCACTTCTGTTCCTGCCATAAAAAATCATATCATTTTACTATTCAAAACCTTATTTACTGCTCTTCATCCTCGGCTGAATTTTTAAGGTCATCTGCAAGCATATAGATATTCTCAAGTACCTTCTTGCACTTTGCCATGTTCTCAACCGTAATGTCAGCCATACGAATTCCCTCTGTTGAAGAAGCTGCGACCTCTTCTCCAGTAGCTGAGAGATGAGTAATATTTTCTGATATTACTGTTGTAGAATCAAGAATCTTCTTGATGCTCTCCTCTGCCACACTGATAGCTCTCATCAACAGCTCAACAGCCTCTCCCATAGCGTTAAACTTATCTCTTGTATCATCAATAAGCTCATTCTGCTTCTCAACCGATGATACAGAGTTTTCTATGCTCTCATTAGCACGCTTTGTGTCCTCATTGAGCTTGATGATAATCTCTGTGATGTTGGCTGATGCATCCTTAGTCTGCTCTGAGAGCTGTCTGATTTCATCTGCAACTACCGCAAAACCTTTACCTGCCTCGCCTGCTCTGGCTGCCTCAATTGAAGCATTGAGGGCAAGGAGATTGGTCTGGTTTGAAATATTGATAATCGACTCTACAAAACTCTTTACTTCCTCTACCTTTGCTGTAAGGCTCTGGATAACCGATACTGTGACATTGCTTGCCTCTGCCACATTGTTAGCCTGCTCCTTGAGCTCCTCAACTACATCAGCTCCCTGCTTTACAGTCTCGTCTGTCTGGCGTGAAGCATCTATCATAGCTTTAATTCCGCTCTCTGCACTATCAGTATTTCCCTGAATCTCAACACACATAGACGCCTGCTTCTGAATAGCCTCCGCTGTGCTCTCTGTGCTGTCTGCGATATCCTGAATTGAATTATGGCTCACTGAAACTGCCTCGTCAAGCTCTTTCAGCATGGTCATGGCTTCATCAAAGTGCTTTGAAATATTATCAGCAACTAAAATCATCTTCTTACCGTTTTCAACCTGCTGCAAAGCTGCTTCTTTGATTTCTTCCATGTTTTCTTCAAAAAACTGGTCAAGAGTTCTTGTAACCATGATTACCGCATAGCCTGATAATGCCATTACCAAAACAGCCACCACATTTCTTTGAAGCACTTCACCTCCCGCATTAAGCTCAATCAAAAGTCTTAGGATATTAGTTGCAAACATAACTGAGCTTGAAATGATTATGAGCCGGCTGTCCAGATATGCCGCTGTTGCTACCATAAGAGGCAGGGCATATGTCCATGTGCCCGGTGTGGAATTGAGTAATCTGACAAAAAAGTAACCTGCAGTCATTGCTGAAACAAGTACAATTGAACAGCTCTTTGACTCTCTTTTTGTCATAAAAGCTATGGCCGAGACTACTATTACCGCAATTGCTGCAATAAGCTGTACCAGCTTCCCGACAAAATTCTTTCCTCCGTCTGCACCCAATGCAGCAAATAATGAAAATGCTACATACGCAAATACTATTATTACTGCAATAAATACTTTTCGATTGGCCCTGTTAAACTGTTTATTATTCATATAGACCCCCTTCTTTCGTTTTATTAGTTGTATTATACAACATTTTTTCATAATAATCCACTATTTTTTAGTCCCAACATCCTATTTCTATTTTATGTTATTCACTGCCTTCCAAGCTTTGATTTACGCTTGTTTTCGTACATTCTGTCATCGGCAATACGGTATATGGTACGCGGATTAATATCCACTACCTTTATCTTAAGCTCCTCAGAAAAATCCTGTTTTAAAACAGTCTCATCACTCATGGCATAACCATATGCCGTGCTTAATTTTATCTCAGATTCTGTCTTATTTTTCTCTTCAAGCTCATCAAGCATCTGCGCCAGAAGCTTTTTCACCTGTTCCTCTGCGATATCCTCCAGAATGACAACAAACTCATCTCCGCCTGTCCTCATCACAGAGCCATACATTCCAAACACATTCGTCAGCACATCGGCAAAGCTCCTTATGAGCTCATCTCCCTTTTCATGGCCATAGGTATCATTTGTATGCTTTAAGAAATTGAGGTCAAGACTCAAAATAGCATACCTGCTATCAGAGGTCTTTGCATTTACTTCAAGCTCTTTAAGCTTTTTCTCACATAATCTCCTGTTGCCAAGTCCTGTAAGCTCATCCATATATGCCATCTGCTCAAGAACTGCCCTCTGCGCATTCTCAAACAGGGTCTTTGATATTTTGTTACCATAATCAACAAGCAGTGAAATCACAATAATAAGCACCGCAAAACACAAATTAGAGCTATATTCATTCTTTTCGAAGCCTGTTATATATTTATCCAGATTGAACCTGACAAGCTCCTCAATAACAATTACAATTGCAATCAAAAATCCAACCATCACGACTGAAGGCTTTTGTTTTTTCACTTTCATATCTATAAAACTGATAACTAATATAAGAATTATTGCAAAAATCATCAGTATATGTGAGCCTTCAAGCACCTGTGGCAGATGGACAATATTTGTAATCTGCAATATCAAAGCTGACAGTATATATATCACCTCCGCTGCAACAAGCACATAAAAATATATCTTCATCCACTTCGGAGTATCCTTTTCATCAATCCTGTCCTTAAAATAATATGTAAACGGCAAAGGCAGCATATAAAGTGACATATATTCCAGATATGATTTCATTAAAAGATCCGTCGTAAAATACTCTATCAGGTCTTTATTGCAAAGTGTCCAGCAGCCAATAAGGAATGAAAACATTGCAATGCAGAAAGTCTGTATGAAATTTAATGACCTCTTTAGCATAAGCATTGAAAGCACCATTATGATGACACCAAACACAATAAGAAACATTGTAATTGACAAAGTGAGTCTTTTTCCACTCAGATTCTTTACCAATGATGAGTTTCCATCCAATATTCTTACAGTCCCCACTCCGTCAAAGGCATTGTCCTCAGATACCATCATCTCTATAGTAAGCCATTTACCTACCGCACCGTATGGCATACTCACAAAATGCTGTCCATATCCCAGGAGCTTTTTCTCTTCATAAAGTTTCTGTCCATACATATATATGACTTCGTCGTCCAGATAAACCTTTACCGCTGAATGTATGGTATATATATCTAATGTAGGCAGCTTAATGTTGTCATATCGTGGAACAACATGTTTTAATACCAGAACATCTCCACGGTTACACATATCAAACCGGAATTTGCTCAATGTAACATTATGGTATTCCTTTTCATTTATAGTGACATCCCAGCCATCATCGAGCTCTATTTCATTTGAGTCCACCCTGTCTGCTGATGTCATGGACATAAATGTCACTATCATAACTATAGCTGTAACAAGCATAACTATAAAGCCGATTGTTTTTTGTCTTAGATTTAATTTCTTAAATTCTTCCATATGGTTTTCTTCTCCGCTTTTGGTTACATTTTCATAAACAACTGTTTTACATATTATTTTTATTATAAAACATTTTTCAACTTTTTTCCACTTTTTTCAATATTTTATACAATAAGTGAGGTTTCCAGCGGACAGGCATGATTATAAATAAACATTTACACAAAAACACCCGGCAGTTATCCTGCCGGGCATCCTGTAAAAAAATATTTATTCTTTAACTCCTCCAAGTGTAAGTCCTGTAACAAAGTATTTCTGTAAAAACGGGTAAATACATATGATCGGAAGCATTGTTACAATTGTTGCTGCGGCACGAACTGAGGTAGGTGTAACTGCGCCTACAGCATTTTTCATTGTTTCTGCTGTTCCTCCCTGATTCGTTACAGATGAAAGAAGCTTCATAAGCTCATACTGTAATGTTGTAAGCTTTGTATTCATACGGTTATAAAGCATTGCATCAAACCATGAGTTCCACTGTCCTACTGCTACGAATAAAGCTACTGTCGCATATACCGGTTTGCAGAGAGGGGAATAAATCTTCAGAAAAATGGTGGTATATCCTGCACCGTCAAGCTGCGCTGACTCCTCTAAGCTGTCAGGAATTCCATTCATATAGGTCCTGATAACGAGCATGTTAAACGCACTGACCATTCCAGGGACTACATAAACCCAAAAACTATTGGTAAGCCCAAGTCCCTTGTACAGGAGGAAGGTAGGGATTAATCCACCATTAACATACATCGTGATAACCCAGAATAATGATAAACCTCTTTTGAACAAAAATCTTTTTCTGCTGACTATAAAAGCAAGGATTGCATTTGCCATCAGTGCTAAGATTGTTCCAATTATTGTTCTGGCAACAGTAATGTATGCTCCTGTTATAAGATTATCTTTTTGTAAAACCGTTATATAATTCTTCCAGGTAAACTTTCTTGGTAAGAGGTAAATTCCACCTCTTAATGCATCTGTACCATCATTAAGCGATATCGCAAGCGTATTAAGAACCGGATAAAGCGTTATGATCACAAACAGTGCCATAATGATACCATTTACAATTGGAAATATTCTTATCTTCTTTTTCTTTTTGCTCTTTACAGAGCCTGCTGTTACATCTGCCATCGTAAAAGACCTCCTTAAAACAACTGCTCTTCACCACTATGTTTGGCAATTCTATTTGCAATAAATATAAGAATTATACTTACCGCACTCTTGAATATACCTGCTGCGGTACCTATTGCATAATCTCCCTGGCTTATGCCCCATTTAAGTACATAAATATCAATAGTCTGTGATACATCCTGTACCAGGCCGTTTCCTAAGAGATACTGTATCTCAAATCCTGCATTTAAAACATTACCTACATTCATAAGAAGAAGGATTATGATAGTTGGTTTGATTCCCGGCAGTGTTACATACTTGATCTTTGCCCAGCGTCCCGCTCCATCAATAGATGCTGCTTCGTAAAGTGAAGGATCTATTGATGTAATGGCTGCAAGATATATGATTGCATTCCATCCTGTTTCTTTCCATACATTGGCAAATGCCACTATCGGCCAGAAATATCCCGGATGTGCGAAAAAGTTTATCGGCTGGTCTATAATATGCATATTTACAAGGAACTCATTTATAATACCTGTTCCTGAAAGCATATCGTGTAAAATACCTGTTACAATGATCCATGAAAGGAAATGTGGCAGATACGATATAGTTTGTACTACTTTCTTTCCACCTTTTGATACAATCTCATTCAGTAAGATTGCAAATGCTATGGCTGTGACAAAAGTTACAACCAGATTGATAACACCCATTGCGAGTGTATTTCTTATAACACGGATAAATGTCATATCCGAGAACAGCATCTTGAATTTGTCCAATCCAACAAATGCAGAATGGAATATACCAAGTCTTGGTTTGTAATCCTGAAATGCCATTGCCCAGCCAGCGAGCGGCAGATAATAGAATACCACTCCATATGCCACCATTATTGCTGCCCAGAACAGCAGCACTTTCTGGCGTTTGACTTCTTTCCATGTAATTTTTGTTCTAGGTTCTCTGACCTTCTCTTTTTTATTTTTTCTCGTTAATGACATGACACCACTCCTTAAAGGCAGCAGGCAGATAAAACGCTATTATATCTGCCTGCCTTAAATTTCATTTAAGCTTTATTTGAACTTAGCAGCCTGCTCTAATCTTGTATCAAGCTCGGTCTGTAATTCATCCAGGAAATCCTGTGGATTGCATGCATTGTATTTATCCATGTATGTATCCCATGCACTGTCAAAGTCTTCTGCCATAACAACCTTTGGAAGCTGCGCATGCTTAACTTCGCCAATCTTTGTCCAGGCTACTCCACCAGGAGTGTCTGTGGTAAAGTTGTTAGAGAATGACCACATCGGATACCAGTCTCCAGGTGCATCGTTTGTTCCAAGCATTTCAACGTATGTCTTAACACCATAGGCATCGAAAGCCTCTTGTACATCACTGTTAAGACCATCATAGAACTCTCTTGCCTGTCCATCAGGTTTGTTGGCATTGATTCCATCATCACTTGTTCCATTGTACTGTGGAAAGTATGAGTATGAGCATAAATGAGAAGCCTTGTATGCTGTATCAGAAGCCTGCTTTCTCTCATCTGGTGTTTTGTAAAACTCGCCATTCTCATCTACTTCATAGTCAGTACCCTCGACACCCCAGAATCTGAGATTGTGGATATCCTGATCAAGAAGATCATTTACAAACTTCATGGCCGCATCTACATCATCACAGGATGTTGTAACAGCAAGACCTGTTGACTCGTTGAAAGCACCGCCTGCATTGTGCCACTGATTTGGACGGCCGTCGATTGTTACAGGTACCGGAATATAATCGCATCCCTGCTCATCAAGACCTGCCTGTTTAATTGCATCACCTGCTGTGAATGCAAAATCCCACCACTGGTCAATCATTCCAAGTACACGTCCTGTAGAAAGCTTAGCGATATATTCATCATATGTCTGTGTGAATGACTCAGGATCTACAATTCCCTTCTGATACTCTTCATTGAGCTTCTTGAAATATTTAACTGCTGTATCAGATGTATTATAGTCAAGCACTTTCTTTGTATCAGGATCTACCATACATGATCCATCGTTTGGATATCCGTCAAGGAACTGTGGTGCATTCTCAAGACAGAAATATCTCCAGTCCTCACAAAGGATTGTATATGGAATATTTTCTGTTCCATCAGCCATTGTTGGATTTGCTTCATTATATCTCTCGATGAGGTCAAAATACTCATCCAGTGTCGTAATCTTCGGATAGCCAGCCCATTTAAGTACTCTTGCCTGGATCCAGAATGCCTCGTCATTGTGTGCGCAGGCTTTCTCTTCTCCCTTTATGCAGCTAAACTGTGGTATCCAATAGATATGTCCGTCATCCTGACGAAGTTTTTCCCACTCAAGTTCTGTGAAAAGATTTTTGATGTTTGGATATTTCTCGATGTAGTCATCCAGTGGAACAAGTGCGCCTGCGTCATATAACTGCTTCTGTCCACTTGCACCTTCAATGAAATCAGGATACTCGCCACCTGCGATCATTGTTCCAACTGCCTCATCTGCTGTCTGTCCGGTAAGCCAGGTTTCCTTTACCCTTACACCTGTCTTTTCCTCAATGATCTTCTGGATTTCATTATCATCATTGATCTCAGATCCCGGTGTCGCAAAGAATGCATCAAACTCTTTCACGTCTCCAGTTTCAGAGCTACCTTTTTTGCCACTATCACTACCACATCCGGCAAACAGTGTTGCTGCCATGGTAGCCACAAGCAGCATGCTTACAATTTTTTTTCTTCTCATATTGTAATGACCTCCCTTTTGATAACTTAATTTTATACTTTTTAAGTTTTCAAACAATCGGAGTAACTATAGTCAAAAACAGGGTAAATTATAGTTTCTCAAAAAAAACTATAATTTACCCTGTTTTTTCAGTAACATATATTATTCTCCACTTTGCATCTGGCGTCTGAAACGTGCCGGCGTGCAGCCTTTTACCTGTATAAACCTGTTCACAAAATAATCCATATCATGATATCCGACTTCCTCTGCTATCTGTATTATCTTCTTATCAGTCCTAAGCAGAAGCTCTGCCGCCCGTTCCATCCTGTAATTGTTCAGATAATCCTTAAAGGACTGTCCGTATTTTTTTCTGAAAAGCTGCCCTAAGTATGCACTGTTTACATAATACTTCTCACTCAGGCTCTTAAGCGTGATGTTCGTGGCATAATTGTCTCTTACTTCCTTTTCTACCATGCCGATCACACCTCTTGACACATTTTTTCTAAGCTGTGACAGATAATCACCATACTCACAGCAAAATCTGGTCATATGTGCACGGCTTCCCCTCTCAATACCGGTCTTAAAGCTGCTCTCACTTATGAGTCGCAAAATCTCCTGCTGATTTACATTATCATCCTGCTCACTTGCCAGGTGTATGAACTGAAACAACAGATAATTAATATTTAAGTTCATGCTTTCCCCATTCATACCCTTGCTGGACATCTCATCATAAAATTTGGCAACTGCATTTCTTATCTCAACATGGTTATTCTGTTCCACTGTCCTAAGCAGCTTATCCAGACTATCTTTACAAAGCACTATTCCATCTGCCGATATCTTTACTTCATCCTCATAGTAATATATGCTCTTTGCTATGCGAAAGCCCTGAAACGACCTAAGCATACATGCATTGCCGTATGATCTGGCTATCTTTGATATATCTGATACTTTTCTTCCGACCAGCATAACTATATTCTTTTGTGTATTATCACATATATACTTTCTCAGATCCTCCAGATATTTTCTCTCGTTTTTTGCGGCTTCCTCTGCCATATAATCTGAGAATATAAAGCCTATGTCATACACTTTTTCATTTACCGATACATCAAATACACAATGTGCCGAATCAGCCCCCAGAAAAGCAACACAGCTTTCGTACATCTTGCGCTGTAAGCTTCTCATATCACTATCGAGTATCTCATCACCTGCCGGAAGCTGCTCCATCTGTATCTCAACATACCTTGCTCCACCCTCACACCTCATATTGTCTTTTACATAGTTCAGGTTTACTTCATCATATTTGCCCTGTATCAGAGATATCAGGTGTCTTGCAAGGTATGCCTGTTTCATCTTTTTGTTATCCTCATTGATCTGGTTTTTCTCGTTTTTGAGCACAAGAACCTTGTTTAGTACCTTAAGCAGCATCTCCTTATCCACCGGCTTTAGTATGTAATCCGTACAGTCATTCTGCATGGCCTGCTGCGCATAGCTAAAATCTGCATAACCGCTTAATATCACAAAATACACATCTGATTTTTTATCTTTTCTCAAAGTCTCAAGCAGCTCAAGTCCTGTCATCTCCGGCATCCTTATATCGGCTATGACCAGATCCACATTCTCATTTTCCAGAAACTGCAGGGCTTCCTTTCCATTTGAGGCCGTTCCTGCTATCTCAAATTCTTCATTTTCCCAATCAATGAGCACCTTAAGCCCCTGTATTATAAAAGGCTCATCATCCACCAATAATACTTTAAGCATTTTAAATCTCCCTATAAATATGTTTCCGGTATTTTTATCATAACAGTCGTACCGCAGCCTTCCTCACTGTCCACATCAAATACTGCTTTAGATTCCGTTACTATTTTGATACGCAGACAGGCATTTATCACACCCACTCTGCCACCGGTCTTTAACATATCGATATCTGCATTTTTCATGTTACTTTTCATTTTTTCAAGAGCATCCGGATCAATTCCGCTGCCTGTATCCTCAACCTCTATATGCATGAACCCGGATTTTTTGAATATACGCACAAATATCCAGCCCGGAGCAGCTTTACTTTCTATGCCATGCACACAGGCATTTTCAACAAAGGTTACAAGCGTAAGTTTTGGCACCTGACATTCCATGCAGTCTGCTTCTATATCTATGTTATAGTTCAGCCGCTCGCCAAACCGGTATTTCTGCAATGCCAGATAGGCTTTTACAAATTCACATTCCTTTGCAACGGTTACAGCATCATTTCCCCACTCCACATACTGTCGTTGCATGATTGCAAGTTTTTCGACCATATCAGCCGTCTCATTTTCCCTTTTCAGCAGACTGTGCATTCGTATGCTCTCAAGCGCATTAAACAGAAAGTGCGGATTTATCTGGCTGTGCAGTGCAAGAAGCTCTGCATTTTTCTGACTTACAATCATCTCCTGCTCTTTTATCTTATTCTTATATACAGTCTGGATCAAGTCATTTGTGCGGCTTACCATCCTGTTGTAATTTTTTATCATGCTGCCGATCTCATCTTTGCTCTCCCTGACAGTCATAGATACAAGCTTTTCGCTGTCAACTGACTTAAATACCTTTGAAAGCTGTAATATCCTGCCCGTAAAGGAATGGTTAAAGATACTGAACAGACAAAGTGGAAAGAATACATTTATAAGCATCAGAAAAACAATAATCGGTGCATTGTGCATAAGCATACTCCATATATTACTGCGTGTCTTAAACACATATATATCAAGATCACAGCCATACAAAGAGATCTTCTGCCTGTATACGGAGTCGCTTATTTTCCCAATCGCCTCCAATGTCTTAAATGGTTTGTTGACTTCACTGTAGGCCCCATTTGACAGCACTATGTCATCTCCATGGCAGATAAGCACTTCATTATCATAATTCATATTCTTAAAAGTACGCATCATGCTGCCATAATTAAACTCTATCTTGAGTACCTTTTCGATATCAGATGAGTAAAAATCCAGCTTTTGCATATAAATCATACGTCTTTCATCTGACAATCCGGCTACGCCTTTTTCATATACAAAAAAGAGTCCTCCGCTTTCCTTCTGCTCCAGAAGTCTGTAAGAATCCGTATTTCTTACAGCAGACATATCATTTACTTTTCCGCCATTTACTATTGTAGGATTGTCAGCATACAGGAAAAATACTATATTGCTCATTCCAAGTGTGTTTTCAAAAAGTGTATCCTGAAAGAAGCTCTGATACTCTGATACATACTCAGCAGAGCTTGTGTATTCCTTTGATATAAAATAGTCTATGCGCTTGCTGGTGTAGATACTCTTAGCTGCCTCTCCTGCGTTATTGACCATGCTGCTCAGATTATATCCCACAGCACTTGCTATGCTCGACATTTCATGTCTGCTGCTTTCTTTTTCAGCATGTTCTACGATGGAAAGCACCACTGCATCAGTCACTATGAGCGGCAGCATGACACAAAGTACATAAAATATGTAGAATTTTTTTCTGAGTGAATAATCATCAAGCTTTCTCTCAATGGCATCCCATATTGGTCCTCTCATAAACAATTCCTCTGAAATCACTTAAAGGAGCCGACATATGTCCGCTCCTAAAGTCTTTTTTAACTTGTCATTAATTATAGAATAACATATTTATTATTAATAATCTACCCCTGTTTTCTCTCCACATCTTGTGATCTCAATGCGCTCTGTCCGCTTGCATATTCATTTCCGGCATCACCCTCTTCACCTTCTATAATTGCATCAAATCCAAGACACATTAATTTTCTTTCTAATTGTTGCCCCACAATATTCAAAAATTGCTATTTGTGCTATAATAACTATATTCACGCAAATGCGCATAAATATCAGCCGTATGGAGACAAGTATATATGATCGAAAATCTGAATGGAATACATGAGACAGTAAAATATAAAGAAAACAGCAATGTAAAACTTTTTATAAATGCGGAAGCAGAAGATTATCCCATTCACTGGCATACTCCCATGGAGATCATCATGCCGCTTGAAGGCGGCTATACAACGCAGATTGGGGATGATTTGGTACATCTTAATGAGAGTGATATTATCTTTATAGCTTCCGGTGTAAAACACAGGCTTATCGCACCTGACACCGGAAAAAGGCTTATCCTGCAGATTGAGTGGTCTGCTGTCTCAAAAATAAAGGAATTAAATTCCATACTTACACTTATAGCACCTGCTATAACGCTAACCCCGGAAACTTCCGGTGATATCCACAGCAATATCCGTAAACTGCTGCTTGATATAGCAGATGAATACCAGACCGACTCATTTCTATCAGAAGCCGTGATCTACTCCAAAATGCTTGAAGTACTGGTCCTTATTGGAAGACATCATACTGCTAGCAGTTGTCATTTTAATGTCGGCAGACACAAGCAGCAGGAATATCTAGAGCGTTTTCTGTCTATCTGTGAGTATATCGATGCACATTGCACTGAGGACATAACACTTGATGAAATCGCAAAAATAGCCGGATTCAGTAAATATCACTTTACCCGGCTATTTAAGCAGTTTACCAATAATACCTTTTACAAATACTTAAATCAGAAAAGAATAGAGCTTGCCCTGACCCTTCTGGCTGATCCCAATATATCAGTCACCGAGGCTGCAATGCAGTCAGGCTTTGCAAATCCATCCACTTTCATAAGGCTGTTCAAAGCTGAAAAGGGCTACACCCCGACTGAATTCCGCAAAATGTTTACTGGGTGAGCATTATGTATGAAAAATCTGCATAGTTATCACTATTGCTGCCATTTGAGGATGCATACATACCGACCGTACAGCCCACAAAGCCACCTGCTTCTTCTGTGGTATATGGCAGCAGACTTATTTTTTCTGCGACTTTTACGCTCTTTTCGGCCGTACCTATCCATATAGATGCTTCCTGTTCCTTACAGATCATACATATATTCCACAGTGGATTTTTTTCTGTATTGCTGTACTCCATAATATCTGCCACTGCTATCTTTTTGTCAGTTCCCTTAATATGTGTAGTCACCACAAATACCAGCCTTCCGGCTTCCATTGTTATCTCAGCGCGAAGATGATTCTCATTGTTCTGGAAAAGTACAAGTCCTGCCGTCTCATTATCCGACTGTGGGATAAAACGCACTGCTGTCTTTACCGAAAACTCATAGCCCTTCTGTCTTAGTCCAAGAAATGCGCTTGTGCCAAGATCAGTGATCTGCTCTTTGTTTGTGTACAGTCTCAGTACTCCCGGATTTTCCTTAAGGGAGTAAAAAGACTCGTTGCGTTTTCCTATTCCAACCAGCCTCTTATCAGGCTTGGCTTCACAGAAAGTTATAAAATCATTTTCTGATATCTCATCTATAAATCTGCACTCTTCAAGCGGTATATCTACCGTATCCTCAAGATGTCCTATCCCGGGTGCTATTACCGGCCATTCGTTTTCCCATATTGTTTTTGCAATAAAGGTCTCCCTGCCCATGCTGCTGTGCTTTTTGCATGGTCTTGACGCAAGCATGACCACATACCAGTTTCCGTTTATATCATCCACCAGATCACCATGTCCTGCATAGATGACCGGATAATCCATCCCCAGATTTCTGTGTGTAAATATCGGATTTCTCGGACATCCTTCAAACCATTTAAAAAGCTCCGTGCTTCTTGCTATTGTTATACTGTGCTCCGGTCCAGTGCCGCCCTCTGCATGCATCAGATAATAATATCCGTTTATCTTGTAGATATGTGGTCCTTCCGGCCATATGCAGCCCTTTACAGCACCTTTCCATATGGCCATGCTCCTGCCCTTAAGCTTCATGGTTCCAAGATCAAGCTCCTGTATCCATATCTCCCAGTCTCCATTGTAGCGTACTCCTTCAGGGTTTGGGCGTGTGCCACAGTAATAACATCTGCCGTCATCATCAAAGAAAAGGCTTGGGTCTATTCCTACTGCTTCTTCTCCCAAATAATACGGATCAGACCACGGTCCTGCCGGATCCTGCGCTGTCACTATAAAATTCCCGCCATGCGATACATTGGTCGTTATCATATAAAAAGTTCCTTCATGATATCTTATGGTCGGTGCAAAAATACCTCTCGATATTTCTTCATTCTCCACGCATAGTTGCGATGGTCTGTCAAGTATATTGCCAATCTGCTCCCAATGAGCCAGATCCCGGCTATGAAATATGGGAACACCCGGTGCATACACAAAGCTTGATGTCACCAGATAATAGTCTTCCCCGACTCTGCATATTGATGGATCAGGATAAAAACCTGAAAGTATTGGATTTTTTGCTGTTACCATGTCTCTTACCTCTCATTTCCTATAATACATATCCAAAGCCCAGTATCGTAAACTGCTTGTCTCTGTCTTCCTCTGCAATTTCAATCCTTACAACATGATTTTCACTGGTCTTATTGTTAAATATTATTACCGCATTGCAGTGCTGCCAGTTATTGATATGTGGATCAGCCGTAAAATGATACTCTCCGTCCACATATACCTTCGCCTTTCCCACGTTTACCTCTCCCGAATCCTTAAATACAAGGAGAAGTGCCCTGCACTCCATCTCAAGCTCGAAATACGCTTTTTCCCTGTTTAATGTATTTTTTGTGCCATCATACATCCAGTTATACGGGAATTCCGGAGTCAGCGAAAGCTGATCATCCATCTCAACGCTTTGCAGCTGTGTATCTGTCGAATCGAAGCCACCCTCGTCAATATATGCCTTTGCATATATATCCTTTTTGTCGAGCAGTCTTATATTTTCAAAGCTGTTTCCTATTACCGGTGCAAGATTTAGGTTTTCCTGCAATATTTTTTCCTCTGTCAGTCCCAGTTCAAATGCATCCAAACTTGCATGCCCTGCCTGATCTATTCTTTCAAAAAGATACTCTATGCAGTCTGCCATGACGGAATGGCCTGCATTGCTCGGATGAAACATATCATAGAAAAAATGATTTTTGCTTATTACCCTTCCCTCGTCATTTTTTAATGCGAACTGAGGGGAAACCGCATCCAGCACGCTTACCATAGGCAGATCATAGAGCTTTCCAACCGGGCTTAGGCGGTCTTGAAGGTTCCAGTCATTTGCAAATACGGAAAAAAGCAATATGACTGCCGGTTTCCATGGCAGATTAAGTACTTTACGTACAAGGCTTTCATAGCAGTCACCCTTTGTCTCATCCCCCTCATCATTTACAGCAAATTCAATAACTACTATATCAGGCTGCTGTCCGTCTCTTAGTACATCCCTGTCAAATCTGATCATTCCCAGCTCCGATGGTGTGCCACCCACACCGGCTTTTATGAATTTCACATTATTCTTTGCAGAAAAACGCCTCTGGAAAAGCTGATAGGATTTGTATGCGTAGCACTCTGTATTTATAGGTGTCGCACCTGCTCCCTGTGTGATAGATCCACCGATGTATGCAAGTGTTACCTCTTTTCCGGCTTTTGTCTTTTCGATGGCTTTTCTTATGCGGTATGCATTTCCCATATTCATAAGCGAATGGCTTATCATGCTGCAATATTCATCAGAGTTCATATCCACCTCTGTTTCCTCAATATCTGCCGGAGCCTCATAGCCGTCATTCAGATACAGTCTGACACTCGCTTTTCCCATGATATCCGGTGTATTAAATATGAACTTTATCTGTCCCGGTATATCATCATCCGGTGTCCACTTATAATCTGACAGGTATATCTTTCTCTCCATTCCATCGCCTGTCAGCTTTACCTTAAGATTAGTACCGCCTCCGTACAGGTCCTGCTTTCCGTACATCTGAAACACAAATTCGATCTGTTCGTTTTGATTATCTGTTTCCACAGATACACCTATGCTGTGTACCAGCCTGCCAAAACCTTCCACCGTCTCTAATAGCCCCAGTTCCTCTTTATTTTCTATATTTCCGGCTATTTGTGCACTGTTTATCAGTCTTCCGTCGCTTTCATATATAAAATGTATAATGCTTCCATCTTCCTGTACTGAGCCGTATATATCCTTATCCTTCATGATGTAGAAATACGGTCTTTTTCTTTCGGGATCCTTTGGTGCTTTTGGCCCTGCCATCTTTCTGCCTCCTTGTTGTGTCGATTTTATCAGCTATAATGACTATATGATACAAAAACTCCCGGTGCTTTGCACCGGGAGAAATTATAGATATTTGTCCTGTCTTTTATAGTTTATGACTGCTTTCTGCTTCTTCTTAATCTTGAAGCCCCTGCCATCGAAACTCCTGCAAGAAACAACACGATAAACGCTGCCGTTGCTGATTGATCTGATGTCTTTGCAGCTTTTTTTGCCGCCGGCTTTTTTGCTAAAGGCTTATTTGTGCTGCCTGTTGTATCAGCTGGCTTTGTATAAGCCTTAGATGCAATTGAAACAATAGCTGTTGGAGAGAATTTAGTGAATTTAGCCTGAAGCTTTCCATCACTAGATTTTCTGGTCTCTAATACTACCCATTTTCCATCTTGAAAATGAAGTACACTATAATCTGCTGAATAATTTGCATCTAATGTGATCCAAATTGGATTACCATCATAGTTTGCTGGAGCCTTTACATCAAATACATCAATTACACTAATGTCCTTAACGTCATTAACTTTAAGGTCAGCTTTTACTGACTCAAGACTTGCGTCAGCAATATCTGGTTTGTTATTTGTTACTGTGATTCCTGCATTTGCTTTATCAGTTTCAGAAACATTATGACTGATTGTAGCTCCTTCTGCTGTCTGTTTTACATCATATTTTGTGCTGCCTGTTGCCGGTGTTGGTGTTGGTGTTGGCTCCGGTGTTGGTGTTGGTTCCGGTGTTGGCTCTGGTTCCGGTGTTGGCCCTGCTGCAAGCTCTATTGTTCCGTATACCGATGATTTAGACCAGCCCATGCCTGTTTCATCATTCCAGCTTAAGGTTCCGATTCTTGCTCCTGAAGCATCAGCATCATTTATCTGGAACTCAAGGCCAATCCTGTCACCCTCTTTTGGCTGTATGTCTGTCCACTTAAAGGCTGCCTCAATCACATATCCATCCCCAGTCACTTTTGCGGCAGATTGTACATTTTCCTCGAGACATTTCTTTCCATTGAAAGAATGCTCATTCTCATAATTGATCCTATACTGCTTATCATCGTCATCATATGACTCTGTCTTGGCATTATTCTCATCGATAAATACCTCGAGTGAATCCTGCTGATATGCATCTCCACCGTCTTTATTAAGCACCGGATCTTTAACTGTTGCATATACATAAAGGTTTTCGTCATCCCACAACACCTTGGCATCTGCTGTTACAGAAGCTTTAAGGTTTATTGTAAGAGGAATAGCCACAGCCTTATCCCATGCACTGTCGGCTTCTCCGTCAATCTTTACAGTTCCTTTTGTCACTCTTTCAATGCCCGGCTTGAGAGTAGCCTTTGCATAATATTTGCTGCTTGTCTCCTGCTTTCCTGTAAGGTCGTTGAAGTTTACAGCTTTATCTTTATTCATAACTTTTACATCCATGCCGATAGTCTTTGCAACTTTTAAATCTGTCATAGGTACTTTGATGGTTGCACGGTATCCACCATCAACAGCCTGTGCCTCAGAACGCTTAACTGTCCTCTTTACCGGTGTCACATCTCCTGCTGAGTTTGTCTCATCCACATATACTGTAACTGCATCCGTATCATCTATTGTGGCATCCTTTACGCTTACAAGTACATTTAATCCATCCTTATCCCATGTTGGAATAAAAGCTGCCTGTGTATCATCATCCGAAAAACTGTATTCTGTTCCGGATATTGTATCACCTTTCTGCTCAGCTACAACGATATCCTGTATTGACGGCTCAAGCTTTGTGGCATCTACATAAGCCCAGTATGCAGGCTTTGCCTTGTATTTTCCATCAAAAAGCAGTGGACACTGCTTTGATCCGTCAGCTCCGCCACCAACATTTGACTGTTCATGAAGCCATGAATTTGGCTCAATAACTCCCCACACAGTGATTCCTGCTACATTTGTACCGTTTTTCTTTAAGTCATTTGCAGCATCAAAAAGCTGTTTGTGACAGTATGCCATCTTTGTATACTCGCTCTCTTTTGATGCTCCTGATTTGTAAGCTGCGCTTGACTGGAAATCCAGCTCTGTAAGCTGAACCTTTCCTGCTGCTTTGGCATATTTTTTTGCTACTGTCTTAAACTGTGCTGCTGAGAAGCTGTCCACACTGTAATGTGCCTGCATACCAAATGCATCAAGTCGTGTTCCCTCTGCTGATTTTACGTCACTTATGAGCTTTATGATTCCTTCTGACTTGATATTGTCTGTCTCTCCGAAATCATTGTAGTAAAGTTCTACATTCTTAGGTGCATATTTATTCGCATACTTAAATGCATTGATTATGAACTCATTGCTCTTGTATACATGCCACCAGCTCGAATTGTTCCCATGACGTATCTCATCAAGGCTCTCTGCCGGGCTTACCGTATCAGTACGATATGTATTGCCGATAACGGCCTCATTTACTACATCCCAGCCATAGAAAAGTCCATCATACTTTCCATTTGCTGCCTTTCCGAAGTAGTGGTCGAATACACTTGAGATATACCACTCAAGTCTGCGGTTCATAGTCTCTTTATCTACATATGGCTTACTGATATCATAGTTCTCATGGAAGAACCATTCCTGAGTCTGTGAATGCCATACGAGAACATGACCTCTTATACGTATTTCCTTGCCCGGATGTGCCTTATTCCACTCCAAAATCTTATCTACCATCGCATCAGCTCTTGAGAAATCAAGGCTGTCCCCTGCGTCATTTACCATCGGTACTTCAAGATCCTGCCCATCAAACTGAACTGTTTTTGTTTCAACCGATTTATCAAGCTTATAATTAAAAAGTGCATCCGGTTTTAATTCATTTCCAAATGTAACTGCATTAAAATGCTTCTCCACAAGATCCATGAGCGTATTGTTATCAATCTCATTTGACATGATAGCTGTTCCTGCGATTGCATCTTTTCCAAGAGCATCGTCGCTTGTGACAGAATTTTTCCAGTCCTCAATACCCTGCTCTATCTCAGGTGGTGCCTTTGGTGTTGTATCAGTTTCCACTGTCACACTTACGAGGCTGATAGCTGATCCCGAACCGGCATTATCAGTAGTCATAAGACCAACTGCTTCCATATCACCTTCACCTTTCGGACTTATCGAGTATTCATCTGCGCCTGTAAGATTATACTGCGTATTTGTGGGATCAGCATCTTCATCTCCACTCTTGTAGACCTTTAGCGAAACTGTTCCTTTCTGATCCTTCACATTAAAGGTCACAGATTTTACAGTTGACATATCAACAGCATCCGGCAGTTTCCATTTAACCTGATCGTACTGATTGTTAAATGTAAGTTTCCACACACCATCTGTCCGCTCATAGCAGTCATTTCCCCATATTACTTCCAATTGATCAGCTGTGTATGTCGTTTTCTTTATACTCTGCTGAACTTCATCAGCGAATACTAACGACTGCGCCTGATACGCAGGTATAAGCGGTGTGCCCCCTGTGGCAAGCATAGTACTGCACACCGCAATACATACTCCCTGTTTCAATAGTTTTTTTCTTTTCACCCCATGTCCTCCTTACATGTGTATTTGTAATTACAAAAACACTCTACCATAAGAGAGATTTTAAAATATGGGGCAAATTATAGAATATAACAAGCCAAATTATATCTGTCCTAAATAAATTCAAATAATAGTAAGTCTGCGGTACCAGATCCCTTGTATATAAAAATCAATAAATCCTGTAATTTCCTGAAAGTGCTAACATTGCAAACATGTAAAGGAAATTGTCATAGTATCTTCTGTCACCTGTCCTAAGTGGAGTGTTCCAGAACTTTTCAACACATTGCTTTGCATATTTTCCATCTGCTGCGAGTGAAGCTTCTGCATTAACAGCAATGATTGCTACAGGGTGAAGTGCCTTCTCATCAAGCGGTGTACCATCTATAAGAAATACACCATCCCAATTGTCCTTCTGATCCTCACAATAAAACTTCTGAAGGTTTTCTGCCGTTTTAATCTGCCACGGATCTGCATCAAACCACAGATGATCCATCGCTATATTGGCGATCGTGCGGTATGCATCACTGTAATACCAGTCATGTCTTCCAAATATTTCCTTATGCCCCGTATGAGGCTTTCCGTCATAATCTGCATATTCTGCGCTAAGTCCTGTCTTTTCATGGCATGCACTGTGCAGATATGCTCTGCTGGCAGCTGCTGCTTCTTTCCAGAAGTCCCGGTCCTCCTCATAAGCCCTTTGGGCAAAAAGTTCATAAAAATGTGGCAGATGGTATGAAGGATCACTGAAATCCATATTTGTGACAAACTTTATCAGCTTGTTGGAAGGCTCCCACATCGGCTCTCCGCTGTGTCCCGGCTCACCCTTGTGTACACACTCCCTTAAGATATTTTGTGCCTCTTTGCTGTAGCAGAATATACCATCGCCATCTCCCCATCTTTTGGAGGCAAAAAACAATGCCATTGCAAAATACTCTTCACCATCAGGTGCCGGTCCTTCGGCATTTCGCTTTCCGTTTGTCTGACATGACCACGCAAAATAATTTTTTGCCGGACCATCTTCTATGTACATATATGTGCGCACCCATTTCCACAGTCTGTCAAACTCTGCTTTTTTATCCAGCTGTACACATACCATCATGCCATATGACATTCCCTCGGTTCTTACATCATGATTGCCGGTATCCTCCATATATCCCATATCATCACCGGCTTCATGATAAAAACGCTCATCATCATTACCATAGAATATCGTATTAAAAGTATCCTCTACCCTTTTTTGTATCTCTTCTTCAGAATATCCACATTCTTTGAACACATTTCTGTATTTGCCTGTCTTATATGCTCCTGCCATTTTTCTCTCCTTTTTGTCCCTGTTTTACTGTATCCCGCACATGAAATTTACAAATCTGTGTCTGCATGATGTCCAGGATTCATTATCTCCTTTTTTGAACCATTCTTTCTGTGTACTGTCCTTAATTCCGTATATGTCTGTTATGTTCCCGATGATATCATCAGATATAGTGCTGTCTGCCATTATTATCATAATTCCTTTTATCCTGCCTTCGCCGGACAGATTATCCATGATATTTGCTATCTTTCCCTGATGTATCCAGCAAAAATTTCTTTCGTCCGAAGCACACTCAAGCACACCTACTCTGCCGGTGTCACAGTTATCCTCTCCATAACCGGCTGGTGTATAAACATAATTCATACTGACCTGTCCGTCTCCATCACACGAATAATGGATATGTATCTGACCATGATCTGTTTTCTTAAGCTCATGCCAGCTAAAGTTTCTCTCAGGTACCTCAGCAAAGTTTACAGCCCTGTTATATCCGAACCCGACAGGTGCCGCAGGGTTTACTACAGGTGTTCCATTTACCATAAATGTCACATAGTTAAATCCCTCTGCCGGATTGCCTATTGTTTTTTCCCAGTAACCATCATTTTTCTTTGATCTGTAAAGAAACTCCTCCGTGCCATTTTCAAGAACTACGCTCACGCTTTTTGCATCAGGTGCAAAAAGATTTACTTCAATGCTGTTATCCTCCGTCACACGGATACCATGTATGACATCCGGATATTTGCCAGCCGGTTTTCCATCCTCGTCATTTTCGAACTGTATCTGCCTGTACACCGGATCAAAAAATACCATGCTCTCATCCGCCTGTACCGGTGTGGTAAAATCAATATTCTTTGATCTGACCGGGACAGCTTTATCAATATCATCAAGTTCTGCGTCATCCCATGTAAAAAGCATCTGTGCGAAATCCTTAAAGCTCTTTCTCCATACATGCCATTCATGATAGCCCTCATATACTTTTTGTGTACTGTTTTTCCCCTGTCGTGAAAATTCCTTTACCATCTCATTGATTCCAAGCAGTATCTCTTTTTCTTCATCTCCTGCCGACATAAAGACAGCTTCAAACCGATATGGGCTGTCGATGATTTTTTTCATGAGATGTATTGCAACACCTGAAAATACTCCAACTGCTGAAAAAAGCTCCGGGTGTCTTGCCGCTATATCCGTAGCCTGCCCTGAACCAAGTGAAAGTCCTGCCACAGCACGGTTGTTTCTTCCTTTTTTGACCTTAAAATTTTCCTCTATATAAGGGATTATGCTATTTACAAGCTCACTGTCAAAATCTCCCGGAAAAAATACAGGGTATTCGTTATCCTTAAATGCGTAGCCACTGCTTGCAACTATGATCATCGGCACACATTTTTTGTCTGCTATCAGATTGTCCATGATGAAATTCATCTTACCCTGCCATCCCCATCCGGTCTCATTCTCCCCGACACCATGCTGTAAATACAATACAGGATACCTTCCATCTCCGCTCTCATATCCAGGTGGAGTATACACATAGCTCTCCTTTATGTGACCGTTTACCTGTGAGGTATATTTGCACAGACTTACCGTTCCATGCGGCACATCCCTGACAAAATAGAAATCCTCGCCCTCTTCCGGCACTTCAAATGTGTTTATTGCAGCAAAACAGCCATATGATATAGCCGCATGAGGATTTGTTATGCAGACATCATCTACATACCAGAAATAATAATGCATTGCCCAGTGGAAATCTTTAATGTTTGCCGAAAATCCACCCTGCATATCAGGCTTTAACTGTATGCGTTCTGAGCTGAAATAGCCTCCCATTCCGGCTACTTCTACTTTATTGGCATTTGGCGCATAGATATAAAAGGTAACGCTTCCATCATCCTCAAGTGTGACCGAGCATCTGTTATTGTCCATTGATGATGGTATCGTGCCTATATACAAAGCACCATTTTTTAAATAATCCAAAATAAATCCCCCCATTCGTTTATTGATATATACAAGTGTAAACGAACAGGGGCTTGTTATTCTATTAATAAATTGCCAAACAGTATTCAAATATTGCTAATTTTCATTTACCTTTTGCTGTAAATAATCAAAATATATCTGTGGATTACAGGCATTGTACTCATCCATATACTGATTCCAGGCAGCATCAAAATCATCTGCCATGATAACCTGCGGCAGCCATATTTTCTTTACTGCCACAATATTATTCTTTACTTTCCCACATTCAGAGGTCGAGGGAATTGAATCTGAATATGAATACATCGGATACCACGAGCCGGGAGCCTCATTTTTTCCAAGCATATCTACATAGTTTTCCACTCCATAGGCTTTAAAACATTCCTGAATATCCACAGGCTGATTTCTGAAAAACTCGTTCTGCTGAAACTCCATTGAAAACGCATTTATACCATCATCAAGCATTCCCTCCACTCTTGGAAAATATGAGTACGAACACATATGCGCTGTCTGATATGAGCTGTCACTTTTTTTCTTTGCCTGCTCATTGGTAAGGTAAAACAAACCGTTTTCATCGACTGAATAGTCCTTGCCCTCCTCACCCCAGAACCTTTCTCTTATGATATCAGATTCCAGAAGATCACTGACAAACTTCATCGCACCTTCGATATCTTTACAGGAGGTGGTAATGGACACTCCTGAAGAATAATCTATTTCTGCCATCCTGTTTGTATGCCATCTGTTGTGAATACCATCATCAATCGTGACAGGAAGAGGGACATAATCACACCCAAGCTGTGCCAGATTCTGTTTTTTGAATACAGGATCTATTACATAATAAAACTGCCACCACTGGTCGACCATCCCAAGCACTGCTCCTGTTGACAGCTTATCCAGATATTGATCATAGGTGGCATTAAACGCCCCGGGATCCATTATTCCCTTATGGAACTCTTCGTTAAGCTTTCCGAAATATCGTTTGGCTGTGTCGGTCACATTGTAATCCATCACTTTTTTGGTTTCCGTGTCTACCATACAGCTTCCATCGTTTGGAAATCCGTCCAGAAACTGCGGCACATTTTCAAGGCAAAAATACCGCCAGTCATCACAAAGTATCGTAAATGGTATATTTTCTGTTCCATCCGGCATTGTGGGATTTGCCTGTACATAGCTTTCTATCAGGTCAAAGTACTGCTCTATCGTTGTAATCTTTGGATATCCAGCCCATTTTAATACTCTTGTCTGAATCCAGAAGGCTTCACCATTATGCAGCATCTCCACATTATCCCCATGTGATACTCCAAACTGTGGAATCCAATATATGTGTCCATCCGGCTGTCTGAACTTTTCCCATTGTTCATCACTGAGATATTCTTTTATGTTCGGATAATCGTCCCAGTATTCATCTATTGGAATGAGTGCACCTGCCTCATACAGCGCAGTCTCACCCAATACAAAATCCGGATATTCCCCGGTTGCTATGAGAGAATTTATTGCATCGTCCTTATCCTGTCCAACAAGCCAGGTTTCCTCACATTCAGCACCGATCTGCTCTGCTATGAGCTGCTTTATATCATTATCCGGATCTATATTATCTCCTTCTACAGAAAAAAAAGCCGTAAAATGCTTTATTTCTTTTTTATCTGACGCTTTAAAAGTAACACCGGCTATAAGTCCGATAAACAATGCCACTGTAACCGCTGCGGAAACCAATCTTTTTTTCATACCATGTTTTCTCCCTATTTTCTTTTGTTCAGTCTCTGCTATAAAATTGCATAATAGTCATTATATCCCATAAAAAATATTTTTACAAATCCTAAAATAAATATATCTAATAACTAGGGTATAAAACAATAATTTATCCTGCTGACATTTTCTCTGTCATACATTATAATTTCTACAATTTTAAAAATCAGGAGGACCATATAATGATCATACATGAAATAACAGAAGAATGTTTTAAGAAATATGGAAAGGTGATTGACTCTATAGATCTTACAGAGCTGGTCAGCACAATGCAGACAGTAGAAATTCCTGCTGATGTGGTTTATGAGCCATCCATTTCTGCACTCGAAAAGCTAAAATGCGCTACAGAATTACAACAGAAAACATACGGGGAGCTTCCTATACAGATAGGCTGGTGCATAGGCAACAATCATAAGCTCAATGCTGTTGAGTATCACAGATGCTCTGAGGTCAATATTGCCGCAACTGATGCCATACTGATACTCGGCCGACAGCAGGATATCTCCGTGGAAAATACATATGATACCTCTTTGATGGAAGCTTTCAGAATTCCTTCCGGAACAGCAGTCGAGCTTTATGCCACAACACTGCACTACGCACCATGTAATGCATCTGATGGCGGATTTCTGGTAGCCGTTGCACTTCCAAAAGGCACAAATGAAGCTCTGGAACATCCACACACCGGCGGAGAAGATGCTCTTCTTGCAGCTAAAAACAAATGGCTTATCGGACATCCTGAAGGTGGACTTCCTGATGGATCATACATAGGGCTTACAGGTGAAAATCTGGAAATTAAATAGAAATCAAAAACAGCCCGGGCATTCACCCGGGCAATTATTATTCACAGTTTCATTCCTCTGCAATAGCCTCTTTAAGTGACTCCTCAAATATCTCAAGTCCCTTTGCCATCTGCTCGTCTGACATAGTAAGCGGAGCTAAAAATCTTATGACATTGTTTGCTGTACCACAACTCTCAAGGAGAAGTCCTTTCTGCATTGCGTTATAGATAAGTTTTGATGCGATCTCTGTTGCAGGCTCTTTTGACTCTTTATCCTTTACAAGCTCGATACCGATCATAGCTCCGAGTCCTCTGACATCTCCGACAACCTCATATTTGTCCTTTAACTCGTTATAGCGCTTTGTGACAACCTCTCCGATATGTCTTGCCTTTCCTGCATAGTCATCACGCTTCATGATATCAATTACTGCAAGTGCTGCAGCGCATGAAACAGGATTTCCGCAGAAGGTGCCTCCTATTGTGCCTGCCGGTGCCGCATCCATAACCTCTGCCCTTGCTGTGATTGCTGAAATTGGAAGTCCTGCACCGAGGGATTTTGCTGTTGTAATAATATCAGGTGCTGCGCCTGCCTCTGCCCAGTACTCTGACGCATAGTATTTACCGGTTCTGCAGTTACCGCACTGCACCTCATCCGCTATCAGCATAATGCCGTTCTCATCACAGATTTTTCTTACTGCTTTTAACCACTCTATAGGTGCCGGGATAAATCCGCCCTCACCCTGGAACGGCTCAACTATCATACATGCGATTTCACTTGCCGGAGCGCCCTCATCAAAGATTCTCTCAAGCTCATTGATATAGTATTTTACGGCTTCCTCCTCAGTATAGCCCTTTGGTGCTCTGTACAGATACGGATAAGGTGCTCTGTAAATGCCTGCCGGGAAAGGTCCCATGCCCTGTGCATAAACCTTCTTTGCTGTAAGCGCCATGGTGAGGTTTGTTCTGCCGTGGAAGGCACCTGTAAAGCAGATAACACCACTTCTGCCAGTGTATGCCTTTGCTATTTTTATGGCATTCTCATCACACTCCGCTCCTGAATTTGCAAAGTATGTCTTTTTCACATCACCCCTGCATGGCATGATTTCGTTTAATTTTTCTGCTAGAGATACATATCCATCATGAACATATACATTGAAAATTGTATGGAAATATTTCTCAGTCTGTGCCTTTACTGCCTCTATAACCTCTGGATCTGAGTATCCTATATTTAATACACCGACACCGCCTACCCAGTCAAGGAACCTGATGTCGTCCATATCCTCAAACATTGCTCCGCTGCCCTGTTTGATACAGATTGGATATGTCTTTCCACAGAGTGCCTTTGGAATTGCTGCATCTCTTCTGTCTAAAAGCTCCTTTGATTTTGGCCCCGGTACCTGTGCTGTATTAATCTTTGGTAATGCTGTTCTAAGCTCTTGTGTTGTCATGATATTTTCCTCCCTGCCCTTTGTATATGGATTTTTACGCCCTTACCGATTTAATGTCCATATACGAAAACAGACGCCGGATACATTGTATCTGACGCCCTTGTCTATAAAAGTTATTCTTTATTTAGCTATATTATATCATTTCGCAAAAGGAGTACAATGTACATCACAGACCAGATTTTTTGTGCACGGTGCATAAATCATTTCAATTGCAATATCTTAATATCGTAAATGCCAGCTTAAGCTTCATACAGTCATCCAGACTGGTGAAATCACAGCCCAGTATTTCACTGATTTTTTTAAGCCTGTAGTTTAGTGTGTTTCTGTGAAGAAACATCTCTTCTGCCGTCTTTTTTGCGTTGCAATTATTTTTCAGGTATCTTTCAAGTGTTTCGCACAAGCTGCCATGCTTTATTTCATCCGCCTGCAGCAGCCTTCCTATGTGTTCATCCACATATGCATCAAGCACTGCCTTATCATCGACATGGGATAGTATTGTATCTATTCCGGTGACTGCACTGTTTTTTTCAAGAGTAAGCTTCTGACAGATAATCTGCGACAAATCTATAAGAGGAAACCGCTCTGCAAGCTCGAAAAGCGGGATATGCTTATCATCACAATATGTAATCAGCACCTTGGGAATCTGTCCCTCATTTATACCTATTGCAGAAATGCCATGGTTCACCATCTGCCTTACAAGTGACATGAGCTTTCCGGCATCATCCGTGACATTCCTGTTTGTAAGTATTACAAGCTCTCCTCCGTGGATAAAATCCTCTATCCTGTATTCACTTTGTATACACTGCAGGCAGTCTGCAAAATAAATCCATCTGACAGTATTTTTCAGACCATCACCGCCCGCCCTAAGCTTAAGTTCCTCCTTAAGCTGTGGCAGCCTCATCATATCGTCACAATTCATGTATCAAGCTCCATCTGATATTGGTATTCATCGTGTGAATATCTAATTAAGCCTTCTCCTCGTCCTCGTTGTCTCCCCAGAAATCCACCGGCTCATAATCCTGCAGCTTTGCAAGGAAGCCCTTCTGCTTAAGCTCCTCCTGTATGGCATCAAGCACCTCTTCACTCTCCGCACATATTGTGTGATAGTGATAACCTGAAGTTACATTTTTAAGAAGGCTTGACTTGCCTGTACGGATTTCCTCGAGATAATTTCTGACGTCACGTCTTGACTTGATGTCCATATGGGCGCGGAGCACTCCGTAGACCTTGTGGTATACAAATACGTCCTTCACATGGCCTCCGGCATCAACTATTGTTGAAAGCTCCTCCTCTACTTCATCATCCTCGTGAACCACCTTTAATACTCTCGAATACTGCTTATCCGCCTGTATCAGATATCCTCTGTTTGTCGAAAAAATCGCGGCTCCGTTTGCTCGAAGCAGTGCTATGTCCTGCACAATCACCTGACGACTCACATCAAGCTCCTTTGCAAGCGCAACTCCCGCCACAGGCGACTTTGACGAGGATAGAATATTTATTATTTTTTTTCTTCTCTCATCACCGTTCATTTTCGTTCCTTTCTGTAAAACATTACTGTCACAGCATAGTGCGACCGGCAGTCTAAAATCTATACTGTATGTAGATTTTTAAGTGATAAATCCATAATAGGCGCTGAATGTGTGAGCGCACCACTTGATACATAGTCTACACCAAGACCCTTTATTCTTTCAATATTTTCTTTGGTAACATTTCCCGAAACCTCGATCTCGGCTCTGCCGTCAATGTAGTCGATGCACTGCTTTAAAAGCTCTGTGGACATGTTGTCGAGCATGATAATATCGGCACCGGCTTCAACCGCATCCTTCACCATATCAAAGCTCTCTACCTCAACCTCAATCTTTCTGACAAACGGAGCATAGGCCTTTGCCATGGCGATTGCCTCTTTTACGCCGCCAGCTGCTCCTATGTGGTTATCCTTAAGAAGCACTCCATCCGAGAGATTGTATCTGTGGTTGTTTCCACCACCGACTCTGACCGAGTATTTTTCAAAAATTCTATTGTTTGGAGTTGTCTTTCTGGTATCCAAAAGCCTGATGCCGGTGCCCTCTAAGAGCGCTGCAACCTGACTGGTATAAGTGGCAATTCCACTCATGCGCTGTAAATAATTGAGCGCAGTTCTCTCACCGCACAAGAGTACTCTGATATCTCCGTAAACCTTGCCGATAAGCTGCTTATTTTCTACCTTATCGCCATCCTTTACGTAAAACTCTACCTTTGTATCTGCATCAAGCAGTGTGAAAACTCTCTCAAAAACCTGCAGTCCACAGATGATTCCGTCCTGTTTGCAGATTAAATCCACCTCTCCTGCCTGTGGATGTGGCATCACGCTGTTTGTGGATACGTCCTCGCTTGTGATGTCCTCCTTTAATGCGCTTAATATGAATGGGTCTACATTGAGGCCCAGTGTTACCTGATCGTACATATATTTAGATTCCTTTCGTTCAAATTCATTCTTATTTATGACGGTTTCGCACTTTTTATGCTGTGCGGTGCCGGGGTGAAACTTGCTTTTATGCCTGAATATAGGCAATGCCTGATTCGACAGTCTCTTCTGTACCTACGCTGGTGCGGCCCTCTATTGCCTCCATGGCGAGCTTCCTGTATTCTCTCTCTACAGCTTTTTCATCGCTGTAGTCTGCGAGGTCGATGCTATCTGCGGCCTTTTTGGCTGCTATCTCATCATTTACAAAGCCAATCTCCGCCATCTGTCCTGCTGCACGCTTTGCGAATACCAGGCTCTCAAGCAGTGAATTGCTTGCAAGACGGTTTCTTCCGTGCACTCCGTTGCAAGCGCTCTCTCCAACTGCATAGAGACATTCCATGGATGTGCGGCTGTGGTGATTCACCTTGACGCCGCCCATGAAATAGTGCTGTGCCGGAACAACAGGAATAGGCTCCTTAAAGACATCATATCCCATCTCCTTGCAATGTTCAATGATATTTGGAAAATGTGATACAAGCTCATCCCTTGGAATGGTACGCAAATCCTCCCAGACAAAGTCTGTGCCGTCCTTTTTCATCTGCTCACGGATTTTGCCGGTCAGCACGTCTCTTGGTAAGAGCTCATCGACAAACCTGTTCATATTCTTGTCCAAAAGCTTAGCACCCTCGCCTCTTACGGACTCTGAAATGAGAAAGCTTCTCTCCTCATGCTTTTTCGTGTAAAAGGTCGTTGGGTGAATCTGCACATAGTCTGGGTTTTTAAGCTCTATGCCATGCTTTTTTGCAATAGCAAGCGAGTCACCTGTCAGATGTCTGAAATTTGTTGAAAATCTGTACAGTCCTCCAACTCCACCACAAGCCATGACAGTGTATGCCGCTGTCACCTTTTCCAGCGTGCCATCCTGTTTTCTGATGATGGCGCCGTAGCATTTGTTATCCCTTTCGATGATGTCAACCATCGTCGTATACTCCATGAGTGTCACATTTGAAAGCTTCTTAACCTGTGCAAGCAATGTGCTTGTTATCTCTTTTCCGGTCACATCTTCATGGAAAATAATTCTGTTGTGTGAATGAGCTCCCTCTCTCGTATAGGCAAGTGAGCCGTCATCATTTCTCGCAAAATCTGCTCCGTATGAAACAAGATCCTTCACCACCTCAGGTGATGAGTTTATCATTATCCCAACCGACTCCCTGTCATTCTCGTAGTGTCCGGCCTTTAAGGTATCCTCAAAAAAGCTGTCGAAATCAGACTGCTCTTTAAGCATGCACATGCCACCCTGCGCCAGAAATGAATCATTGCTCTCCAGATCTGACTTTGTTATCAGTGTAATTCTTATGTCTCTTGGAAGCTTAAGCGCACAATAAAGACCTGAGCAGCCGCTTCCCACAATAAGTACATCTGTATTCATAGTATGTTACCTCTTTTATTTACCTGCATCCACCGATGTAGCCGCTTCTTTAGCAACATCCCCCTGGATGCGATTTACTGTAATGGGCGTATTATAACACTAAAATTTACAACTGACAAGACACCTGTAAAACTTTTGTGTTGACAGCTGGTTTACAGCTAAGTATAATGACAAGTAACTTATTTATTTTGGCCGGTTCTTTATGTAAAATCCAAAAGGGGCTTACATTGATATAACTGTGCTTCAATCACACTAGGAATTTCAAGAGGTATATCATATTATGATGACAACAAGAGAATTACAGGATGAGATTATCCGATTAAAGAAGGAAAATGATATCTGTATATTAGCTCACGCTTATCAGAGTCACGAGATACTTGAGGTTGCCGACTTCACAGGCGACTCATATGGACTCAGCAAGCAGGCTGCCACAGCACCACAGAAGAATGTGCTCATGTGCGGTGTCCGCTTCATGGCAGAGACCTGCAAGATTTTATCTCCTGACAAGCATGTATTTTTGTCAAACAGCGCAGCAGGCTGTCCTATGGCGGAGCAGCTCGATGTAGAGCTCTTACAATCGTTAAAGGCTGAGAACCCTGACTATACAGTGGTTGCCTACATAAACACCACATCAGAGCTTAAAACCATATGCGATGTGTGCGTCACATCTTCATCCGCTGTAAAAATTGTTAAAAATATTGACAATAACAAGATTCTTTTCATCCCTGACTGCAATCTGGGCGCATGGGTTGAGAAACAGGTTCCGGAAAAGACCTTCAAATTTGTACATGGTGGCTGTCCTACTCACCTGCGCATGTCAATAGCAGATGTTGAGAGAGCAAAAGCGGCTCATCCTGCTGCAAAACTTCTCGTACATCCGGAGTGCCTTGCTGATGTTTCAAAGGCTGCAGACTATATCGGAAGCACCACCGGCATCATTGACTATGCTAAAAACAGCACAGACAGGGAATTTATCATCGGAACTGAAAACAGCATACTGCAGCACTTACAGTATGAGTGCCCTGAAAAGAGCTTCTATCCACTCTCAAAGGACTGCGTATGCCACAATATGAAGCTCACTACCCTGATGGATGTATACAATTGTGTTAAGGGAGCAGGCGGAGAAGAAATCATACTGCCTAACGATATAAGAACAAAGGCCAAGGCCTGCATAGATACCATGCTCACACTTGGAGAATAATTTAATTGCAATATTAAAAGACCACAGAGTCTCTGTTTTGCTCTGTGGTCTTTACTTTAATTAATTGATGATAATACCTCATCTGAATATCTTTCTTTAATTTTCATTTCCATCACCTGAAATTCATGAATATAACTGTCAAGCACCTTATTCACAAGCTGACGTGCAGCTTCCTCATTGTATATATGAGTTGTATCATTTCTGTCTCTTAACATTCCAAGCCAAACACTCTCATCAATAAAATCATAATACGCATATGCAGTTTTTATAATTTCTCTTGGAGAACCTGTTGCAGCCTGATTAGCGCCCTCATATCGTAACAGTTCCTTTAAGACCTTCCAGCCCAGCTCAAATTGTATATAATATTTATCAATTATACCGCTCACAATAAAATCATTTGTCAAGTCTTCATCAAATGCCCTTGACAATATCCTCAAGTGGCTGACATACTGGTCAAATTTTTTCATACAATACCCTCCCATCCCTTTCTATTTCTGTCACCAGTACCGGTGAAATATGCTTATCATCCATATTTATTATGTCCAGCTTTAGTAAAGACCACAACTCCTCATTAAGACAATCCGATAAATCACCAAAATCCTCACATCCATAAATAGCCAGATCAATATCACTTTTAGGATTACTCGTGCCTCTGGCGCGTGAACCAAACAGCACTACTTTTTTTGTATTATATTTTTTTGCTATATTAACAATTTGCTTATATACTTCATCCATATAATACTCCTTATTTCACATCCGTCTAATTAAATCCGACAACCTTCTGTGACAGCTTATACGCACCGATAGCTATCTTTCTGCCTCCCTTGCCCGGCAGGTTCATTAACTGTCCCATGACGCCATGGCGCAGCTTCTTGTAGGTTTCTTCATCGTGCTCCTTCATGTATGCCCACAGTTCATCCTTCTTAGCCATGTTCTCATCGGTGCCTGAGATAATTGCCAGAATAGTAGAAATAGTCGTAATAATCTCCAGATAGCTGTACATATACTTCCTGCACATCTCATTTGTTATCTCATTCAATTTGACATCGTCAAACATAATCTTATTTACACGAATCTGCTGGTCAATACGGCGTATCATCACCTGCTCATTGACCGACTGGTCATCGCGACCGATAAAATATCTGTAGAAGTCCACATCCAGATAGTACATCGTGCGCACATACGGAAGCGGCTTATATACATAGATATTATCCACATAAAAGGTATGCTTTGGCAGCTCAAGTCCAAAGCTTCTCAAAAGCTCTGTCCTGTATATTACCGAATGCATCAGTATGTAATGTCCCTTGTGAATATGCTTTATATCACTCCATGTAAATATCTCATTGCGTGGAAAGCCGGTCTGACGCATAACCTTTTTACGTCTTGCTCCTTCTTTCTCGTAGACATAGTTGGCAAGAAGCATATCAATCTGTGTATTCTCCTGCTCAAACTCCCTTAGCTTGTCCAGTATCTTCCTGTATGATTCCAAATCCACCCAGTCATCGCTGTCAACGACCTTGAAATATTTGCCTGTGGCATTTTTGAGACCTGTGTTTACAGCCTCTCCATGTCCACCGTTCTCCTGGTGTACAGCCTTTACTATGTCAGGATATTCGGCTGCATATCTGTCAGCTATCGCTGCTGTCTCATCCTTTGAACCGTCATCAACAATAATTATCTCCACATCATCTCCACCCGGCAGGATAGACTCTATACAATGCTCCATGTAATCCTTTGAATTGTAACATGGGATTGCAAAACTTAATAATTTCATCTTCTTCCCCTTGTAAAAAAATAATATCGCTGTTTGATTATGCATAAAATTTTTCCTATATGCAATAACAAATACCGATACTATAATTATACACAAAATCATGATATTGTCTAAGGATTTTTTGTGGTACCTTAGACCTACACACTTTGTTCATATTTTGTTTACAGAAAAGTGAAAATCAAAACACACGGTTTTCACAATTGATTTGTATACTAACATCATAAACGAAATATACAAAACAAAAGCAACAAAACATATTAATTACGCAATACTCATACTAATCTTTTTCATATATAGCCGATGCAAGCCACATGCATCGGCTTCCTCTTTTTAGTATTATAGTAACTATGTTATTATTTCTATCAGCTTCTCTTTATCTTACGTGAAGCCGTCTTTTCAAACTCACTTTCCCTCACTTTAAGGCTATAGATACGCTTGTAGGCAGGTGCCTTGATATTGTACCCATCAATAAGCTCCTGCAGAGCTGGCCTTATATCGGCGATGCCGGTATTTTGAGCATACTCGCTGTCCGGGAAAATCTCAGCTTCAATCACACCTTCAGACTCACGCACTATGATTTCCCTTATGAGATGATTTACGCTCAGAGCGTTTTCAAGCTCCTCCGGTGACACATTCTCACCGTTTTTGGTGATAATCAGATTCTTTCTTCTGCCGGTCAGATAAATATATCCATCCTCGTCCACATAGCCTAAGTCACCCGTGTGAAGCCAGCCGTCCGACAGTGTCTCCTCTGTCTCCTTTGGCATCTTATAATAGCCCTGCATCACACTTGTACCGCGGACTAAAAGCTCACCGCCAACTGTTTTTGCCTCACAGTTTGGCATCAGCTTGCCTACCGAGTTTTTGCGGATATCCCAGCTTAGATTTGTGCTTATGACCGGAGAACACTCCGTCATGCCATAGCCCTGCAATATGGTGATACCAAACTCTGCAAATAAATCAACATAATCAGGATTTAGGTACGCACCGCCACTGCAGATTGTATGAAGCCTCTCTCCAAATATTTTCTTACGGACCGGCTCTGCAGGAAGTCCTGCTGCCCTTACCTCCTCAAGCTTTCTGGCAAATGTCTCAATCATGAGAGGCACCATAAGAATCATGTCGGGAGTAAAAAGCTGTATATTTTTTGCCATGCGCATGATGGAATCATTGATGCATATTACCGAACCCAGTGAAATTCCTTTCAGAATATCCATGCTCAGACAGTATGCATGGTGTATCGGAAGCACAGACAAAATTACCGTGTGAGGTCCAATTTTCATGTCAAGGCATGTGGCATTTTCAGCCAGGTTGTTCTGCGTCAGCATTACTCCCTTGCTCTTTCCTGTGGTTCCGGACGTAAACATGATAGTGCAAAGCGCATCCTCTGCCACTGCCGGCTCGTAGCCTCCCCTGTTGTCATCTATAAGCCCTTTAAACGAAAGCACCTGTGGACAATGCTCTGTACTGTTCATAGACACATACACATTTATATCATGACAGCTTTTAGCTGCGGCCTCAGCCACATCCGAACGTGCCTCATCAAATATAAGCATCCTCACATCGGCTCTGTCCAAAAGCTCACATATATCCTCTGCCGGAAGCGATGCATCGATTGGAACCGCAACACTTCCGCTTTCTGTGATTGCCAGATAGGATACTATCCACTCATATGATGAAAGGCCTATTACAGCGATATGCTGCCCTTTTTTTCCAAGCTTTTCGATGGCATTGGCAAAGCTGTCTGTATCATTCTTAAGCTCACTGTAGGTTCTTGACTCTATCTCATTTTTGGATTTTTTCCATCTTATCGCATCATCCGCGCCGTAAGCTTCATTTGCATATGAAAGAATTTCAGGAATTGTGTGAAATAACATATTTTCTCCTATCTGCGCCGATTATGCGTCTTTTAATGTCTCAAGATAATCGATTGCTTCCTGTACTGTGCGGATTTCTGCAGCCTTTGTCTGCTCAATCTCCACATCAAAGGTATCCTCTATCTCTCCGAGCATGCTCATGAAGTCAAATGATGTGAAGCCAAGATCCTCCATAAAACGTGACTCTTCGTGCACATCTGCCGGCTGAACATCAACATAATTACAGATAATTTCCACTAATTCATCAAACATAATAATCTCCTTTTACCTAATACGTTTCCTAATCCACTACACTAATTTAATGATTTCGCCTATTGTAAGCTCAGGGTTTTCTGCACCCTTGAACATGATTTTGCACAGATAATAGTACATATACTCAAGCTGCTTTCTTGAGACTGCCTTGACCTGATGCTCGAAGCTGAAATCCAGTCCGTTGTCCTCCGGACGGTGCATTACCGTTAGATACATAGCCTGTGTGGTCATGCCGTTCGGGTACCACTTAGTCTTGTATTTTATATCTCCCAGGTCGATTAAGCCCTTTTCCTTTAATGTCATAGGCTGATATGTAAGCGACATCGGCTCATATGTAAGCCCCGCCTTTGGCTGCGGATACGTCTTTGAGCGCAGTGCAAAGTACTCTGTCGGGTTGTAGTTTGCATGGCGGAACAGCTCGTTTTGCTTATCCCTGATGGTATACATGGCATCGATAAAGCGTACATCCTTTGAAAAGCACGTCCTAAACGGAAACGAATGAATACGTGTGCCGCCTGACCTCTTCTCCTTGAGTGTCGCACGTCTGGCGATGGCATTATTTACGGAGACATCATCGAAGCCGTTTTCCTTCTGGAAAAACGTCCTGATTCCCATGAGAAGCAGACATGCAAGCGAAACATGATATTTCTCACAAAAATCCATAAGCCGCTTTGTCGGCTCAGCCTCCAGATGAAAGATATCAAGTGCTGAGGTGACATCATCCGATACATTGAATGCACTCCTTAGCTTGTTATCATGCATCAGTTCTCTTGCCTTCTCAAGCTTTGCTGTGCCGTCAATTCCGTTGTAGATTGGCTCCGACTGTCTGATAAGCTTCTCAAAGAACTCTCTGTCCCTAAGCTGTGCCTTGCTTCCGGCTTCGTATGCCAGATCCTTCTTTATCTGCTCAATGTATGAGCACATATCCTTAGGAAAAGGTACTCCCTCATACATGGCATTACAGTATATCTCAATAATATCCTTTAAAAATGTAATAAGTGACTGCGCATCAACCACCATGTGATGACCTAAGAAGTACACGCCATTGAATCCATCAGGCATCTTTATCATCACAATTTTAGTCATAGGAGAGTCCTCAAACTCAAACGGCACCTGTGTCCAGCCTCGCATCTCATTCTCTGCCTCCTCCATAGTTACATCAGTAAAATCCCTGAAATCGACAGTTCTCTCATTAAAATCCTCATCCACATCCGCAATATACTGATAGCACTCTCCATCCTTATCCCTTGTAAAACGGATACGCATGGCCTCGTTTCTGGCATACGCGTAGTTGATTGAATCCTTTAGCACGTTCCAGTCAAGCTCCGTACCTATTGTCAGGCTTGTACCTATATTGAGTACTGCCATATTCGGACAGTACTTTGCATAGTACAAATGAAATTTTTGTGCAACCGTAATCGGATATACATTGTGTCCCTTTCTCGTCTTCATCATCTCATAACTCCTTCCAAAAATTTATCAAGTGCTTCCTCGAAAGCTTTCGTATTCTTGTAATAGCTCTCGCAGTGCCCTGCCCCCTTTACTATCAGCTTTGTCTTTTGTGACGCGCAGCTTGCATAAAGCTCATCACACATACTGCATGGCACAAATGTATCCTTATCACCATGGATAAACAGAATAGGCAGCTTCGCCTTTTGCACCTCTTTTGCAGCATTGCATTCATCAAGCCCATACCCTGCCATTTTTCTGTTTACAAAATCTGCAATCTGAATCATCGGAAAAGCCGGCAGATGGTACATGCTGTGAAGCACATGTGTAAATACCGCCTTAGGCGAGGTAAATGCACAGTCTGACACAATTCCCTTCACCTGCGATGGCAGATTAAGCCCACTAGCCATAAGCACAGTGGCACCTCCCATGGAATTTCCCATCAGTACTATTCTAATGTCATTGCCTGCCTTCTTAATCATCCAGTCAATCCATTTAAGTGCATCATAGCGGTCCTTGCAGCCGAAGCCTATGAATTTACCCTCGCTTTGTCCATGCGCCCTCGCATCTACAAGCAGCATGCTATAGCCCTTCTTTAAATAGTAATTGGATATGCTGCTGTAATCAGACATAGCTTCACTTGTGTATCCGTGGAAGCATATGACGGCTTTATCCGGATTACCTCCATCTATCCCCGGAAAATATGTGGCATGCAGTCTTAATCCATCATCAGACTTAATCCACACATCCTCATGAGTCTGTGCTCTCATCCACTCTCCGCGCGGCTTCATAAAGCTGTAATAGCTCTCCCAGTCAACCCCCGACATCTTCATCGTGCGCTCCTTCTTGACATTGTAGCGCATCATGGTTCTCCTGTAGAAATAAGCACTGCCGCCTGCCTCTGCTGCAGCAATACCACCTAAAACACCTGCAATTATTCCCCACTTCATCCTCATCACCTACGCCTTCTTACTATCTATAATCTGCTTCAGGCGAAGTGCCTTATCAATATTCCCCTCCACCTTGAGCTTGCCTGTTGTAAATGCAAGAATCGGATCAAGCCTTCCATCTGCCAGCTTGAAAAGAGTCTCAGCGCTGCATATCAAAATCGCATCCCTGTCAAAATACTCATACGGCTCCACTGCCAGCACACCATCATTTACCTCGGCATAGAAAATTCCCTCTGCCTCTCCTGTTATATTGAACTGAAAAGCAAGATGCTCGCTTATATCGCTCACATCAGACTCCATAAACAGTCCCTTTACCTTTGAAAACATGTCTGCATAAGTCATATCAACTCTCCTTTTCGACCACCGGTCAATTTGTTACTTCATTACAGTATCACTTTTTCGACTGGCGGTCAATATAAATATTTTCATTTTCAAACTATTCTGTTATTTTTTCATAAACTATCCAAACATATAGTATCATTATCACCAAAACCTATTACCACGGTAAAATTTCATGGAAGAATCATATGGATTGTGATAATATATATTAAAATGAACGTAACTAATAAAAGAGGAGCCACTATGCCACATTCCGCAAGACCAAATTCGGAAAAATACGAGAAAATACTTGAAGCGCTAAGAACCCTTTTAGAAACAAAAAAAATATCCCAGATATCTGTCAGCGAAATCGCACAGACAGCCGGGATAGGCAAGGGTAGCATATATTATTATTTTTCATCAAAGGAGGCTATCTTTGATGCACTTATGGCAAAAAGCTACGAAGAGCCGCTTGCCACCGCAAAGGAGCTTGCAAAGCGCACCGATATATCTCCGTTTGTGCGCATGGCGATGATATTTCAGGCGTGTCGCAACTCCTCTGCCGCCTTTTTAAAAATCCATTCCGATGCCGGAAATGGTGTACAGGAGAATGCATTTTTGCACAACAAATACATCAATTACCTGATTACCGAGCTAAAGCCGGTGACCGGTGAAATCATAAGGCAGGGAACAGCTGAGGGACTTATCGTGTGCCGACAGCCTGATGCGCTTGCAGAGATTGTGCTTCTCGTGCTCGTCGTGAAGCTTGACAATACACTGATTCCGTCCACAAAAGAAGAGACCGAACAGACTATCTCTGAGCTCATCTCACTGCTTGAGAAGGGCACTGACAATCCTGAAGGGTCTCTAAATTTCCTCAAGCTGTAAAAATTCCAACTTAAATTTTCCTATAGTGATACGCAAAGTAAATATTACCGGCGATTGCGGTGAGCGTCCACGAAATGACATATATGAGATATAATGACTGCAGTGTCTTAAAATACGCAAACACTGTGAGCAGCCATATAATCCTGAATACGACAGAGCCCATAACCACTATGATGGTAGGTGCTACACTTTTTCCGATGCCCCTGGCGGCGGCTGTGGCATTGTCCATGAATGCTGATACACAGTAGACGAATGCCATCACACCAATTCTGATCTGTCCATAGTGTATCACGGCATCATCACTTGTAAAAAGCAACAGGAATGGTCTCTGGAATATAAACAATGCCACTCCAAGCACCAGTCCCATCAGAAACGAGTATGCAAGTGTGATGAAAAATGTCCTCAGCACTCTTTCCTTTTTTCTTGCGCCCAGATTCTGCGCTATGAAGCTGGTACATGCGGTGTAAAATGCTGCCATCATGTCATAGATGAGTGAATCCGCATTGGTGGCGGCTGAATTGCCCTCCACGACCACATGGCTGAAGGAGTTGATGGATGTCTGGATGCATATATTTGCTATGGCAAAGAGCGAGTACTGTATCGCTGCCGGAACTCCAATCCGAAGCACTGCTGCGGCTGCATCCCTGTCAATCGCTATATCCTTCATGCGCAGACCGTAGCTGCCGTATGTCTTCATGAGAAACCTGATGATGAGAGCCGCTGAGATGTACTGTGCTATGATGCTTGCGATGGCTACTCCTATCACTCCCAGTCTGCATACTATTACAAAAAACAGGTTGAGCACTATATTGATAATTCCCGAGACACTCAGGTATATAAGAGGCCTCTTTGTATCTCCTACTGCGCTCAGCACACCGTTACCGAAATTATAAAGCGCAAGCGCCGGCGAACCGCACAGGTATATCATCAGATATGCTGTGGCACCGTCTATCAGCTCCGGCTTTGTATTCATCACTTCAAGCAGGGGCTTTGAAAAAGCCAGTCCTGCCACTAACAGTAAAAGTCCCGCTATAAAGCACAGAATGACTGATGTGTGGACGGTCTTATGCACCCTCTGATAGTCCTCTGCTCCCATGTGCAGTGCCGTGACAGCATTGACACCGCCTCCCATGCCAAGCAGTATGCCTGTTGTGAGTGTGATGATGATTGTCGTGGAACCGACTGAGCCGAGTGCTCTTGCACCCGCAAATTTCCCCACCACTGCTACATCCGTCATATTAAAAAATACCTGAAGCAGGTTTGAAAACATGAGCGGTATGGAGTAAATCAGTATCTTCCTTGCGAGTGGTCCGTTCACCATATCCAGTTCTTTGGTCTGTGCTGCTCTTGACATCATTTTTCCTCTTGTAAAGCTTAAATTATATTTCTATGACAATATATTTTCTCACGAAATAGTTACAAATACTTTCTTGTCATACTCCGATAAATCAAATATTAATTTATTATAGAAACATTTTATACTTTTTTCAAGACCTGTAAACATCTAAAAAGGGCAGAAAAAACCGGTGCTAAAACGCACCGGCTTTTATACCTTAAACCTTACATATTTACACTGCTGCACACAGCCTGATATCATGATGTCAGCCCCACGTCCAGACAGCGTCTGTATATCATAATTTAGAAATCTGTGAGGTTTGCAGCTCTCTTCTCAAGGAATGCTCCCATTCCCTCTTTCTTGTCGTTTGTATCATTTACAACACCGAAGAGGTTTGCTTCCATCTCAACAGCGTTCTTGATATCCATATCATATCCGTTGTTGATAGCAGCCTTAGCAACTGCTACTGCGTAGCTTCCCTTAGAGATGATCTTAGCAGCCATAGCTTTTGCTGTAGACATTAACTCTTCTTTAGCTACTACTTTATTAACGAGACCGATGCGGTATGCTTCAGCAGCGTCAACGTTGTCGCATGTGAAGATCATTTCCTTAGCACGTCCCATTCCTACTAAACGAGCAAGTCTCTGTGTACCACCGAATCCAGGAATGATTCCAAGTCCTGTCTCTGGCTGTCCGAAAATTGCGTTTTCAGAAGCGATTCTGATATCACATGCCATAGCGATCTCGCATCCACCACCGAGTGCGAATCCGTTAACAGCTGCGATTGTAACCTGACGCATATTCATAAGCTTGAAGAATGGCTCAGAAGCCTTGATTCCGAATGCTCTTGCCTGTGGTGCTGTGAAGTTAACCATCTCAGCGATATCAGCTCCTGCTACGAATGACTTGAACTCGTTACCCTTCTTGTCAGGACCACCTGTTAAGATAACAACCTTAACATCATCTCTTGCCTCGATCTCTGTTAATGCTACGTTTAACTCATCAAGAGTCTCACTGTTTAATGCATTAAGAGCAGCCGGTCTTGAAATTGCAAGTACAGCAATCTGATCTGCTACGTCAAGTGTTAAATTTTTGAACTCGCTCATTGTATAAATCCTCCTTAAAAATCCATATGTATGTTCTACATTTATACCAAAATACTACCACTTTGATAAATTTTTGTCAATGTCTGTAAGACTATTTCCGACCTTATTTTCCAATTTTATTTCATATCTAATTATACAGCAGAAAACGGCTCACTTTATGTGAACCGCTCCCTGCATTGGCTTATTTATGAGTAGTTATACCTCTTACCGGTGTTGGATTGATATCATAAAACAATACTATCTCATTGTTTTCTTTGATTTCTTTCTTGATGCTCCGAGGAGTCCTGCTCCTGCTGCACATCCTGCAACCCAGATAAGGATATTTCTGTTGTCTCCGGTCTTTGTAGCCTTTTTCGTTGTTGTGTTCTTCTTGACCGTGTTTGGCTTAGCCTGTGGCTGTGATGGCTGTGTAGAAGGTGTTGTTACCTGTCCACCGTTGCTTCCACCATTATTGTCTTTGTTATCGCCCTGATTTCCACCATTGTTGTCGTTATTATCATCGCTGTCGTTCTGGTTTCCACCATTTATTGCAGGCTCACCGATTGCTGTGTCTGTTACGATAAGTCCGTACTCAGCATCCTGATCAGATAATGCAAGCTGATCGTCTGTGAGTTTTACAGCGCGGATACCATCAAAGTAAATAGTTGATGTGATATCTGTTGCACCATTTTCAGGTATTGAATTACACCAGATTGCAAACTTTGTGATATTTGAAGGATCAAGTGTTCCACCCTGTTTACCCTTAAATTTGCTGAATGGTATTGAAACATATTTAGCTTCTGTTCCCTTTACAAAATCTGTAAGGTATGCTTCAAACTCTTCTCCTGAGCCATCTGTTACCTGTACTACAAGCTTCTGTCCCTGTCCGTCAGGTTTAACCCACATCTGGAGTGCATTGTAATCAGAAAAATCTTTGTTCGTAAGGCTTGATTTGATATTTCCTGTCCAGACCTCTGAGCCTTTTGTCTTTAATGTGTAAGTAAATGCTCCACCATATGTTCCATCAGCTTTGTTATCTTTATTCAACTTAAATGATGAAGAACATCCTGCTGCTGAGTTCTGTGTATATGCTGCCTCAAGCAATCCGTTACTTCCTGAATAATAATCGAAATCCTCAAATACATTTGCAGGTGCCACATCTTTTTTCTTACCTATACTTAAGTTCTTGATAGTAGAGATTTCTGTTCCATCAGCCACCACCGTAATTGTAGCAACATCTGTCTTTCCGAGTTTCTCCATATCAGCTGCTGTAAGTGTTGCTGTGTACTGGGTTGATCCTGCCACAGATGCTGTAGTATCAAGGCTCTGTGCTGCAACTGCTGCTTTCTGTGCTTTTCCGTCTAAAGTGATAGATTTGTCTGTTGCTGTATCCTTTACTATAAAGCTTACTTTGCCGGCATTCTTTACATATGCGCTGAGTGTTGTATCCTCTGTCAGCTCATCCATATCAAACGGCTCTGTGATATAACCATATGTATTGTCATATGTATTTGCCTTTGCTGCTGTTGCTAATGTATCAATATTGTTATAGAAATTAGTTCCATTTCCAAATATTGAGTTGCCATCATTGTAGTAATCGATAAACTCATTGATCATCTCCTGACCATATGTATCATCATACTTATATGGTACATAGAAGTTTGTATCGCTGAAGTTTGCCCATACGAGGTAATATGGCATATCATTCTTCTTAGCAACATCATTTACCTTCTGATACCAGTTATATCCTGATTTTGCCTCTGCAACAGGATTTCCTTTTACCATAAGTCCATCACTTGAGCCGTCTGCTCTTGTAACACGCACTCCACACTCAGAAATGCCTGCGATCTTGCCATGATCCTCTGCGATCTTTGATACTACCTTACATGTGCTGTCAAGATTCTCAAAGTATGATTCATCTGCATCCTGTCCATAAGTATAGTCTGCATAGTAATCGAAACCTAATACATCTACATACTCATCTCCCGGATATCTGCTCATGAACTCATCCTCTGATGAGATTGGTCCACATGGAGAGTATACATAGAGCATATTGTGTACACCTTTGCTCTCTAAGTAATCTCTTGTATATCTGTAAAGACTCTTGTAGCTCTCCTCTGAGTTTGTTGATCCCCACCAGAACCATGAACCTGTGTTCTCATGTAAAGGTCTGAACATTACAGGGATATCAGCCTTTGCTAACTGATTAGCATAATCTGCAATTATATCGAGGTACGCATTGTATACCTCATTATTTTCTCCCCCCGGAAGAATTGTCTTTAATGAGTCATTGCTGAGATCCTTTGACTCGCTGAAATCACATTTATAGAAATCATATGTTCCATCATCATTCTTCTTTATCTTATCATTTGTAAAGTTTGGCATATGAGCTGATAAGCTGACGATAGCACCGTTGTCCGCAGCTGTCTTGCTTGAAGCTACAGCTTTTTCTAATGCATCTTTAGCATTCTCTCCGCCACCCTCTGATCCTGTAAGTGAAAGTGTATCTATTCCGAATACACCACTGACAGATCCTGTCACATCATGTACATCTCCAAGATTATCTCTTGCACTCACTGATCTCGATACATCATTCTGATGTCCGAAAAGCACCTGAGCACTGTTCTTTAATCCATTCAGATATGACTGAAGTGCGAGTGCACTATTATCAAGATTTGCGTCAGTAACCTTGAGGTCTGTAGCTGCTTTTGAAATATCAGCTGTTGCTCCTGCCCCCGGTGTTGCAGTAATCTTTACAAAATCAGATGTTGCATTCTTTTGTGAAAGTATAACGTTATCTAAGTATACATCACCAACAAAGCTGCTCTTTACACCGATAAGTCCTATTGTAAAATCCTGCAGTTTCTTATCTGTCGGTGAAAATCCCATTGTAACAGTTACTTTATGGAATCCATTTCCAAGATCTTCTGCATCTGTTGTGTCAACCGTACAATCCTTATTGATACCCGCATTTGAGAAGAATTTCATCTTTCCGATAGGATTTTCATCTGAGTAGATGAGGTCAACACTTACCTGATTGTAATTGCTGATGTCTACACCTTCCTCATTATAATATTTTACCTTTGCCTCGCTCCAGTCAGCTGTTTTGTTTGCTGTATAATTTAATGAAACTTTTAATCTCTGACCTTCTGCGTCATATGCTATTTCAGGCTTAGCGTTGTCAGTTTCACCATGGAAATACTGATATCCTACCTCACCGTCCCAGTTTGTCATAGCTGAATCTGTTGCAAAATCAGCAAGGATTGACGGATCTGTTGGTGTAAGCTCTGGTTTTGACTCGCTTTCTTCAATATTGTATATTGAAATATCACTTAATGTTACGTTACCAGAAAATCCAACTCCCATAATCTGATATGTAATTTTCTGTAAAGTTCCTGATTTATCATCGGAACCCTGTAATGATAATTCCGTGCAATACTTACCATTTTCTTCACTGAAATCAGAAGCTTTTAACTCTTTGTAACCTGCTTCACTCCAATCCCAATTATCACCTAAACTTAATCCTACTTTAATTGTAATACTGCGTTCATCCTGATTAAGTGACTCATACGTATCCTTGTCTAAAGAAATTTTTGTTACAACTTTTTTCTTTGTTGCAACATTGTAATCCTTAATCTCAATTTCTTTGTTTACAGGATGATCCCAATCTGTTGCAGCATTCTCAGAAAAGTCACAGGCATTACTGTACTCAGTACCTTTATTTTCATAAACCAATGTTTCCTTAGTCTCTGTCTTACTATCGACTTTTACGTTTTTAACAGATACATCAGTAAAATTCAGAGTTCCCTTGAATTTGGCTCCTACAACTTCAAAACCAACTTTCCAGATTTCACCACCTTTTGTATCCTTAAATCCATAATCAATATCTGCGTAGTAATTTCCATCATCAGAAATATTAAAATTGTTTTTATCTAAATAAAAGCAATTATTTACATTGGCATCCTTATAAGCCCAATCCCTGAAGCTGACTACTCCTTTAACTTTAAGATATGCACCATCTGTGCTTATTGACTCATATGCCTGCTGATCAATTTTAATCTTTGCGGTCATATTAAAATTCTTATCTACCTGAAATGGCTCTTCATTAGTGTATGCGTAGTCCAGTAATTTCTTACCTACCTCATTCCACTGTTCTCCCTCCAGTGCTGAAAAATCAATATCTAACTTCTGTTCTGTATTGTTATCATAAACCGACTCCTCTGTCGCAGCCATAACCGTTGCAGGAGCTATAAAACCTGTGCTTCCCTGCATTCCGGATGCCATCATCATGGCTGCCATGACAATAGCAACACCCTGTTTTCTTAGCCTTCTCATTTTCTTGTCCTCTTTTTCCTTTTTTATAGTTTTTTAGTAGTTTAGTTTTTTAGTTTTCCTTTTTCTTTTCACATTTTCAAATCTCTAAGCTGCGTTGCTCCCCCTTTCATTTCGCAACTATATATTTGAGTTAATTTAATTATATTTACACTTGTGAATTAAGTCAATTCTAAGCTAAGATTCATTTTTATTTTCGTAAATTTTTACTTAATAACCTGTTTTTTAAGTTGATTTTGCCCTTTTTATTTATAAATCTTGTCCAATATCGAAAGTACTACTGCTTTATTAAATAATTAAACGCTTAATTACTTAATTTGATTTAGCCTTGCTTTTTAGTTTTATTTTCTTATCGGTATACTTATTAAGCTTTATTTTTTCAAAAATATTCAAACAATATTACACAAAAATACCGGATGTGATTGATCACACCCGGTAGGTTTTTGTCTGATATGAAATTATATTTCTGTCAAAAATTACATTAATCCTATCCGGCATTTATATTTCAGCTACGCCAAAATGCTTACTACCTTAGGAAAAATGCACTGTACGGTGGCAGTTCCAGCCCACCATTCAATGAGATCTCTTCTCCAGTGATCAGATCAGTAACATTTCCTTTTCCCATGTCAAAGCCTGCGAAAAATGGCTGGTCTGTGGCATTTATGCACACGAATACTTTTTCACCATCGCATTCACGTCCGAAAACACACTGTCCATTTGTAAGCACTACAGAATAGAAATTGCCGTAGCAGAGTGCCTTTGATTTCTTTTTTGCCTCTGCCAGCTTAGAGATCCAGTCTGAAAGTTCATTCCACTGTGGCTTTTCAAAACATGCTCTAAGCGCAGGATCTCCGTCCTCTTTTCTGGCTTTCTCACCCCACTCACTGCCATAATATACGCACGGAATACCCGGCATGCCGAATGCAAGCGCATATATGAGTGGCAGATGTTTTTCATTATTCAATATGCTCGCAACTCGTGTCACATCATGATTGTCCACAAACGACAGCAGATGTTTTCCCTTGTAAAGAGTCCACTGTTCAGGTCCGAACTGTCTGAGCAGCGAATGATTTATCTCAAACATGTTCATAGAGTTAAAGCTTGAGTGAAGTCCTTTATAGCACTCGTAGTTCGTCACTGAATGAAGCATTGCATCGTTCATGATCTGATTGTAATCACCGTGCAATGTCTCTCCCACCAGGAAGAAATCCGGCTTTAGTGAGTCGCAGAACTCCCTTAGTCTTCTGAGGAAATCATGGTCGAGGCAGTATGCCACATCAAGTCTCAGCCCGTCTATATCAAACTCGTCTACCCAGACCTTTATCGCTGAAAAGATATGCTGGATTACATCCTCATTTCTCAGATTAAGCTTGACCAGATCATAGTTTCCTTCCCAGCCCTCGTACCACAATCCATCATTATAGTTTGAATTGCCATCGAACGCTATACGACCAAACCAGTTCACATATGGTGAGCTTTCTCTGTTTTTAAGCACATCCTGAAATGCCCAGAAGCCTCTTCCCACATGATTGAACACACCATCCAGCACCACCCTTATGCCGTCCTTGTGCAGATTATCACAGACCTGTGCGAAGTCCTCGTTTGTGCCAAGCCTTGTGTCTATTTTTGTATAATCCCTTGTATTATATCCGTGTGTATCAGATTCAAACACCGGTGAAAAATAGATTGCATCTGCCCCAAGCTTTTTGATATGAGGTATCCAGTCATTTACTTTCAAAATTCTGTGTTCCAAAACACCATCATTCTCAAATGGTGCCCCACAGAATCCTAACGGATAAATCTGATAAAATACACTTTCATATGCCCACATTATTTGGCCCTCCTTGATAGTTGTGTAGTGGTTTTTGTTATATAGCTGATTATTTCTATAGTTAGTTATCCCTATAGTCAGTTTAGTTATTTATTCGTTTGTTTCATTATATTCGGTATCGTTATTAAAATATTTATCAAGTCCATGCGAATACTCAAGTATACTTTGAAGCATCTGCTTTGCATTATCTGAACTTTCCCTGTTGTTCGCCGAAATATCAGATGCCTCTGAGCTGCTTGCGGTTATCTCCTCACTCGTTGCTGAAAGCTGGTTGATACTGTCAACAATAGCATTATTTGAATCCTTGAGACCTGTTATCATCGTATCAATTTCATTCATCTGACCGGTGAGCTCCTGTATATCAGAATTAATCAAAGTGAAATTATCAGATGCCGTTCCTATCAAAGCAGACTGCTGCTGTGTTGCTTCAAGAGATTCTTTAATTGCCTCTGATGCGCCCCTTGAATAGTCACTAAGCTGCTCCACAATCTGAGTAATGCTTTCCGTTGATTTCTTGGTCTGCTCTGCAAGCTGTCTGATCTGGTCTGCAACTACTGCAAAGCCTTTGCCGGCTTCACCTGCTCTTGCCGCCTCAATAGACGCATTTAGTGCCAGCAGATTAGTCTGGTTTGAGATATCAAGAATCATATCTGTAATATTTCGCACATCCTCTGTCTTTTTCCCGAGATTTTCCATAGAGTTAACAACCTTGTTATTTGTTTCAGCAATTGTATCTGAATGTCTGCTCAGCTCATTCATTGTTGAGAGACTTTCTCTAATCACATCCATAGAAGCCATTGCCTTTTCAGCCGCATTCTCAGTTCTGTCAGCAACATCATCAATTGCATCCTGTATCTTCTGTGTCATTACAGTCTGATTCTGAATATTTTCTGCTGTATTGTAGGTTCCCTGTGTAATCTCTGAAACTGCATCATTGATATTCTGTGCTGAGGCTGAAAGCTGTCCAAGCACTTCATTCGCCTCACCCGTTTTATTCTGTACACCCTTTGCAATATCAAGGACATCATCCATAATAATTTTCTGTATTTCCTGCTCGTCCTTCATTGAATACATTGCATCATGGTTGAATCTCCATGAAATCCTGTTAGCAATTGCAACTGCCAGAATTGTAACAAGGTTTACACCAAGCACAACCCCCTCATGTCCTACACTATCATACGAATAAACAACACCGGTAAAAATCAACAGATATCGAGCTATGTTAGATACTGCTAATGCAATACATGACAGATCCATAAGCTTTATATCCATATACGGCATTATAGCAATGAGTACCGGGATAAATGCTGCATTTATACAACTGTTACCATTTTCCATTATAGCAAGAAAATACAAAATAATAAATTGAATAAGACAGACCTTGTTTAGATAAGGGCAGCTCTTGTCCTTAAAGTAAAGTGCTCCGCATACCAATACCCCCAGTATTATCCATACAATTCCCAGGATACCGGGTACACTCATTCCATTATAAAATGATATAAATGCAAAATTACAAAATATCCCAAATTCAAGTAATGCATGCAATCCCAGTAAAAACATATTGTTTAGATAAATCTTTGGTTCCTTTGTCTTATATTTTCTGCCATCTATCTTATTTCGCAGATAATCAAGACGTTCCTGTCTGGACATATCATTTTCCATTATATAGCCTCCCTATTTTTAATTTTAAGTTGTTTACAAGTACTATTGTACTATATCACTGTCATAAAATCAATTTTATTACATTAATTTTTAAAAATTAATTTGAAGAAACTCTAATAAAAATTCCTGTAGATAACACATGCAATAACCACATGGATAAAGAAAATAAGCGGCATCCCCTTTACAAAATACCAATGCTTTGTCTTGTGCCTGAAGGCATACATCCCAGCCCAGGTACCGGCGCTTCCGCCCAGCAGGCTGAGCCCAAATAATGTCTTCTCCGGGATGCGCCATGCGTGTGCCTTGGCCTTACACTTGTCAATTCCCATCGCAGCAAAGCCTGCTATATTCATAAGAAACAGATAAATCAGAAAAATTTTCATATAAATAATGCTCCATTCTATTGCTCCGCACATAAATTTATAAATATATAAACATATCTGCATATGTTAATAAGTCCACAAAAAACAATAGCCCAGCCTTTAAAGGCCGGGCCATAAGTTAATTATTAATTCTTGGCTTTTTTAGAACCCTTAGCCGGTGCAGCCGCCTGCTTTTTGATGGCGCTCTTGCCCAGATAAAGCTTCATCACATACCACAGCTCTGTAGCGATGCAGATTGAAGAATATGTTCCGCAAAGCACACCTACCATGAGTGGTAATGAGAACTCTCTGATTGATGTATGACCAAAGATAAAGAGTAACAATACCATAAGAAATGTAGTAAGCGAAGTATTGATGCTTCGTGAAAGTGTCTGTGTAAGGGACTCGTTTGCTATATCAGCAAGCTCATCTGCTGAGTACTTCTTGATACCGTGAAGGTTCTCACGGATACGGTCAAAGATAACGATTGTATCGTTGACCGAGTAACCTACGATTGTAAGTATACATGCGATAAACGTACTGCCGACTGAGATTCTGATAAGTGCATATGCTGTGACAACAACAAGCACATCATGTACCAGCGCAAGGATAGCACTTGAAGCAAATCTGATATCCTTGAATCTGAACCAGATATATAACAGCATGAAAATACATGAAATAATAACTGCCTTTACAGCGTTTGTTCTCATCTCTCCACTGATTGTTGAGCTGATACTCTGAGTCTCTATAGTTGATGCATCAACTTTGAAATCCTTCTCAAGAAGAGCTGCGAGATCCTGTCTCTCATCAAGTGAAAGTGTACGTGTCTTTAATGTGACATCATGGCTGCCCTGGACTGTAGTAACCTGCACTGCACTATTGCCAAGGAGCTTTGATACTGAAGGCACGATGTCCTTCTCAACCTCTGCGGCTGTATAATCCTTGCCAAAGTCTGCAGTGGTTGATGTACCACCTACGAACTCAAGGCTGTAGTTTAATGCATTGCCGCTTGTAGCACCGAAATAAATCATGCCGCCGATACCTGCAAGTATGACTACACCTGAGACAACAAAGTATTTGACTCTGTTCTGTACAAATCTGATAACCTTTCTCTTCTTTGCCTTGCCGTAGAACTTCTCAGCTCTGACACCGACACCGTAAAATGCTCTTGTAAGGTATTTTGCAATAAAAAGAGCTGTAAACAGTGACAGAATAATTGAAATCATAAGTGTGTATGCAAAGCCCTTTACTGTACCTGAACCGAGTACCATAAGCACAAGTGCTGCGATAAAGGTTGTAACCTGTCCATCGAGGATGGCTGAAAGAGCCTTCTTGTAGCCCTCATTTACTGCAGCAAGCACTGATTTGCCACCTGCGATTTCCTCACGGATACGGGCAAATACAATAACATTTGCATCTACTGCCATACCGATACCAAGGATGATACCCGCGATACCCGGCAGTGTAAGTGTAATCTCAAACCAGTAAATAAACAGTACTGTAAGCATTGAGTAGAGTGCAAGTCCGATAGATGCAGCCACACCGAGTATACCATAGAGCACAATCATGAATATCATGATTAAGATAATTCCGATAATTGCAGCCTTTACTGCATTTGTGAGCGCTGATCCACCGAGCTGTGCACCAACAACATTTGACTCTAACTCCTCGAGCTGGAGGTTGATGGCTCCGACACGGATAAATGTTGCAAGGCTTGTTGCCTCGTCGAAATCCTTCATTCCGTTGATTACACAGTTACCATCTGAGATAACGGCGCTTACTGTAGGAACGCTGATGAAATGATCATCATAGTATATACCGATTGACTGTCCTGCATCCTTTGCCTTCTTTGTGGCATCTGCCCATGTGTCAATAGCCTCATCCTTGAGCTTTAATGAAACAACAGGCTCCTTGGTTGATGTAGATGATGACTGGTCATACTGGGCGCTTGCATCCTTTACATCGTTACCATCGAGGATGACTGAACCATTGGCCTTTAAGGTGTCAATATCATAGTTGAGCTTGTAGCCGCCCTCAACCGATGCGTCCTGTGTATAGTTGGCATTTCCGTCACTGTCATACTGGGCGATGAAGTACAGTGATCCCGGACTTCCAAGATCCTCGAGTACCTTGTTAGGGTCGTCAACACCCGGAATCTCTGCAGTGATACGGTCATCCCCGTTCTTGTATACAGAGTACTCTGTTGTGTAGCTCTCTGCACGTTCCTCGAGCTTTGCGATAGTATCATTTACGTCCTTGTCTGAAGGATTCTTGTCCTTGATATGGTAGGTGATTGAAACACCACCTGAGAGGTCGAGACCAAGCTTGATATTCTGATAATCCTTATCCTTGGTGCTCTCACCATTAGCAGTTGCCTCCTGCTTTTGCTTTGTGTCGGTGATTACTGCAGTGGAATACCAGCCCAGCAAGCCGATACAAATGACTGCCACAAGGATAATCACCCAACTCTTTCCTTTTTTCATTTTCTTATACCTTCCTGTCATTTTGCTACCATCCATATAGGTATACAGATGGCAAATATATTCGCACACGGGTCACAAATACCGCTATCCGTTTCCCGTGACAAATTCAAATTATTGTGCATCATCTGCCATATCAGCCTCTGCTGCCTTAATCATGATAGCGCACTCTATACGCTTCTTCTGCAGCTCACAGCCTAAATCATAGGCATCAGTGATTGTGCTGTGGAAGTTGTATGAGTTGGCGGCACAGCCACCGCTGCAATAGAATCTGGCAAAACAGTTGCGACATTTTTCCTTGGCATAAACATTACAGCACTTAAACTCATCCTGGATGTCAGTGGCCTTGATGCCATCCCAGACATTACCCATAAGGAAGTCCTCATTGCCCACAAACTGGTGGCATGGATATAAATCTCCCCATGGAGTCACTGCCAGGTACTCTGTTCCTGAGCCACAGCCGGAAAGACGCTTATATACACAAGGTCCTCCCTCTAAATCTATCATAAAATGGAAGAAATTGAAGCCGTTTCCTGCCTTATTTCTCTTTACCATCTCTGCTGCAAGTCTGTCGTACTCATCAAAGAGCACAGGTAAATCTGATTCCTTAAGTGCATACTCATCTGTAGGCTGTGCCACTACAGGCTCAACCGAAATCTGCTTGAAGCCTAAATCAGCCAGATGAAGCACATCCTTTGAAAAATCAGTATTGAAATGTGTGTATGTACCTCTCACATAGTACTTGTCCTGATGTCTGCTCTCTGCAAACTTCTGGAATTTCGGAACAATAAGGTCATAGCTGCCGGCACCCTTTCTGAAAGGCCTCATGCGGTCATGAACCTCCTTGCGTCCGTCTATACTAAGAACTACATTGTCCATCTCTTTGTTGGCGAACTCCATAATCTCGTCATTTAAGAGCACACCGTTTGTGGTGAGTGTGAACCTGAAATGCTTGTCATGAAGCTTCTCCTGCTCTCTTCCATATGCCACAAGCTGCTTCACCACATCCCAGTTCATGAGAGGCTCTCCTCCAAAGAAGTCTACCTCTAAGTTTCTTCTGCTGCCTGAATTGGCAATCAGGAAATCAAGTGCCTGTTTTCCTGTCTCGTAGCTCATGAGAGCTCGTCTGCCGTGATACTCGCCCTCCTCTGCAAAACAATATCTGCAGGCAAGGTTGCAGTCGTGCGCTATGTGAAGGCAAAGTGCCTTTACAACTGTCTGGCGCTTCTTGAAATCTATGATACGCTCTTTGTATGTATCTTCTGTGAAGAGCTCTTCATTATCCTTAAGCTCATTTACTTCCTGTATTGCTTCTTCTATCTCCGTCTGTGGATACCTGTCCACAAGCTTTTCAATAATCTCCTTAGCTGAGTTGTCCTCAAACAGCTCAATAACGTCATATGTGACATCATCCACCACATGGATTGCGCCACTGTTGACATCTAAGACAATATTATAGCCGTTGTTCTTGTACTGATGAACCACTACAATATTCCTCTCTTTCTATACACATTTTAAAATTACCACTGCGAAAAGAGTGTGCACCTATCAGCGCACACTCTTTAAATCCGCTTCACCTATGACTATTTGTACTGCTCACAAGTCTGGTTTCCAACTGTACAAGATGTCTTGCAAGCTGACTGGCATGATGTCTGGCACTCGCCACATCCGCCCTTTTTAACTGTGTTCTGCAATTTTCTTGTATTTAATGTCTTTACGTGTTTCATTTTTATCTCCTTTTCATTTAACGATGTCTGATTGAAACATCATATTTGCTTTCAATATTATATCACAGAATTATCAATATGAAAAGTCCTTTTTTAGCGAAAAACAAGCGCTGAAAACATTACCAGAAGGAGTATTATCAAAAGCTCGAATATATTTTTTGATTCACCTATATCTATGACCACTGTTGCTATCACATACGTTATCCAGTATGCTGCGACCGTCACCCTGATAAAACGTCTGCGGTGAAAGCAGCATTTGAGCAAAAATCCACACACAAGCCCCACCACTATATTGACCGCCATGGCAAGTGCAAACTGTATCCACTCCGCCATGTCGACAAAGCACTGTACTATGGAAAGTATGATAAGGCACAAAAGCGCCGTAAGATGCATGATACATATTGTTATCACAGGACCTTTGATTTTTCTCCACATAAAAACGCCCTCCACACATCATATATATGTGCAGAGGGCGGTAATTATTCATGTATGAAGTTCATTCGTGATTACAGCTCACAGTTATTAACTGTTCTAGGGAATGGGATAACGTCACGGATATTACCCATGCCGGTAAGATACATTACGCATCTCTCAAAGCCCAATCCAAAGCCTGCGTGTCTTGCAGAGCCGTATTTTCTTAAGTCAAGGTAGAACTTGTAGTCATCCTCTGAAAGTCCAAGCTCATTTATTCTGGCTAGGAGCTTGTCGTAGTCATCCTCTCTCTGGCTTCCACCGATGATTTCTCCGATTCCCGGTACAAGACAGTCAACTGCTGCAACGGTCTTTCCGTCGTCATTCAGCTTCATGTAGAAGGCCTTTATCTCCTTCGGATAATCTGTGACAAATACAGGGCGCTTGTAAATCTGCTCTGTAAGGTATCTCTCATGCTCTGTCTGTAAATCACAGCCCCATGATACCTTGTAATCAAACTTGTCATTGTGCTTTGAAAGGATGTCGATAGCCTCTGTGTATGTCACACGGGCAAAATCATTTTCCACAACATTTCTTAATCTGTCAAGGAGTCCCTTGTCCACAAAATTGTTGAAAAATGCCATCTCCTCAGGTGCATTTTCAAGCACATAGTTGATAACATACTTGAGCATGCTCTCTGCAAGCATCATATCATCCTCAAGGTCTGCAAAAGCAATCTCAGGCTCAATCATCCAGAACTCTGCCGCATGACGTGTGGTGTTTGAATTCTCCGCACGGAAGGTAGGTCCGAAGGTGTAGATATTCTTGAATGCCATAGCATATGTCTCGCCGTTTAACTGTCCTGAAACAGTGAGGTTTGTAGGTTTACTAAAGAAATCCTTTGAGAAATCCACCTTTCCATCCTCTGTCATAGGGAGATTGTTCAAATCAAGTGTGGTCACCTGGAACATCTCTCCTGCACCCTCACAGTCACTTCCTGTGATAAGCGGTGTGTGCACGTACACAAAATCCCTCTCCTGGAAGAATTTGTGAATAGCATATGCGCAAAGTGAGCGCACTCTGAAAACTGCCTCAAAAGTATTGGTACGAGGTCTTAAGTGTGAGATTGTACGAAGATACTCAAATGTATGTCTCTTCTTCTGCAGAGGATAATCCGGTGTGGATGCACCCTCAACAGTCACGTAAACGGCCTGAATCTCAAATGGCTGCTTTGCATCCGGAGTAAGCACAAGTGTACCTCTTACGATAATTGCAGCTCCGACATTGATCTTGCCAACCTCATCATAGTTGTCTAAGCCATTTCCGTATACAACCTGGATTGGCTCAAAAAATGTACCGTCGTTTACCACGATAAATCCAAAATTCTTTGAATTACGATTGCTTCTGACCCATCCTCCGATAGTCACCTCTTTGTCAGCGAATTTGTCCTTGTTGCGGAAAATCTCGCGTATGTTTGTAAGTTCCATTATCTAATCCTCCATTTAAGCTGCCTGTGCATCACCACAGACAGCATATTTATCGTTATTATTCGGCATCCGCGCTGCCACTTGAAGTATCAGGTGCTGCACTGCCATCCTCAAATGTCACATTTGCTTTCTCTGTGACTTTATCGATAGCCTTGTTTACAAGATACTGGTTCTTAAGGTATGTCTTTCCCTCATCCTTGTGTCCGCTTCCAAAATACTTGTATACCTCAGAAGCCTTGCTGAACTGGCCATTGCTGGCTGATACGATATAATCCACATAGCTGTTGAAGGTATCATCATCCATCTTGATATTTTCCTTCTCAGCAATAAGCCCAAAGATGAACTCTGTCTTTATCTGGTCTGTCAGATTCTCCTTCCACTTCTCTGTGGCCTGATCCACTGTCATGTTGTAGTTGGACTTTAAATATTTCTTAAGTGTCTGTCCATCCTTGACATTTTCCTTGGTAAATGAAGCAATATACTCATTGAGTCTCGCCTGTAGATACTCATCAGGAATCTCGACTGTGCTGTTTTCAATCATGTAGCTCTTGACCTTATTGACCTCAGCGCTGTAGAGCTGCTTATTCAAATCCTTTTCAATCTGTGTGCTAAGCTGGGCATTTGTTGTCACTCCGGCCTTTCCAAACACTGTGTTGACCTGCTCGTCTGTCATATCAGCAAGTGCAACAGGATCTGCTGAGTAAATGCCCTTTACTGTATACTCAAATGTAACTGTCTGTCCGTTTAAGTCATCATTGCCATAATCCTCAGGGAATGTCACGTCACCCTTAACCTTGTCACCCACCTTGGCTCCGATTATAGGCTTTGTAAATCCATCAATAAAGGATGAACCACCAACCTGGCTGTTGTTTGTCACATCAAGCATCACATCTGTAGCAGAGCCACCATCAAATGCCGTGCCATCCTTATATCCTGTGTAATCAACCTTGACATAATCGCCATCTGCAACTGTATCACGATCTGTAACCTGCTTGTACGCATCTGCACCATATGACTGAAGCACATTGGTCAGATATGTCTGCTTTGCTGTATCGTTTATCTCATAATCGTTTGAGACTGTAATTGCAATACCTGAATAGTCTGCAAGCTTTGTAACCTGCTTTGCGTAGTCTATGTCAAACTGTCCACTTCGCATCGTCTCGCTGCCGGCCTCGGTGCCTGCCTCTGTTGCGCTCTTTGAGCCATCCTTTTTGCTCTTGCCGCTTATCACAGCAACAAGCGCAATAATTACCACGATAAGTGCAATCACAATCACTGCTATGACTGCCTTCTTACCTGTATTCTTTTTCTCACTCATTGGAATCCTCCTGAAATATGTAAGTCATGTTATTTATATGTTTAATGCCCTGCCACGGCAAAAAACGCGTTCACAAAGCACCACACCTGTCTACAATATCACATATCAGATTAAATTACAACGAGTGAAAATTTCTTTATCTTTGCAAACACCGGAGGAGTATGCATCTTTAGTCCTACTGTCACCTTTGCATTTTTCTTTATTTCAATATTATCAACCACATGTGTCACAAATCTGACATCTGCCGGGAAAATTTCCACGGTATATGTATTGACTCCGTTTTCATCGGAAACTGTCACAAAAAGCGACACCTCGACACCTGTAGTGTTTGTGCCTCTGTAATCCACTGCTGCCATATATTTTCCTGTCTGTGCTATATCTACGGTCTGGCTGATGATAAAGTCAAAGTTGGCATCAGATGAAATAAATAATCCATCCTCTGTTTTATTATATTTTACCTCAGACGAGGATATATCTATCTGCCATTCATCACATCCGTTTGCAAAATCCGAATTGGACAGCAGATTGTTACCTTTTTCCAGAAGCTGTGATATCCTCCTGTCTTCCTCTGATTCCTCAAATTCATAAAGCGATTCAATACATTTATCAAGATCCTCAATCGAAAGCTTTTTGGGATCAAAATCCCTGAATGCCTCCCAGCCGCACAATGCCCTGCCGTCCGTATCTAACATGCCCATATTTGTAAACCAGCTTCCAAAGCCACAATCCGGTACACCTACAGGCTCCCAGTAATATACTCCGGTCTTTCCATTTGCCTTTGAGGCTTCTGCCGCAATCTGCATGATTATCTCAAGAGCTTTTTTCTGCTCCGCTTTTCCGGCAGCAAGTCCTGCACTCTCCATCATCTCTACCGAAATATGATCATCTTCACAATGTCTCCACGGATAAGCGGTCTCTACAATATATACCGGCAGGTCGTATGTCTGTATCAGCCTGCTCATCGTGTGCTTCAAATCCATGTATGTACCATGCCAGAAAGGATAATATGAAATGCCTATCGCATCAATTGGCTGCATTCCTGCCTCAAACATAGCATCAAACCATAGCTTTAAGCAGTCAAACCTGCCTCCCTGATCCAAATGTATCATCACCTGTGCTTCCGGAAGCAGTTCCCTTGTGGCGCGTATTCCCTCGTTCACAAGCTCTGCCAGATTGTTAAAATTCGGCACTGCCCCATCCGGAAACAGCATACCGCTCCTTATCTCATTTCCAATCTGCACCATATTTGGAGCACAATCCATGATTTTTAACCTATAAAGCACATCATAGGTATACTTGTATACAGCAGCTTTAAGTTCCTCAAAGCTAAGCTCACTCCATGCTTTCGGCTTATTCTGCTGTCCCGGGTCAGCCCAATAATCCGAATAATGGAAATCCAGCAGAAAATTCATATTATATTTTTTTATTACATGAGCCATCTCAAGAACATAGGCCAGACTACAATATCCGCCGGACTCCGGCACATTTCCCGGCTCATTCCATATGCGAAGCCTTACCGAGTCTATGTTATTGGCCTTTAACAGGTCAAATACTCTGCTTTCATTACCGTCTTTATCCTTTATATGGATTCCATTGTCTATAAGCTGTGGAATTGATGATATATCCACACCCTTTAAAAAGCTGCTCTTTCTTTTCTTTTTGTGCTGCTGCTTAAAGCTGTACATCTGCTTGTCTGCAATGACAAGATAATCATCAAAGCTCTTTCCGCTGCCGGGCTTTGTATGGATAATGCCATGGCTGATATACATATTGTGCTGCTCCATAATATTGTATACACGCTCAATATACTTCTCTGTGAGCACATGATCCTCTCCCGGAATAAATACGATAAACTCATCACCGCCAAATCTGTAGACCGTGCTGCCTGAAGGCTTTTGCTCATCAAGCACTCCTGCTACGGTTCTCAGCAGATTGTCTCCATACTTGTGTCCGTAAGTATCATTAATATCCTTGAAATCATCCACATCCAAAAATATTATCGTACAGCCAACATTATTGGATGCAAGCCAGTCAAACTGCGGAATAACCATCTCATTGCAGGCTACACGATTGTAGAGTCCTGTGAGTGCATCACGATTGTAGAGATTTTTAAGCTCCTCATTTGTGTTCTCAAGCACCTTTTGCTTGAAAAGGTTCTCAAGCTTTTTTATAAGCGCAGACTGAATATCAAACTGCTCCGGATGATCGTATAAGAACTCGGGATTCCTGAGTATCACATATCCCACTATATCATCCCTGAAATGCAGAGAACAATGCATAAAGCAGGTGTTTTCCCCGGCACTCTCCATATATTGCATAAGCTCCTGTACGCTTTGAAATTCAAGATGACCGCTTTCCTTGTCCTCAGCAAACAATACCACTTCATCATCAGCATCATAGCCTTTTTTTCTGAAATGTGCATTCGTACTCGCCTCTGAAAGGTCACGTACCACAACAGCGTAGACTCCATCACACTTCATAGTCTGGATATAGTCTGAATATTTTTTGAACAGATCATAGAAATCATTGCATTCCTCAAGCTTATTCTGGAGGATCATTACTGCATCCTCCTCCTGTTCCTTTGTCACCGAGTTCTTGACTATTTCCTTCATATAATTACGATAATCCACTCTGCCGGTGTTTGGACATCCGCAGCTCTCTGCCGGAATAAACTCGGAATCAAGGAATTTGTCTGCGGCCTTACCCGTGCCATTCCAAAGCTCCTTTAATATTTCAAAAGCCTCCCTTCCTATATTGCCTCTATTGTTCTCGACAGTGGTAATCTGTGGATTAAAATATGCGGCCTTGTCCAGGTTGTCAAAGCCTGTGACCTTAAAGTCCTGTGGCACTCTGTAGCCTAATGCTTCAGCAGTCGCACACAGTCCTGCCGCTATATTGTCATTTGCACACACAAACACATCCGGAAACGTTCTTTTTTTCTCATACCACTCACTCATATATCTGACACCGGTCTGATAGTCAAACTCGCCAAACATGTACATATCCTCAGTAAGCGGTATCCCATAATCGCACAGAGCTTCCTTAAAAGCCTCAAAACGCACCCTGTTCTCATAATTATATGCCGGACCTCCTGCAAATACGAAGCTTCTGCAGTTGTGCTCGTAATACATATGATCCATCACCTTGCGCAACAGCTTTTTATTGTCATTGCCAACATAGTAAAAACCATCTATCTTATACCCAATGCTCACAACAGGTACCTTTACCTCTGAAAGCATTTTGAGCATCCTATATACCTGGCTTTGGTCTGTCGTGTTTGAGCAATCAAAAACAATACCATCAAAGCTGTTTAAATCAGGCAGATCGTACAGCGCGTACTCACCGCTGTTAAACTTTGGATCATGACTCCATGTACCATTCGTGCTGTAAAAATACAGACACAAGTCCAGTCCCAGCTCTTTTGAGCCTCCCATGATACCCTCAATCCACGAATATGTTACATATCTTCTCCAGCCGTCTGCCAGAAGAGCTATCTTCTTCATCTATAAATATACTCCTTTATGTCTTCTAATATAGATCTTTGTAACTATTCAGAATAGTTATCTTTTAAAAATATAGTTCTATTATACTACGATTTCACCTATTCTTGCAATAAAGATTGATTTTTTTTAGCTTATTTGATAAAATCGATTTAAATAAGCAAATTTTTAGGAGGGATACGTTTTGAATCCAGCATTAATCGTACTTATTGTTATCGCAGTAGTGCTTGTGGTAGCATTTATAGTATTAACAATCCTCGGTAAAAAAGCACAAAAAAGAAAGGAAGAGCAGGACGAGCAGATAGCTGCTGCATCACAGACAGTCAACATGCTAATCATTGACAAAAAGCGTATGAAGCTAAAGGATGCCGGTCTCCCACAGCAGATTATTGAGCAGACACCAAAGCTTATGCGCCGCTCAAAGCTGCCTGTAGTCAAGGCCAAGGTCGGACCAAGAGTCATGTCTCTTATCGCCGACGAGCAGATCTTTGATGAGATTCCTTTAAAGAAAGAGGTTAAGGCTTCTATCAGCGGTATCTACATCACAGCTGTCCGCGGTATCAGAGGACCTCTTGAGAAGCCTAAGAAGAAAAAAGGCTTCCGTGCAAGAATGGCAGAAAACTACAGCAAGGCCAACGAACAGCTCAAGGCTGAGGAGGCTGCTAAGGCTGAAAGAAAAGCTGCTAAAGAGGCTGCTAAAAAAGCAAAAAAGAAATAATATCATGATTTTAATTTTCATGTACATAAACAGAGCATGTGGGATGGCATTCATCCTCACATGCTCTGTTTTTTATATGCTTTATATTTTTTTACCCCATAGGCCTGGCAGACTTTTATGCAATTTTGACTGCTGCGCCTTTTTTCTTCACAGTTATATTGATGTGACAGTCACCTACAAATTCATAGTTGACATCAAGTGCATACTTTACCTCCGCCCTTATCTCGTCCTCAGTCTCCTTTACCTCTATGCTTGTGGCATCAATACCTATCTGGATACTTCCAAACGGTGTATAATAATATGTCAGGTTTTTCTTTCCCTTCTCAAATATCATATGTACGCTCATCGGTCCCTTGCGGGTGAACTCAAGATAATTTTCATTGAATTTAAGCATATTTTTGAGTGTCTGGGTCTCACCCTCCATTATCTCCTCAAAAAGCACATAGTGCTTGTTATTTCTTATATAATACTCTCCCGGGGCAATCACCTCTACCGCATCAGACTGCTGGTCCGGTGCGAGCTGCAGGCCCTTTAATGATACTACTACATCCTTTGTCATTTCTTTCTCCTTATCCTCTTCTACATTTAAATTAATTCGTAACTGTCAGTACCTTCACAGTTGTAAGCCACATATTTCTGTTCTGAATAGTTACATCAATTCATTCTTTAATAATTAGTCATTACATATTTTCATATTTTCAGCATGAATATACTAACTGTTTTATCTGAAAATATCAAGGATTTTTAGTTTTATTTCATATTTTCCGCTGTCAAATATGCTCTCATACTCATCCGGTGTGAGCACCTCCTTAAGATTTTCCTTTGCATCATCATCCACCACCTCGTACACACTGCCCCTGAAGCACATGTTTGGATACAGCACGCACCACCAGTTATGACCGGCTCCATCGCCCAGTGTTATTTCAAGTGCCTCGTAATTTCCCTCAGGAAATGTATAGTCCCCATACGTCTTTTCCGGGAAATCGGTGTGTGTAAGCTCTGCCGATGCGCCATATGTAAAGCCATTTGCTACAAGCGTCTCCTTTGATACCGCTATTATTTCGTCCATATGGTCATTTACGGTGGCTCTGGTTTCTTCGATATTTTCGCACTCCAGCAGATATGGCTCTATGTAAGCCCCTACTGCATCGCGCACCTGCTTTTTCACATTCTGGTCTGCTTCACTGTCACTGTTTGCCAGCACGTGGAAACGCAGGATTTTGCCGGCGATGGATTTTTGCATGTCGGATGTACATGCTGTACTGTTTGTGCTTATCGCAGGTGCATGATTTTTTACAGCGATTACTGCCGCAAGAGATATTATTGCTATGGTTGTTATTATTATTCTCTTTCTCATGTAAACAAGTATTGCCTTATTTGAAAAGATTATTCATCCTTTTTGAAATTTTTACCATGCTCCATGAATTTCATTCGTATAGTCATCCAGTAAGGTGCCAAGTGTAATTATCGGTTCCCCATCCTCATGATTCTCCTTATTCATTTTCTGCTCATAATAATCACCCATGTTGTCAAAGATATCGTTTATATCATCTGCTATGCACACGTATGTGTTTCTCGGAAATTTTTTGGATGTCTTGCAGTATTCCATGAAGCTTGCATAAGCTGCTTTATCATTTCTAAGCGTTTTTCCTATTAATATCACCTTTAGATGATTGGTATCGGCTTTTTGTGACAGCCGCTCCTCGAAGCTGTCCACGGCTGTTTTGATATCCTCTGCATATTCGGGCTCATAGGATTTGTCCATGTTATAATAAAACTCTATATATCCGCTACTTTCATTTGCCAAATCATCTCTGTGGCTAACATATTCTTTGTAATCAGTTACCTCTTTACCTGTTACTTCTTTATCGGTTATTTCGTCAGTATCTACAGCTACAACATCCACCGCAGCAAGTGTCGGAAAGCAACGCTCCTCAAGCTCCACTGCACTACAGCCGGTAAGCATGAGACCTATCGTCAGCACTACTATGACCGGTATCGCTATGCACAATAAAAATCCAAGATATTTTTTCACGATTTCATCTCCACTTTCAAGAATATATGCTAAGGTCACTATGATTGCTATAACAAATATGATGCACCAGCTTCTCATACTGCTATTTTCCTCGTCATGGCTTTTCTGTCTGTCACAGCTTAATTGTTTATTGTTACTGAAGCCTCGGCTTTTATTAAATGTAAATATAACTTTTGTCGTATTTTTAGCAAAATTCTCACATCTTAAAACCGCATAATAAAGGCTCATAATGAGCACTGAAAACAGCGTGAAAAACCACACCGACAGCATCAGTGCATCTGCCCTCTTAAAAAAGCTTCCCTTTATCTGCACATCACTCATCAGTACCACAGCCGGAAACTCGATTTCTGACAATGAATATTTTCCAAAGCTCCCAAGCAATACTGCATACAATAAAAAAAGAATGCCTGCATATGTGAGTATTGCTTTACTCACACTCCATCGTATCTGTGAGGCAGTGCGCTCCCTTACAAACAGTATATTGAACACGGAAATGGATGCTGCAAACACATAGTATGCGCCCGCAAATATATCCGCTATGCCAAAGTCCACACCGACTCTGTCCTTAATCATCAGATAGTCTAATCTCACATCCGATATCGCAAACAAAAGCATAGCAGCAAGCGGTATCAGCACAAAGAAAAATACTACCTCATATACCCTGGCACGGCACTCCACTCCGCCACTTAGCGCATAAGCGCACACTGCCATTATCACAAGAAGTACAACTGTAAATGACTCATCCGGTATAAGGCTGTCACGTATCAGCTTTACAAATATCCATGCAAGAAATGCGGCCTGTGACAGCTCGTATATTGCAATAATTAAATCATAAATTAATATTTTTGCATGTGCTGTTTTACCAAAGCTTCTGTCATATATATTTTTCTTCTGTTCTCGTACCTCGCTTACTATCCACATAAATAGCCATGCCATGAAAACACCGAGTGCGATTGAGATAAAACCATACTTTCCCAGCTTCGCCAGATTGTTTGGAAGCACCAGTGTGCCTACTCCAAGCAGATTAAAGACGTATAGTCTGTATAGCTGGCGGGGCGATATGCTTTCGTTTTGTGCAAATGTATCTCTTTTACCCATATTTTTAGTCATACTTATTTCCTTTCAGCTTTCTGCACTCCTTTTCTCTTGCAAACACAGGACGTCTCCACAGTCTGCGAAGCGGAAATCGTATGATACTGTCCTTTTCATCCTCGCTGCCTGTCAGCTCGCTGCCCACGAATGGCATCATGTATGGATAACCACAGCTTTTGAGCTTTGCAAGATGCAAAAGTATCACCATCAGACTTATTAAAAATCCAAAGTATCCAAGCCATGCCGACATAATTATTACAGCGAATTTGAGTATCCTAAATGAAAATGCAAACTCCTCACTCGGTATGGCAAACGAGCAGAGTGCGGTGAATGCAACCAGGATGACCACTATAGGGCTTACTAAATTTGCATCCACTGCTGCCTGTCCGATTATGAGGCCTCCGACTATGCCTATCGTATTTCCCATGGCTCCGGGAAGTCTTATGCCGGCTTCGCGAAGCAGTTCAAAGGACAGCTCCATCATGAGCACCTCTATGAGCTGCGGAAATGGGCAGCCGAGTCTGGCTTCATAAAATGCCAGTATGAGAGGTGTCGGCAGTATCTGTGTATGAAAATTTGTGACCGCCAGATAAAGCCCCGGCAATGTAAATGACATGAAGGCTGCCACGTACCTTATCAATCTGGCAAAGCTTGCCGCTATCGTTCTGTTATAGTAATCATCTGCGGTTTTTAAAAAATTGTTCATGGTGGTTGGCAGTATTATTGCTATCGGTGAATTATCGCACAGCACCACCACCCTCCCCTCCAGGAGCGCATTTACCGCCACATCCGGCCGCTTTGTGGTCTGAAGCTGTGGGAACGGTGAATACCATTTTGCCTCAGCAAACTGTTCCAGAACTCCCGAATCCCCCACATGGTCTATCACATAGCTGTCCAGATTCTTTTCTACTTCCTCTACAAGCCCCGGTTTTACGAGGTCTCTCACATATAGTATGTCCACATTACTGTGTCCTCGAAGTCCCTTTTTCACCTCCTTGCACTTTAAGCGTGTACTCCTTAGCCTGCGCCTGATAAGTGCAGTATTTATCTTTATGGAATCAGCAAAGCCCTCATTTGAGCCTCTTATGACCTTTTCCGAATCAATCTCCTGAATTGACATGGCGGGATATCCCTTGTCGGGAAGCTTGAAGGCATCCGGATAGCCATCCACAAAAAATATCACGTCTCCTGTCAGCATCATCTGGGCTGCCTCTCTAACCGTATGAAGATGCGCAAATTCGGATAGAGCTGCCTGATTTTTGTCAAGTACTTCCTTAACCTGATCCCGGTCTATCCCTTCAAGGTATGAGGTAAATCGTCCAAACGCACTGTTATTGATACCGGAGCCTGCACATGTCACCTCAATATATGCAACAAAACACTTTATGGACGCATCACGCCCCAGATACATCTCCTGCATCTTGATATCTGAACAGTCAGAATATATCTGCCTGAAGCTTTTTATGTTCTCATCTATGTTTGTGGTCATCTTTAACTCTCCTATATACCCAATAAATCCCGTCAGATTTAAAATCCCTGATATAGTATGACCATACAAGCTCGCAAATATCCCTGATTGTTTATTTTGTAACTATCTAAGCCACTAACTAAGCCACTAAAAAAGGGCACCGTTCACACGTCAGTGTGACCGGCAGCCCTTGCTTTTGTTATATTTCTGTTTTATTTCTTTTCTTCATCCTGCTTTTGTATCACAGCCTTCACAGCAACCGCCTGATTAGCCACATGCGTATGCATTTCTGTAGTCACAAGATCCATATTTCTTGCCTCAAGCGCCCTGTAGATGGCATCATGCTCCTTCACAAGCATCGGATAATTCTTTGGGTCCTTCAAATACTCCACTCTGTAGCGGTACATCTGCTCACGGATATTGTTCATCATAGATACAAGCTTCGCATTGTCGGTTGCCTCGTAGATAGCATCGTGAAACTTCACATCCTCCTCAGCTATCTTTTTCACATCACCCGAATCCATGCTCTTTTTGAATTCATCCTTTATTGTCTTTAGCTTTGCGAGCTGCTCATCACTGATTTTCTTACATGCAATTTTGGCTGCGAGCTCATCGAGAGCCTCTCTCACCTCAAGCACATCCTCCATATCCTTGAGAGTCATCTTGGCAACCTCTGCGCCCTTTCGCGGCATCGTAACTGCAAGCCCCTCCTGCTCAAGCATTCTGATTGCTTCACGTATAGGTGTACGGCTGACTCCAAGCTTTGACGCAAGCTGCAGCTCCATAAGTCTCTCGCCCGGCTTGAGCTCTCCCTTTAAAATTGCCTCACGAAGTGTGTTAAAAACCACATCACGCAGTGGCAGATATGCATCCATATTTAAAGTTAAATTATCAGTCATCAAACTTCTCCTATCTCTTGTATTATCATTCTAATCTATAAGAAAATAAGGTAACTATAAAGCACCTGCTATGCTGTCACGGTATCATATCATTTGCGATTATTGTATACAGATGTCAGATACACCTGTCTGGCAAGATGTGAGCTTCGCATGGCTTTATATGCTTTCTTTGCGGTATCTTCATCGTCAAACAATCCAAAAACTGTCGGACCACTGCCACTCATCATGGCTCCCACTGCACCATGGGAAAGCATATGCTTCTTTATCTCGTCTATCACCGGATAGTTTGGTATGGTCACGGTCTCTAAGACATTTCCCATGTGTGCTGCAATGTCATGCAGATTCTCAGCCTTTATATCCTCTATCAGTAGGTCTATATCCGGATGAATTGTCGTATCATCAAGCTTCAGATTCTGGTACACAAACTTGGTGGATACTGAGATGGACGGCTTTGCAATGAGCACCGGACACTTTACCATTGGTGGAAGCGGACTAAGCTCCTCTCCTATGCCCTCAGCCATCGCCGTACCTCTCATAATACAGTATGGCACATCCGCGCCAATCTGCACACCTCTTTCCATAAGCTGCCTCTTTGTCAGCCCCAGTGAAAAAAGCCTGTTCATGCCAAAAAGCATGGCTGCTGCATCAGTACTGCCCCCTGCCATTCCTGCCGCAACAGGGATACGCTTGTCCAGCTTCACTGATACACCGTCAGTTATAGAAAACTCATCCATAAGAAGCTTCGCAGCCTTGTATATGAGATTGTTCTCATTTACAGGGAGAAAAGACAGATTTGTCTGTATCTGTATGCCCGGCTCCTTTGTCCTTTTGATATCAAGCCTGTCATACAGATAAATGGTCTGCATAATCATACGGACCTCATGATATCCGTCCTCTCTGCGCCTCACAACATCGAGCCCCAAATTAATCTTGGCTAATGCTTTTAATGAAATATCGTTATTACTACCCATATTGTATTACCTCTGTTTTTTGTATACAAAGATTATAACACACCCTACCAAAAAGAGCAAATTTAAATATTCTCATTTAATTGTTAATTTTTACATCTCATCTGTTAAATTAACCTAAAAAGGGACTGCACGTTGCGCGCAGTCCCTCTAATATATCATATTCTGTTTTTAGCCCGGTCTTAGTACAGTTTAATAACTGAATCAATACCGTCCTCTGTGCCATTCTTCCAGTCATCAAACTTCTTGAGCACTGCATCATATGTATCCTGACATATTGATGGCAGCTTGTCTCCCCAGGCTCCTGTTGCCTGTGAAAAGCCTTTCTTGAATGCATTCAAAAGCTCATCAGCCTTGTCCTTGTCGCCTCCCGACAGTGCCTTTGCAAAGTCAAGAATACGGTCTGAGGTCTTCTCAACTCCCCAGTATCCATCCTCTGCGATGTCTTTTTTGGCCTGCGCTATTGTGTCTGCATCTACAGTCAGATTCTCAAACAGACTCTTTAAGCCCTGTGACTTGTCCCAGGTTGAAGCCTGTCCTGTCATGGACTTTCTGACGATCTCGATAAGCTGCTGCTGTCTGGCATTGGCATCATCCTTAAGTGCCTGTACCAGTGCATCTCTGTCTGCCTTGCTCATCTTCTGGTTTACTGTGCTCTTTGCAGTATCCTTTGAATCATCCCTGCTGTCTGATTTCTCATATACAGCTGCCTCCTCGCTGAAGCCTGCAGTCTTTGCATCCGACTTATCCGTCTTTGCATCCTGCTTCTTTGAAGCGGTATTAGTATTCTTTGTCTGCGCCTCGTCCTTTGCTGTGACACTCTGCGCCGCTACTGCTGAAACTACACTTGAAATAGCATCTAACATTTCTCATCCCTCCCTGGTAATGTGCGTGCGGGAATCCTTTCCCACTATACTATTATCACCCTGTATAGCGTCTGATATAGCTAAACAGTTTATCTCTTATATTGTGTATCGGCTGTTTTGCGTCTGTTGCTTATAGCTTTAGCCGTTATTTTTTCAATTTTCTGCCAAATATAAATGTCGAAAAATATATTACCGATGCGATAATCACTATCATCGGACCTGTTGCCACATTGGTGTAGTATGACACTGCGAGGCCGACTATACCGGAAAATACTGAAAATATCACTGAAAAGAAATGATACTCACGCATATTTTCTGAAATATTCCTTGATGAAGCCGCCGGCAGTATAAGCAGCGCATTTATGATAAGTATGCCTATCCACTTGATGGATAGCATAACTATGAGTGCGACAAGCACTGCAAACATATTGTCCAAAAGACGCACATGTATGCCCTTGCTTTTTGCCACGCTTCTGTGTATGCAGATGGCGTTGAGCTTATTGAAGCAAAACACCCAGAACACTATCGTGACCACAAAAATCACGATGAGATACACTATCTCAGTCTTTGTGATGCTTAGCACATCGCCCACCAATATGCTTGAGTATTTGCTGAAATTGCCGCCCTTTGACAGTATCGCAAGACCTATAGCCACAGAGCACGATGAAAATACAGATATAATGGTATCTGTTGACGCTGTGTTCAGACTGCCAATCTTGTTTAAAAGAAGCGCAAACACTATCGCAAATATCACCATGGCAAGTGAGGTATCAGCCATGCCGCATACCACACCGACAGCGATTCCGGTAAGTGCCGAATGTCCGAGCGCGTCTGAAAAGTATGCCATTTTTTTGTTTACAATCATGGTTCCCATTATGCCAAATAGCGGTGTGATGATGAGCACAGCGATAAGGGCATTTCTCATGAAATCATATTGAAGCCAGGAGGTTATATTCATTTGTGCTCCTCCTCTCTCACCCAGGATTCCTCTCCTGTGTAGAAAATTCTCTCAAATTCCCTGCTCTCAAACACTTCCTTCACAGTTCCCTGCTTTGCTACTGTCTTATCAAGCAGTACAACATGGTCTGCGTACTTTGCCACATAGTCCAAATCGTGCGATATCAGTATGATTGCAAGGTCATAGTGTGTCTTTAAATAATCCATGGTCTTGTAGAAAAGCTCCATGCCGTTTTGGTCTATTCCCGACACCGGCTCATCCAAAAGAAGCAGATTCGGCTCATCCATGATTGCCATGGAAAGAAGCACTCTCTGCAACTGTCCTCCCGAGAGGTTGCACACCTGCTTGTCGATAAGCTCCTCAGCCTCAAATACCTCAAGTGTCTCCTTTATTTTTGCCTCTATCTTTTTGCTCTTCGGCAGAAAAACCGGATAATTGTACCGGTAGCTTGCTATGAGGTCATACACACTGACCGGTGTATTTTTCTCAATATTGACAGACTGCGGCACATAGCCGATTTTGAGCTTTGCCATATGTCCGTCCTTCGTATCCTTGAACTCAATCGTACCGGTGTGAGGTATCTCGCCCAATATCGCCTTTATGAGTGTGGATTTTCCGGCACCGTTCTGGCCTATTATGACATTGAAGGAGCCACAGTGTATGTGCATATTTACATCCTCAAGCACCGTCTGCTCTCCGAAGCTCACTCCAAGGTTATTTATTTTTATGCAATGAAAGCCACATGGCTGTATAATTTTCCGCATATATTCTCGAATAGTCACCTCCAATTTTATTTAGTGAATGCATCTTTGATAAGCTCTATATTTTGCTCCATACCGTCAAGATAGCTGTCCTTGTCGTACTCTCCCCTGTTGAGAGGATCGATATAAACCACATGCACATCTGTCTCACGCGATACGGTATCTCCCATGCTCTTTCCGTAGAGCTCCTCAGCGAGTATTACCGACACTCCGTCATCCTTTATTGCACTAATTACCTGCTTTATCTCACCTGCGCTGACTGAGCGCTCCTCGTCAAGGTCTAACAGGTAGCATGCATTCATGGAATAATCATCAGCCACATACGCATAGGCCTCATGGAATATGACGATATTCTGCCCATCTGTTAAGCTTTTTAAGCTGTCCTGCTCTTTTTCGAGCTTTGCAAGTTTGGCGTCATATTTTTCGGCATTCGCATAATATTCTTCAGCGTGTGCCTCATCCTTTTGTGCCAGATGAGAGGCAATGGTTTTGACCATGGTGCGGTAACGCGGCACACTCATCCATGCATGGGCATTCTCATCACCGTGGTCATGATCGTGCGCGCTATCTGATTCTGCGTCTGCTTCGTGGTCATGGTCGTGGTCACTGTCTGATTCTGCATCTGCATCGTGATCATGGTCGTGGTCACTGTCTGATTCATCATCAGAAAGAAGTGCCACATCCTCACAAGCCTCAACCACATCAAGCTTCGGATACGCCTTTGCCACATCAGACATAAACGACTCTATACCGCCTCCGTTTATTACAAAAACATCGGCTGTGGATAAAAGCTTCATATCCTCCGGTGTGAGCTGGAAATCGTGCAGACAGCCGGTCTGTGGCTCGCTTAGATTTTCGAGTCTCACTCCTTTCACACCATCCACTATGTTTAAAGTGGCAATGTACATAGGATAGAAGGATGTCACGACAGTAAGCATATCATCAGCTTCGTCAGTATTTTTTGCACTGTCCGAAGCATCTGACATTTCACCGGCAGCTCCTGTTTTACCTGATGTGTGTTCATATGCGTGTTCGTATGCCATTACGGCAAGCGTACACACTATCAATATACACAAAAACATAATGCCTACAAATTTGCATTTATTCTTCATATATTAAATATTCGCCTTTCTTTCTATAGCTTTATTTCTTTTTATGATTATTAGCGCTTTTTTTGCTCTTGGCCTTATCTCTGCGCTCTTTCGTCTTTTTCGCAACCGGCTTTCCGGTCTTCTTCCAGCGCTCCTTTTTGTGTGGCTCCGATGAAACGGCTTTTTTTGCCGCCGATTTTGCCTCGCGCTTTGCTGCCTCCTCCTGCTTCATGGCAAGAAGGGTCTCCTCGTCAAATACGAGTGAATCTATGAGCTTCCAGATTTCATCCCTGCCATCCTTTGACATGGACGAAAACGGTATGACTACCGTGCCCGGCTTCACATGAAGCACATCCTTGATGGTCTTTATGTGTGCGGCAATCTGGCTTTTTTTCAATTTATCAGATTTGGTTGCAATGATGATCGGTGCAAAACCCTGGTTTACCATCCAGTCATACATCATGATATCATTGTCCGATGGCTCATGCCTTATATCTATTAAAAGAAACACTGCCTGAAGCTTTTTTGAGGTGTGCAGATAGTTTTCTATCATCTGTCCCCATTTGGCTTTTATCTCGATATTGGCGTTGGCATAGCCATAGCCCGGCAGATCGACCAGATACATGGCGTCATTGACGTTGTAAAAATTGATGGTCTGCGTCTTGCCGGGCTGTGAAGAGATTCTGGCAAGTGACTTTCTGTTCATGAGCGCATTGATCAGCGACGATTTGCCTACATTGGATTTGCCGGCAAATGCCACCTCATTATACTCATTGTCAGGGATTGTGCTTGTAATTCCGCAAACTGTCTCTAAATTAACACTTTTAATTACCATAATCTCTTCCTCATTCTTATTTTACAAATGCAATCTTCTCTACCTGTGAAAATTTCTCCACCGGCACTATTTCCATGCCGTCTGTTATTTCCTTTGAAATCTCCTCCAGGTCCTTTTCATTATCCTTTGGAATACACACTGTTTTTATTCCGATTACTTTGGCTGCAAGCAGCTTTTCCTTGAGTCCTCCTATCGGAAGCACCCTGCCGCGCAGTGTTATCTCGCCTGTCATGGCTACATCTGCCCTGACAGCTCTGTCTGTAATAGCCGAGAGCATGGCTGTCGCCATAGTAATGCCTGCGGATGGACCGTCCTTCGGCACTGCTCCCTCGGGAATATGTATATGGATGTCATGCTTCGTATAAAACTCTGCATCAATGCCATATCCTTCGCTTATTGAGCGCACATAGCTAAGTGCCGCCTGTGCCGACTCCTTCATCACATCACCAAGCTTACCTGTGAGAACAAGCTCACCCTTGCCCGGCAGCACATTCACCTCGACCTCGAGTGTGACACCGCCCACGCTGGTCCATGCGAGTCCTCTTACGATTCCCACCTCAGCGTGATCATTTTTCTTCTCCGGGCTGTACTTCGGATTGCCCAGATATGTCTTTAGATTGGTCTTTGTAACCTTTATAGCCGCTTCGCTATCCTTAAAGATTTCTCTTGCAGCCTTGCGGCACAGCTTGCCGATAGTCCTCTCAAGGCTTCTGACTCCGGCCTCTCTGGTGTACAGCCTGATGATGTCCTTTAAAGCACCGTCTGTTATCGTAAGCTGTTCCTTTTTAATTCCGTTTTTGCTCTTTTGCTTCTCAACCAGGTGCTCCTTTGCGATGTGAAACTTCTCATTTTCAGTGTAGCTTGACACCTCGATAAGCTCCATCCTGTCAAGAAGCGGCTTTGGAATGCCTGAAACCTCATTTGCAGTTGCAATAAAAAGCACCTCCGACAAATCTACAGGCATCTCAATGTAATGATCCCTGAATTTGCAGTTCTGCTCACTGTCAAGCACCTCAAGAAGAGCGGCTGATGTGTCACCCTTGTAGTCACTTGACACCTTATCTATCTCATCCAACAGCATGAGAGGATTTGAAACGCCTGCCTGTCTTAAGCCATTTACTATACGGCCCGGCATGGCACCGATATATGTCTTTCTGTGTCCACGAATTTCTGCCTCATCGCGCACACCGCCAAGAGAAATACGCACGTATTTTTTCTCCAGTGCAGCCGCAATTGAGCGAGCTATGCTTGTCTTTCCGGTTCCCGGAGGACCTACAAGGCAAATTATAGGACTCTCTCCCTTGCTAGTCAGGTTTCTGACTGCCAGAAACTCAAGTATCCTCTCCTTGACGTCCTTTAATCCGTAGTGATCATCATCAAGTACCTTTGCTGCATGGTCAAGATCCTTGTTGTCCACAGACATTTTGTTCCATGGAAGCTCAAGTACAGTCTCTATATAGCCTCTCTCAACCGTGCTCTCTGATGAGCTGCTGCTCATATTTCTAAAGCGCTTTATCTCTTTTTTCGTCTTTTCCTTTACGTAGTCAGGCACATCTAACTCAGATAGCTTTTTCTCATATTCATCAGCCTCCGAGTCAGCATTCTCGCCCAGCTCCTCGCGTATCACGCCGAGCTGTTCACGAAGCACATACTCCTTCTGATGCTTATCCACACGAACCTTTACTTTTTTCTGAAGCTCATTCTTTATGGAAATAACCTCCACCTGGGAGAGAAGTAATGAGACTATAACCTGATATCTGTCATTGATATCCTCTGCCTCAAGCACCTGCTGCTTCAGCTCATATGACACCGGCAGATTGTTGGTGACATAGTCTATGAGCTTTTCAAGATCCTCATTCTGATCTATCTGTCTGATAAGCTCCTTGCTGATTTTGCCGATGACTGCCGCATATCTGTGAAAAGCCTCTCTGACTCCGAGAAGCATAGCCTCCCTGAGATCCTCCGGCAGGCTGTCTTTATTACTGTCAAAATAACAGATTTCTGCCTCAAGGTACTTCTCACAACCGGTAAAGCCAAGCAGCTTTGCCCGGCTTATTCCATCTACAAGTATTCTCACAACATCATTCTGAAGTCTGACAACCTGCTTAATGTCGGCCACTATTCCCATCTGATAGAGGTCTTCCTGAGTCGGGTCCTCCCTGTCCAAATTCTTTTGTGTGACAAGATAAATCCTTTGATCCTGCTCCATAGCCTCCTCGATAGCACGAAGTGAGCGCTCTCTGCTGACGTCGAAATGAGCAATCATTCCCGGCAGGATAGTAAGCCCTCTCAGCGCTACTGCAGGCATATTAATAATCTGTTCTTCCACTTGTATCTCCTGTATTTATTGCACAGCGGGCAAAACAAGCCGCTGTGCAATTTATATTATCTGATGCTGTATCTTTGGTAAAATACCACCATGTATTTACGATGCTGCCTTTTCCTCGATATATGCCTCCGGCACACACTCACCATCGAGCTTTAAGTTATTCTCCACCGTATCCTTGTCGATCACGCACCTGCTGATGCTCTTGTCTGACGGTATACGATACATAAGGTCAAGCATAACTGCCTCCATGATGGCACGAAGACCTCTGGCTCCTGTCTTTCTCTCAAGTGCCTTGTCAGCGATGGCATTGACTGCATCATCCGTGAACTCAAGGCCGACTCCGTCAAGCTCCAAGAGCTTTGTGTACTGCTTGATAAGTGAGTTCTTAGGCTCCTTAAGTATACGGATAAGTGCATCCCTGTCGAGTGCCTCAAGTGAAACTGTGATAGGTACACGTCCTATAAACTCTGGAATCAGTCCAAACTTCACAAAATCCTGTGGCAGTGCATGCTTAAATGCCTCTCCCACATTGAGCTCTGTCTTTGACTTTACATCTGAATTGAAGCCTATAGATGATGTATCCATACGGCTGTCGATGATTTTCTCCAGACCGTCAAATGCTCCACCGCAGATAAAAAGTATATTCGTAGTGTCAATAGAGATAAGCTCCTGCTGTGGATGCTTTCTGCCGCCCTGTGGCGGTACAGATGCCACTGTACCCTCAAGAATCTTTAAAAGAGCCTGCTGCACACCCTCACCTGACACATCTCTGGTGATTGAGACATTCTCTGATTTCTTTGTGATTTTGTCTATCTCATCTATATAAATGATACCATGCTCTGCACGCCCGATATCATAATCTGCCGCCTGAATAAGCTTTAAGAGGATATTCTCCACATCCTCACCTACATATCCTGCCTCTGTGAGTGTTGTAGCGTCTGCGATGGCAAACGGAACATTTATCACTCTGGCAAGTGTCTGCGCAAGAAGTGTCTTTCCTGAGCCTGTAGGTCCAAGCATGAGAATATTACTCTTCTGCAGCTCAACATCCGATGTATCTCCAGCCAGTACTCTCTTGTAGTGATTGTAAACAGCAACCGAAAGCACCTTCTTGGCCTGGTCCTGTCCTATTACATAATCATCCAGAAATGCCTTAAGCTCCTCCGGAGTAACGAGATTTATATCATCCTTAGCGCTGCCATTGCTCTCATGGCCTTCTACGCCTTCCTCCTCAAGAATCTCGGCACATATATCTATACACTCATCGCAGATAAAAGCTCCATTAGGTCCGGAAATCAAACGATTTACCTGGTCCTGTGTCTTACCGCAAAATGAGCAGCGAATCTTTCCGTCGTTTTTTCCTGCCATTATTAACTCCTTTTATTGCATGAGGGCATCCCATACGGGGTACCCTCTTAAATTCATCTAACTTCTGATTATCTGTTTGTTATTACACTGTCTATGAGACCATACTCTGCTGCTTCCTGTGCTGACATATAGTTGTCACGCTCTGTATCTGCTGCGATTGTCTCATATGGCTTGCCTGTATTGGCTGCTAAAATTTCGTTTAATCTCTTCTTTGTCTTTAAGATATTCTCTGCTGCAATCTGAATCTCTGTAGCCTGACCCTTTGCACCGCCCGATGGCTGATGAATCATAATCTCTGCATTTGGAAGAGCATATCTCTTGCCCTTTGCACCACCTGCAAGCAGGAAAGCGCCCATGCTGGCTGCAAGACCTATACAGATTGTTGATACATCACACTTGATGTACTGCATAGTATCGTAAATAGCAAGTCCTGCTGTAACCATTCCACCCGGTGAATTGATGTAAAGGTGGATGTCCTTATTTGGATCCTCAGACTCAAGGAATAAAAGCTGGGCAACAACAAGGCTGGCTGTTGTCTCGTTTACTTCCTCACCAAGGAAAATGATACGGTCTTTTAATAATCTGGAGTAAATGTCGTAGTTGCGCTCTCCTCTGCTGGTCTGTTCAATGACATATGGTACTAAACTCATATAAAATGCCTCCTTTATAAAAGTTCAAAAGACCGGCTCAGAAAATAGGCTTCTGAGCCAGTCCATCAAATTTTGATTCAAAAATCTTATTCTTCTGTAGACTCCTCTGCATCAGCCTTTCTCTTTGCCTTTGCACGCTCTTTAACGTTGTCCATGACAAGATCTACAGCCTTTGTGATAGCGAGGTCTTTCTTCATAGACTCTTTCTCAGCATCTCCCATGTACTCTTTAAGCTTATCAGCCTCCATGCCGTATGCCTTAGCCATCTTCTCTACCTCAGCATCGATATCTGCATCAGTAACCTCGATATTCTCCTCCTTGGCAATCTGCGCAAGTACAAGGCTGCTCTGGATACGTGTTGTAGCCTCCGGACGAACCTGATCTTTAAGCTGGTCAACTGTCATGCCTGAGAACTGTAAGTACTGCTCCATTGTAAGACCGCTCTGTGCGATTCTCTGAGCGAACTCCTCAACCATTGTCTCACACTGTGTCTCAATCATTGCCTCAGGAAGATCCATCTTTGACTTGTCGATAATCTTCTGGATAGCCTCATCCTCTTTAGTCTTCTTAGCTTCTGTCTCTTTCTTCTCTGTGAGGTTCTTCTTGATTTCCTCTTTGTACTCAGCTAATGTATCAACACCTGCTACATCCTGTGCAAACTCATCATCAAGCTCAGGAAGCTCCTTAGCCTTGATCTCGTTGATCTTAACCTTGAATGTTGCCGGCTTTCCTGCAAGGTCTGCTGCCTGATACTGCTCAGGGAATGTTACATTGACCTCAACCTCATCGCCTGTGTTCTTTCCTACTAACTGATCCTCGAATGTATCAATGAATGTGTGTGAACCGATCTCTAATGGATGATTCTCACCCTTTCCACCATCGAAAGCTACTCCGTCAACAAATCCCTCGAAGTCGATAACTGCTGTATCTCCCTCTGCTACAGGACGATCTGTAACTGTAACTGTTCTTGCATTTTTGTTTCTCTGGTTCTCAAGCTCAGCGTCAACCTCTTCATCAGAAACTGATGTGTCAATCTTTGTAACTGTAACGCCCATGTACTTACCAAGAGTAACCTCAGGTCTTACAGCAACCTCTGCTGTGTAGATGAAAGGCTGTCCCTTCTCAATCTGAGTAACCTCAACTGTAGGACGTGAAACAATGTCAACACCACTCTCGTCAACCGCACCTGCGTATGTCTGCTGCATAAGGATATTTGCTGCATCCTCGTAGAACACACCTGCTCCATACATTTTCTCAATCATAGCTCTTGGCACTTTTCCTTTACGGAATCCAGGTACACTAATCTGTTTCTTCTGCTTCTGATATGCAGAATCCAATGCTTTCTCTAATTCCTCGGCTGCTACCTCAATAGTAAGCTTCGCCATATTATGCTCTAAATTCTCAACCTGTACACTCATGTCAATCGTTATCCTCCTTAAAAATATATATGAATGGTATGTACATCAAATGTAATGTGGGCATGCTTTTTAAACTGCTAAGCCCAGTCATTGGATGATTATAACACAACAAATCCACTATTTCCAGTGTTTTTTACATTAAATTTGCTTTTGTGTATAATTCCATAAATTGTCAGCAATACCAAAACATATTTTTGTCATTTTACGGCATAATATTTCCATACACATACAGCTTGTGTATAACGTTTTAAAAGGAGGTATTGTATTATGGCAGCATCAAGTAGTAAAAAAGCTTCTGTACCGGAGGCAAAAGAGGCTATGAACCGTTTCAAGGAAGAGGTTGCTTCTGAGCTTGGAGTTCCTTTAAAGGAGGGCTACAACGGTGACCTTACTTCTAAGCAGGCCGGTTCAATCGGTGGCGAGATGGTCAAGCAGATGATCATGAAGCAGGAGCAGCAGATGAAATAAACTCTGCAATAACAAGCACAAAAAGAGGCCGCACACCATGGGGTTTGGTGTGTGACCTCTTTTGTTATAATACTAATGATACCTTTTGACCCTTTAATCATACTAATCATGCCGGTCTGATTATTTGCTGAATGTTGTATTAGTATACCAGTCCCTGTCGAATATGCTCTACTGTGGCATCGTCTGTGAAGTATCTGACAATCTCGAGTGCAAACGCAATAGCTGTTCCCATTCCACGGCTTGTAATCACGTTGCCGTCCACAACTACAGGCTGCTCAAGCCACTGTGCACCGAGAAGCTTCTCCTCAAAGCCCGGATGGCATGTAGCCTTTTTTCCCTCAAGTATATGATTCTCACCGAGCACGCTAGGCGCTGCACATATTGCTGCAACAAGCTTTCCCTCAGTGGCAAAGCTCTTAATAGTCTTTACCACGATCTCATCCGCACCCAGGTTTAATGTACCCGGCATGCCTCCCGGCAGTACGATTGCATCATAGCTGTCAAAGTCAGCCTGCGCCTTTGTGGTATCTGTCTTAAATGTCACCTGATGCGAGCTTGTCACCTCTGCTTTTTCTGTGATTGATATGGTCTCAATCTCAAGCTTTGCTCTTCTAACTATATCGACCACTGTAAGTCCTTCAATCTCCTCACAGCCGTCTGCCATAAAAATTCCTACTTTACTCATATTTTTCTCCTTCTTTTTCTCTAATAATACTATAGAAATTACTGCATATCAGTAACACCTATAAAAAGTTACTGCTCATAAGCCTGGATTCACCGCTTGAATTTTTAAGTACCGGTCATTATAATCAGATATGTGTAACAATAAACCCACACATAACCCGAAAGGATATACCATGGAAATCGAAAGAAAATACTTACTTAAACAGCTTCCTTCCAATTTAGACAGCTACGCGAGCAAAAAAATCGCCCAGGGCTATCTGTGCACCTCTCCTGTTGTCAGGGTCAGACGCTCAAATGACAGCTATTATATGACCTACAAGGGAGCCGGGCTTATGGTGCGCGAGGAGTACAATCTTCCTCTCACAAAAGAAGCCTACGACCATCTTGTCCAAAAGATTGACGGCCGACTCATCGAAAAGACACGCTATCTCATACCTCTTGACGGTGGCCTGACCGCAGAGCTTGATGTATTTGAGGGTGATCTGGCTCCTCTTACACTTGTGGAGGTCGAATTCGACTCTGTTGACGCAGCAAATGAATTCGCAGCCCCTGACTGGTTTGGCGAGGATGTCACCGAATCCGGTAAATATCACAACAGCTATCTGAGCCGGTTGGCAAACTCATAATGCTGACGGGTTCTGATAATATTTTTCAAATCCTCATATCTCTCCATTAAAGGAGCCTCAGGAAGTACAACATCCATCACTACAGCCATATCATCAAGCAGCCTGTCTGTAATAGTATCACTCATTGATACAAGGATGTTGTATTTTTCCTCAAGGGTATCCGCATCGAGAAACTTTATAAGCTGCGGATTTGGTGCCTGGTCATCATCTGCATCTGCTACCTGCGCTTTACTTGTCTGCACTTGTACACTTCCGGCTTCCGGCATCTTAGCTGCAGACTGCCTGACAGCCTCACTCTTTACCTGCGTATCCGTTTGCTTCGTCTGTGGCGTAATCCTCTCAAACCTGTATTTCTGCTTCACATCAGGATATTTCTCATGATCCACCTCACTTACAAACATGTCAAGTGGTCTGGCATATACTCCAAAATTATCATATAAAGCCTGATAAATTACCAGCTTTTCCCCTGTCTCTGAATGTGTTGCCACTGTAACTATCTGATACAGCTTATTCTTAAAGTGCCTGTAAAACTCTCCGGGCTTTGGTGTTCTGTCCATCATTTCTGCCTCTTTTCCTATTATTTAAAAGTTGTTAATCATGTCTAAGCCTTCCCCAAGGAAATCTCTCTCAAACTCCAGATTGCCGCTGTATCCCATGGCAATCAGATCATCAACACTGCCAAACATGCTCTGTGTCTCAGCTTCCATAATCTTTGCACCGTCTGCCGCTTTGGTATGCAGTGTCTGGCAATTTCTTGAGTGCTCCTGAGCCAGCCTCTGCTGCGCCTCGCTATGTCCGTGCATAGTCTCAATCTCTTTTTGTGTCGTATCATCCGCAAAGCGTGCGTTATTTTTCACGGCCCTCTGCACTATATCCGGATTGCTCTGCTGCGGTCTCTGCTGTGGCTGTACTCTCTGCTGCATCTGTGGTCTCTGAGGTTGCTGTACTCTCTGCTGCATCTGTGGCTGTGGTTTCTGCTGATATGTCTGGTTCAATGCATTCATACCCGACTGAACTGTATTCTGCATGCTGTTCCATATCTGCTGCATCTGCTTCTGCTGCGATCTCGGTTTGTTGGGCTGCGTATTTTTGCTGCCTGCGTTCTTTGATTTTTTATTAATATAAAAAATTGCTCCTAATATAATAACCCAAATTATAATATTCATATTCTGCTCCTTTATCAATCTGCATTTTCTATGTCAATCCCTGAATATCCTGCACATATCGCGCAGTATGTACTCTGCTGTCTGTTCCGGCTCCCATTGCTTTGCAACACCCACAAGCAGCGGCTTAAGCTCCGACAGTATCCTTGCCGTGCGCCGGTCTGTCGTGCCCTCATACTTATCATTTATGGCCTCAGCCTGCTTCACACATGCCTCAAGCTGCTTTAATATATCCTTCCAGAACTCCTCGTAATATATCTCATGCACTCTCTTAGTCTTTTGTGTGAAATTTAGCTCTGCAAGCTCTTTGTTGCTGTGCCCCAGATAGAAATATGACAGAGCAAACAAATCAGGCTTTTTCCTTTCAAGCCCCTCATTTGTCAAGTGTATCAGATTCTCTATCTCACTCTGTAAAATGATACCGTTGTCAAAGGATGACAGATATCTCTCCCCCTGCTTTACAACAGAGTCCAGAGTCGTGTGAAAATCCGTGTCCACCTTGCTGATTAAAAATTCATCGTCAAACATGCCGCTTTTCGCTTTGCAAGCCTTTATCAGCTCTCCAAAGTGCTTCCGGTCGGTTCCTGTGAGCTCACAATACCCTATAACAAGCTGCTCAAGCTCCTTTAAATCTGAAAGCAGGCTGCTTAAGCCTGTCTTCACGCCATAATAGCGCTTTGCAACCCCTGATGAATTCTTTTTGGTTTTGACATACAGCTTAAGCCAGCTGTTGACCACTGTCATGTCGGCACCTGCCGTATCCATCGCTGTCTTAAATTTCTTTTCCGTATCACTTAGTCCTAAAATCATCACACACCCTCAAACATCATTCTAAAACTATATAATAACAATTCTACACCATTATCATATTTTTTTAAAGAGCCTTTTTTCTCTCTGAAAAGCTCTCTGAAAAGCCCACTTTAAACGCAAAAAAAGGAAGCCATACAATAGCTGTATGACTTCCTATATACTCTGAATGTTATTCGCATCGTCGTGCGAATGGCTCGAGCGGCTTTGTTATGATAGCAAAATCAGATTAACGACCGAACTGCATATCGTTGTTACCTGATTTTGTTGTGAACATCTCAAGCATGTTGATTGGATCGTTGTAATCCATAAGCCATCCCTCACGGGCGAAATCAAACTGTCCGTCCTTACGGCTGTTAAGGAATACGTTCCACTCCTGCTGCTCAACCTTTAAGTTGATACCTACCTTTGAAAGATCAGCCTGAATAGCATCACCAATCTTTACATTTGCCTCTGAGTTGTTTACAAGGTATGAGAACTCGATAGTCTGGTTTACCTGGCCTGTGCTCTCATCTAATAATCCGATAGAAGCAAGAAGCTCTTTAGCCTCCTCAAAGTTCTTATCGTAATCTGTGCCGTAGTAATCTTTGTTCTTGAACTCGCCACCGTTACCATCTGTAACACCCTCTGGGATAAATGTTGTGGCAATCTTCTGTCCGCCCTGGGCGATTGTATCGATAATGTACTGACGATCGATAAGAAGACAGATTGCATGTCTGAATACCTTAGCCTGGTCAGCATCTAATCCAAGATCTGAGTAAAGCTTAGAGTTGATGTTGAAGCCTGCGTAGTATGTTCCAAGGTTGTCTACTGTGTAGAACTCGCTTGTCTTCTTAGCTGCCTCAATCTCTGCTGTAGGAACTGAATCAATAAAATCAAGGTCACCGTTCTGGTAAGCTGTGTAAGCTGAAACATCATCAGATGTAAGCATTACGTTCATCTCATCAACTGTTACATTGTCAGCATCCCAGTAGTTAGGATTCTTAACATATGTCATGCTTGAATCATGCTTCCACTCCTTGAGTGTGAATGCACCATTTGTAACGAACTTGTCGCCTGCATCGTTTGCCCAGTCATCATTTCCCTCTACTGAGTTCTGGTTTACAGGGAAGAAGAATGGGAATGCACATAAGTCAAGGAAGTATGGTGTAACTGCTTTAAGCTTGACTGTAAGAGTCTTTCCATCATCAGAAGCAACTACATCATCAGCAGCAAGCCCCTTTGTATCATCATATCCTGCGAATACTGCGCAAAGGTAGCTGTAATCTGCAGCTGTCTTAGGATCTGCAGCTCTCTTCCAAGACCACTCGAAATCCTTTGCAGTAAGCTCATCACCATTTGACCACTTAAGACCGTCACGCATTGTGAATGTGTATGTGAGGCCATCCTCAGAAACCTCATAGCTCTCTGCACATGCAGGCTCAAGCTTGCCCTCAGCGTTGTAACGCATAAGACCCTCAAAGCTGTTTACTGCAAGACATCCGCCGTCAACAGTACTGTTTAATGCAGGATCGATATGATCAGGCTCTGATGCCATGAAAATGTTTAACTTTCCGGCATTCTTTGTGTTCTTTGCATTGTAGAAGTATTTCATACCCTCTACTGTTGAGTATATGTCTGTTACATAATCCTTGAGCATATACTGGTCATTGTAGTAGTAAAGTGGAATAACACACCATGTATCCATAAGCATATCCTCTGCCTGGTGCATCATCTCTGCACGCTTTGCAAGATCTGTTTCTGTACGGATAGAATCTACTAACTCGTCATAGCTTGTCCAGTCTACCGCTGTTGATACAGCAGTATCAGGAGTGTCGTTAGTAGTTGTTTTGTTGTTGCTCTTGCTTCCACAAGCAGTCATGCCAAGTGCCATAGCTGCAACAAGAGTAAGTGCTACTAATCTCTTTTTCATCTTTCTTCCTCCTATTATTTAATATGAAAAATAAATTTATGTTAGAACCGGCACATGTGGCTTAAGCTATATGCCGGTAAAAACCTTATATTAGCGGTTGAAACATGCAACCATATGTCCGTTTCCTCTGTCTGTAAGCTCCGGACGTGCTGCTGCACACTGTTCTGTCGCATATTTACAACGTGAACGGAACGGACAGCCGCTAGGCATGCGAAGAGGTGAAGGAACATCTCCCTCAAGCACGATTCGCTTGCTGTGTCTGGCAGTCTCAGGATCCGGAATCGGAACCGCTGAAAGCAGCGACTGTGTGTACGGATGAATTGGATTGTCCATCAGCTCATCAGCATCTGCAAGCTCCATCATATGACCTAAGTACATAACAGCTATTCTATCAGAGATATGCTGCACTACAAGCAGATCATGCGCTATAAACAGGTATGATAACCCTCTCTCCTTCTGCAGATCCTCAAACATGTTGACTACCTGAGCCTGAATCGAAACATCAAGTGCCGATACCGGCTCATCACATACGATAAACTTCGGATCTACTGCAAGCGCTCTTGCTATTCCGATACGCTGTCTCTGTCCACCCGAAAACTCATGTGCATAGCGTGTGGCATGGTCTGCGTTTAGTCCAACTGTCTCCATGAGATCCATAATCATCTCATGGCGCTCTTTCCTGCTATTGTAAAGCTTGTGCACATCGAGAGGCTCTCCGATGATATCCTCAACCGTCATACGAGGGTTGAGTGATGAATACGGATCCTGGAATACCATCTGCATCTGCTTACGGTAAGGATGCATATTCACATCTATCTTCTTCTCACTGTCAAACAATACATTGCCGTCGAACTCAATGCGTCCTGCTGTAGGCTGGTACAGACGTAAAAGAGTACGTCCTACGGTTGTCTTTCCACAGCCTGACTCGCCAACAAGTCCAAGCGTCTCACCCGGCTTTATGGCAAATGACACATCATCGACTGCCTTTAATTCCATCTTTTTAAATCCGTCATGAACAGGGAAATACTGCTTCAAATGGTCTACCTTGAGCAGGTACTCGTTGTTATTTGTCTCATTACTCATTTGATTTTCCCTCCTCCATCATATTCTTAATATTCATCCAGCATGATGCGAGATGATCCTCTCCAACCCAGATTTCCTCCGGCTTTTCGGTGAGACATATCTTCATAGCGGCATCACAGCGAGGGCAGAATGCACAGCCCTTTGGCATGTTTAGCATATTGATTGGTGTGCCTCCGATAGGAACAAGCCTGGTTTTTGAATTGGTCTTTGTAGGGATTGAACGAAGCAGTCCCTTTGTGTACTCATGCGCCGGGCTGTAGAATATGGCATCTGCTGTTCCTCTCTCACACACACGGCCACCGTACATAACTATGATTTCATCACACATTGAAGCAATGACACCCAGATCATGTGTAACCATGATGATTGCCATGCCAAGCTTTTCCTGCAGTGACTGCATAAGCTCAAGAATCTGTGCCTGGATAGTCACATCAAGAGCTGTTGTCGGCTCATCTGCAATAAGGATATCCGGCTCACAGGCCAATGCCATAGCTATCATGACACGTTGTCTCATACCACCAGAAAGCTCGTGAGGGTACTGATTTACACGCTTCTCAGGCTCATTTACTCCTACAAGTGTGAGCATCTCTATAGCGCGCTCCTTTGCTTCCTTCTTTGTACGGTCTGTGTGAAGAAGCACTGCCTCCTCAAGCTGATAGCCTACCGTAAATACCGGATTAAGCGATGTCATAGGATCCTGGAAAATGATTGAACAGCATTTTCCTCTGAAATCTGCCATTTTCTTTTTGTTCCATTTGGTGATATCCTCACCCTTATATTTTACTGAGCCGCCTGTGATGGCACCATTCTCAGCAAGAATCTGCATGATTGAATATGCTGTAACTGACTTTCCTGAGCCTGACTCTCCTACGATTCCAAGGGTCTTTCCCGGCTCAAGCTTAAAGCTGACACCGTTTACAGCTGATACGTCTCCGTTATCGGTCTTGAAGGTAGTGTGCAGATCAGATACTTCAAGAACAAACTTATTATCTTCCATCTTACTCACTCCTTACTATTTCGATAATTTAGGGTCAAATGCATCTCTTAAGCCGTCACCGATAAGATTCAATGTAAGAACAATGATACAAATCGTAAGCGCCGGAAAAATAAGACGCAATGGGTAGCTCTGGAGTCCGCCACGCGCTGTATTTGCCAACGAACCAAGTGAAGGCATAGGAGAAGAAACACCAAGTCCGATAAATGACAGATAACTCTCAGTAAAGATAGCTGATGGTATCTGAAGTGCTGTAGTAATGATGATTACTGACAGACAGTTCGGTAAAATGTGTTTTCTGATAGTGCGGGCTGATGATGTTCCGATACACTTTGCTGCGAGAATGTACTCATTCTGCTTGATGGTAAGAATCTGACCTCTTATAAGTCTTGCCATTCCTACCCAGTAAAGCAATCCAAACACTAGGAAAAGTGCAATCATGTTGACACCGAGCTTTGAAATCACTGTACCCTTTATTACAGGTGTCAGCACCTCATTTAATACAACTGCGAGTAAAATGATGAGCAGCATATCCGGCAATGAATAAATGATATCTACTATTCTCATCATAATCATATCTACCTTGCCACCGCAGAAGCCCGATACGGAACCGTAAATGATACCGATTATAAGCACAAGCAGTGATGCAAACACACCGACCCCCAGCGATACACGAGCTCCGTAAACAACACGGATAAAATAGTCTCTTCCGAGCTCATCTGTACCAAAAATGTGCGGGAACAGCTTCTCACCTGCATCAATCTGTGCCTGCTCATCCTCGCTGTACTGGAAAGGTCCTAAGTTCTGTGCACCCTTAACGATATCTGCATAGCCGTAAGGCACAATCTTTGGTGCCAGAAGAATAACCAAAATAAGTAAAACCAAAACTATAATAGAACCCATAGCCAATGGATTTTTGCGTAGTCTCTTAAGACCATCTTTAAAGAAGGTAGTAGACTCACCCATAACCTCCTGCTGGCGTTTTTCTTCATCTGATGCCTTGGCAAAATCCTTCATATCGAACTTACTAAGGTCAATCTGTGTGGAGAAAGGTGCTCTCTTCATATTATCTTTCATCTTTATCTCTCCTTAATCAAGCTTAATACGTGGATCAATCACTTTGTATACAATATCTGTAATGAGGTTAGCGCCTACCATGATGACAGCAAGGAAAAGCGTTGTGGCCATAATCATTGTGTAATCACGGTTTGTGATACAGCTTACGAACTTGGAACCGAGTCCTCCGATATTGAAAATACTCTCAATAACCATTGAACCTGTGAGGATACCACCAATCATAGGTCCCACATATGTGATGACCGGAATAAGCGCATTACGAAGTGCATGTACAAATATAATCTTGTACTGATGTACACCCTTGGCCTTTGCCGTACGGATGTAATCCTGTCCGAGTGCATCAAGCATTGAAGTCTTTGTAAGTCTTGTAATATATGCCATCGGTGAAAGTGACAGTGACAGCACCGGAAGTAATACCATGTTGCTTCCTGAGTTGAAGGCCTGCACCACACCAAGCTTTATACAGAAGAAATAAAGTAATAACGTAGCGATGACAAATGACGGCATCGACGTAATCAGTGTGACGAAGAATACTATAACTCGATCCGGCCACCTGTTTCGCATCAGCGCTGCTATCGAACCGAGCACCACTCCGAATACTATCGCAGTGAGCGCCGATAAAAGTCCAAGCTTCGCTGAAATCGGGAAGCTCTCCCCAATGATTTCTGAGATTGGACGGTCTGTCTTAAGACTAACACCGAAATCTCCGTGCAGCACGCCTGCCATGTAGTTCTTGTACTGGACTATAAGTGGCTGATCCAGTCCGTAGCGTGCCTCAAGCTCTTTCATTACCGCCGGACTCTTTGCCTTCTCCGAATTGAATGGACCACCCGGAATTGCATTCATGGCAAAGAATGTAATAAGACTGATAATGAAGATTGTAAAAATCGCGAGAATAACTCTCTTTACAATGTACTTACCCATATTTTTCTCTCCCTCTTGGATTTGTATCGATAATGCATTATTTTTATTTTTTTAAAGCATTATCACTGTACCACGTCAAAGTATTTTGTCTAATACGCAAAAAAGTGCGAATGACGTCATTGTCATTACACACTCCCAAATCTTGCTATCTGATACAACTGTCGTTCTGACGCGAACAATTCTTTTTTATTATACACAGAAATCATAATTTGTCAATTGGATATATTTTCCTATATAATTTTCATTTCTGTATAAAAATTAGTCATTTTTTTATAATACTCATTAATAAGGGTAATTTATGCAGTTTATAAGCATTATTTATACATTTTTATTCATTTTTATTTTTGCATTAAAATATTAGTTTTCAGCGCATGATTACTTTGAATTGTTAAGTACCGGCGTTATTCTGGCATTAAACGGATATTTGGTGTATAATTACTTATCATTATATATCAAGGAGCCACCTATGCTTACATACGACGATGCACTCAACCTCAACTACTATAAAAAAACAACCTTTACCGGCTGGATGAACGGCATGCGTTTTCTCATAAAGCGTGAGGAGCCTGTCCTTAAGGAAGCCACCGAGGATACACCCGAGGAAAAGGGTGAACCAATATTTCATGCATGGATATGGCCGGGGCCGTATATTTTTGACCTGACTGACGACAGCAAAAAAACTGACAATACCTTCCCATTTACAGATGACGGAAAAAAACAGTGTGTAGACTGGATTAATGAGGTCATTAGTGCACACTCAAACGAATATCCGAAAAATAAAACAGATGGAGAAAACCTCTAAAAAAACTCTTGACTTCTCACCAAAAATATTGTACTATACGTTTTGTGCAAAACACAAGGGCTTGTAGCTCAGCCGGTTAGAGCGCACGCCTGATAAGCGTGAGGTCGGAAGTTCGAGTCTTCTCAAGCCCATCCTTGTAATAAGCGTATTATGAAAGCCACGGATTGCTCCGTGGCTTTTGTTTTATGCGTATCTACACCTGCACAATGCGTCCGTGTCTGCCTATTCCTTTAAAAAATCCCGCATTTATTCCATCATACTTTTTGGCACTGCACTCAGAAACCATGAGCTGTTGCTTATATTTGTAATCATCCCACTCGAGAATTGCTGTGACGTAGGGCTGTTCCTCCAATACACGCACAGTCGTATTTTTCTTTGAAAACACAGGGTATTTTCCGGTGTATCCCTTTTGAAGCAGCTCCTTTTCAAGCGCTTTACGCTTTTCTTTTATACGTTCATTTATCTGATTTCCGTAATTTCTCTCCGGATAATCCTTTGATGCCTTTATCACAAGCTTATAAATATACTGATAAAGCGGTACTCTTTTTGCATCGGCTAAATGTCTGCTTAAAAGCTTTTCCGTTTTCTCACATGGATTTGCCCTGTAGCGTGCAATGAGCTTAAGATAATCAGTGTCCGAAACCTTCCTGCAAAGCTCCTCCATAATGTCGATTCCCTCTACACGCGCCGGAAAATGATACTCCATCAAATCGCCAGGTACCGGTGTCCATCTGCGAAACGGTGCAAAGTAAATAAGGCTCTGGATAAAGCATTCTGTCTCGTTGCAGTATTCCTTTCCCATGTACATATACTTATCAGCGATTGTTCCTACCATATATACAAGCATACGCCACTGCTCCTGTCCCTTTACCCAGAAATGTCCTATTTCATGGTATTTAAAGCATGCCTCATGCACATGCAAATTATCAAACCAGAGTGTGACCACATTGTCCTGCTGGTGCAGAATGAGTCCATAACCTTTTTCACTTCCTAAAACCAACGATGCCGAAATGATTTCTTCCTCGCTATGATAATCGCCCTTTAACACTGCATTTTCCAAAGTCAGATAGCATTCCACCGCATCATTCATGATATATGGGATTATATATTTGTCATCACTTCTGCATATATCAAATGAACCGTAATCAAAGAGCTCTGCGAGCATGTAAAATGCGCGTGGCATATCTTCTTTTAAGCCAGGAAGAGCTTTTGCTAAATCCTTGTAAGCCTGCATTGTGGTATCCTTTCGTATAGGAAAAATGATAAAAAAATAAGAATTTCAGAAGTAATAAAAACCTCTGAAACCCTTGTAAATAGTACGGGCAACAGGACTTGAACCTGCACGGTCTCCCACTAGAACCTAAATCTAGCGCGTCTGCCAATTCCGCCATGCCCGCAAACACTTTGACAGTATATCATTTTGTTTCAGGTGTGTCAACATTATTTATCACATTACAAGTCAGCTTCCAAAAGCTTCTATTTATCCCCATAATGAAACCTGCAGGCAAGTATATATACATTTTCATCATCTATCTTATAGATTAATCTGTCCTTGTCATTTATTCTCCTGCTCCAAAAGCCGGCTAAATCTCCACTTAATGCCTCCGGCTTTCCGATTCCCTCATTTCCATTCCTTTTAATATCTTCAAGCAGATTATTTATTTTCCGTAAAGTCTTTCTGTCCTCGGTCTGCCAATATACATAATCCTTCCAGCCATTTTCCGTAAAAACATTATTCATCACCTGATACCTCAATCAGTTTATGCTGCTTAAAATTACCATTTTCGAGCTGTTTTTTTGATTCCAGCAGCCAGTCATAATTAGCCTTGTTCCCCATCACATAAACATTTTCCATAAGATTATTGTATGACTCCTCCGAAATCATAACTACGTTACGATTATCCTTTCGCGTAACTATCATTGTCTCATAGTCATCCGTCACCTTATCCATATATGTTTTCATATTCTCGCGCAAATTTGTATAATTGACAGCCAACATAATAACACCCCCACTCGATACGTACAGTTTTCTGTACTTTAATTATATGATATACATTTATTTCTGTCAATAATCAATCTTGAAGTAACTTGTTCAGTACCTTATTCACTTTCAAACTGTATTTCCACAACAAACCGTTTCCCCTCAAGTCTTGCTTCAATACTCCCGCCCATTCTCTCCACAAGCTCCTTTGCAATCGAAAGCCCAAGCCCGCTCGATGATATGCTCCTCGCCTCATCGGCTTTGTAAAAGCGCTCAAACACCTTGTCCACGTCTATATCATCAGGATTTTTTACATCATTTGAAACCAAAATATGGACAATCCTATTTTTTGAAGTACGCTCGTCATCTGAAGCCCTGCAATTGCACGAATCCTGCTGCCTCATCTGTATGCAGATGCTCTTCTGCCCATGCACCAGCGCATTTTTTATTACATTCTGAAACACCCGCCTGAGCGCCTGCACATTTGCAGTGATAAATATCGTGTCCTCACATATATCAAGTGACGGCTCAATGCCCTGCTTTTTCCACTCCTCATAATACGAAAACACTGTCTGCTTTAAAAGTCTGCTGACACAGCAATTAGAAAGCTCCAACTTGAAGCTGTCATTTTTAAGCTTTGTGAACATAAAAAGCTCCTCGAGCATATCCTTAAGTCTTGTGATACGCTCCTGGATGATATCTATATAATGCTCCTGCGCGCTCTTGTCAGTCTCATCCCTAAGTAGCTGAAAATAGCCGTCCAGCGAGGTAAGCGGAGTGCGGATATCGTGCGACAGGTTTGTGTACGTGTCAGATATCATCTGCTCCTTTTTTGCCGCCGCCTCACGCTGCCTGTGCCATTGCTCTAAAAATCTGTTTATGCGCTCCTTAAGCCTTCCGATATCAGCCATGTTGGTATCGGTTAAAAGGAGCATATTTGTATCCTTTTCGCATAAAAAATCAAGCTGTTCATTAATGTCACGAAGCTGTGCCCTTATTTTTACGAGCACAGCTATTAAGACAGCTACCGAAACTGCAAGTATTACAGTCAGTATTTTCCAAATCATGTTTTATTCCTCATTCAAAACACATTATATATCCCTGCGTTTAAATACACCGTAAACTGCAATCAGTGACACCACTGCCCACACAGCGGCTACCGCAAATGCACCGCCTACGGTCTTTGCAGACGCACTCAGATCAAGCGCAGAAATCTGATTAACAATAAGGTAATCATTTATATCAAAGTTCTTTACTCCGATTTTTTCAATAAGTATATTGATTCCACTGAAAATGAGTGTAAAGATACCTGTACACATGCACACAGCGATAATCATGCTGATTACATTGTTTTTTATAATGATTGCCATTGCCATGACAAAATATACAAATAAAAGTGTGACCACATACTGGCTGCCAAGCATCTTAAATAAGTCTGCTGCATCTCCGAATTCTGCTCCATGTAAAAACAGCGGTGTCGCAATACACTGGACGATCACATCAAGTGCCATGGCCACAAAGGTAAATACCGAAAGCGCTATCATCTTTGAAAACAGCAGCACTCCACGGCACTTCACCTGTCCGCCTACGCTCTTTATATAGCCGCTGTTTAAGTCAGCTGTTGAGAAAAGCACCGTAAATATCGCAAGTAAAAGTGCCAGGTCAAGACCCGCTATATCGCTTTCAACCATATCTGCTATGGTCGGTACCTCATCTGACATGTCGGAGTTGTCCACTTCAAGCCCGACTGTTGCCGTTGGTCCATTTGACGATTCCACTGATGCTGTATCGTATTCATCTGCTATCTCACTGTCTGACTCACTTACCATAGTGACCTCATCAGTTGTTTCCACGATGCTCTCTGCCGCCATGCTTCTGACAAGAGCTGTCATACCGCTCATAGCTATTGCGAGTGCCATAGCTATTACCAGTATAACATAAGCTGACTTCGTATGTATCAGTCTGTAAATATCCATTCTTACCGCATTAAACATTTGTCGCACCTCCTGTGATACTAAGGAAATATGTCTCAAGCTCCATTCCTGTGACCGCTAGCTGTGCCACAGAAACTCCTGATGTGACCAGCGCTGTATTTAAGGCGGCGCTATCATTCAGGCGCTCATAGACATCTATATGATTTTTGTCCACTATCATGTAGTGCACAAAGCCCATCTTATCGAGCACAGGCACTGCTTTATTTGGATTGTCCACTGTCAGTGTAATCTTCTCACTGCACTTGGAAAGCAGCTCCTCTCTGGTAATTTCCTGAAGCAGGGCTCCATTATTTATAATGCCGTAATCTGTGGCAAGCTTTGAAAGCTCCTCCAATATATGGCTTGAGATAAACACAGTCATATCCTGCTGTGCACACAGATTCTGAATCGTATCACGCACCTCTGCAATTCCCTGTGGATCAAGTCCGTTGATAGGCTCATCAAGCACTAAAAGGTCAGGCTCTCCAACCAGCGCCATGCCGATTCCAAGCCTCTGCTTCATACCAAGTGAAAAATTCTTTGTCTTTTTCTTTCCCACATTTAACAGACCTACCTTATCCAGTATGCACTCTGCATAGCCCTTTTTACTGATGCCGAAGAGACGGCACTTCATCTCGATATTTTCCTTCGCCGTCATGTTTGGATATACACCCGGTGCCTCAATCAGGCAGCCCACTCTTGAGCGTACCTTTGACAAATCCTTTCCAGCGTATCCAAACATGGATATCTCTCCGCTTGTCGGCTTTGCCAGACCACCGATCATTCTCATACAGGTAGTCTTGCCGGCACCGTTTCTGCCGATAAATCCATAGATTGCACCCTTTTTGATGTGGATGTCCACATTGTCAACTGCCTTCTGGTGCCCATACTGCTTGGTCAGTGCCTTTGTCTGCAATAATATTTCACTCACAATCAAATCTCCTTTTCTTTTATTCCTTAGCAACCCTTTAATCATAATATAAATGTAAAATCCTAATACATCGCTAACAAAAAGTAAAAAAAGAGTAAAGCTTGTTTACCTTTACTCTTTCATTTTGTAACCGATGCCCCACACTGTCTCTATGTACTCGTCATCGGTCAGCTTTTTTATCTTCTTTCTGATATTGCTGATGTGCACATCAAGAGTCTTTGTCTCACCCATGTACGGCTCATCCCAGGCATATTCAAATATGTCCTCCTTGGCAAACACCTGTCTGGGATGCGCCATGAGAAGCTCGAGTATGGCAAACTCCTGCTTTGTGATACCGTCAACAGCATTATCAGCTACATAAAGCTGTCTTGTTCTATATCCGGCTTTTGAGAGCGCTGTCGCAAGCAGATCATTAATGTCCTTGTCATCCTCTATTATGAGTATCTCCCCGGATTTGTTGTCTGTCATAATATTCCCTTTCTCTATCTGTTGTACCACTTCTATAATAACACTTCTATACTGAAAAAATCATGCCGGACGCATTTATCTCACTATGCGTCCTATTCATTTGAATCCGCCTGCTCATCGCATGTATAGGTAAGCTTCTTCTTATAGGTCTCTTCATAAACCGCTTTCCATGCCTCGTAGTTCTTATCAAGCATCTCCCTTGCATTTACCGCCTGCTTCTTTGACGGATCCGGATAGATTGGCTCACAGAAATGCACTGTGTATTCCTGCACGTAAAAACCATCTGCATCGATTACATCGCTGTCACTCATAGTGATAAACACCGGAAGCACCGGCTTATTATTCCTTGCAGCAAATGTAAAGGCTCCCTTCTGAAGCGGTCTTGGCTTTCTGTAATTCCACCACATGCCCTGCTCCGGATAGACAAGCACAAACTGTTTCTTCTGAAGCACACGGTCCACCGCCGTAATAAACTTCTCCATGGTCTTGAAATTCGAGCTTAGAGGCAGCGTGTTACAGTGCCTCATCAAAAATCCGTAAAAGCCCGGAAAGCCCGTGTAATTGCCCTCTCTTATGACACGATACAGCTTTTTCTTTTTAAGCTTTCCCTGCTCAAACGCAAGTGTGATAGCAAAGCTGTCAAATGCATTGAAATGATTGCATGTAATCACAGCTCCGTCAGCCACTTTCTCAAGATTTTCAACGCCCTTGTACTCCTTGATTATAAGCTGCTTTTTCTTGATCAGCAGATTTACAAACCATCTGGCAAGCTTAAACGCATACTTGGTCTGTGTCTTGCTCTTTAAGCTCCTTGACAGATAGTTGATATCCTCCGGCAAAAGCGGCGGCGCCGGTGGATTAGCCTGCGCATCCTCTGCAAAGCGTCCTTCCTTTTCCAGCTCTTCAATGTGCTTTAAAAGCTCAAGCTTTTCCTCTGAACGGTGTGTATTTGTCACCTGACGCAGATAATTGTCCTCCCTGTTGATTTCCGATACTGCAAGCTCAACGAGCTTTTCTCCCGAAACACTGTCCACATATCGCTGCTCGTCTGTATAGCTTTCAAGTCCCTCTTTTATCTCACCATAGCTTGATGTGTACTTTGCATATTTCCAGAAATACTCTGCCAGCCGGCAATCCTTATAGTGCCATGGCTTGGCCGCCATATTGAAATGGAACAGCCCAACCTCCTCGACAGGACATGCCAGCTCACCAAACACCTGCGCATTCCACTTCGGCTCCATGTAAAGCACCTGGTCCTTGCACAGAATATTCAGATAATCCTGATCCTGTGCCACAACAAACAGATACACATGCAGCAGCTCAAGAAATTCGTCAAGCAGATGATTTTCCCTGAACTGGCTGCAGTTTATGAGCATTACTCCGGCATTAAAGTATTTCTCACGCTTTACACCCAGTACCTTCTCCACATATTCACCGAGTATTTCATTCTGCGCCACTACCCTGTCAGGACACACACCCGCATAGAGCCTTCCAAGCCTGTGGTCATACATCTGTGAAATGTCACCGACCACTATAGTGTCACTGTCGATATAAAGTGCCTTTCTGTACTGTGGAAACATATCAGGGATAAAAAGCCTGAAATATGTCGTATTCGAATAATAATCCCTGATTGGCAGCTTGCCTGCAATGGAATTCATCTTCTCTGTCACATCAACAAAATCAATATCAAAATCAGCATCCGCCATTGCCGTCACGCGGCTCTGCGTTGCCGCCAAAATTCCCATGTGTAGTATATATATATGATATCTGCGGTCTCTCGATGCATTTTCCATGATAGACTTTATGGACACCATCGTGTACTTCACAAAGCCCTCATCGCATGCAAAAAATATTGGTATTTCCCTTAAGCTTTTAAGATTAAATTCTTTTATTTCCATTTCGTCCGATTCTCCCTGTTAGTATTGTACTTTTTTGTAAAACTATTCCAAACTACCGCATTCGGCGTATTTCTTTTTCAGATAAATATACTCAAACAATATATCATCAAACCGGTCATACTTAAAAATCCTGTGAACCGCGCTGACATTCCACTGCTTGATATTGGCAGTATGCGGATACGGCAGCCAGAAAAGCCTCTTTGAAAAATGTCTGACTATCGTGTGATCGTGCAGAAATTTTTGATCGTTGAAGCGCTGTGGCAGCATTTTCTTGCGTGTGGTGCTCTTATATATTGCATCCTGGTCTGCAAACAAAAGCTTTTTCGTCCTTATGAGTGTCCTCGCCTTTTCAAAAAGCCCGGTCTGTTTTATCTGCTTCATATTTAGGAGCAATACACCCGCATTGATATAGTTTGGATTCAGCAGATATTTGCCGTAGTGGTCTCTCGCAGCCGCATATTCAAAGCCTGTCACATCTATGTCATATAAAAGCTCCGGCTCCCTGTTAAACAGGATATCTGCGTCCAGATAAAGCAGCTTGTCCGGTATCTGCGGTATTTTGTCTGCAAAAAGCCGAAGCAGCGTATACGGCGAGCAGTACGCTCCCTCGTTCGGACACCCCGAAAACTCACTCATATACAAATCAGTCACATCTATTTTTATGACCTCATTGGCTTTATTATAGCTCTTTGCCACATCATCCAAAAATGTAATCTGCTCATCTGAAACCGAAACAAAATCAGCCCTCAGATGCGACACATCCATCGTAAATATATAAAAGCGGTACGGCTCATCTGACCTTGTGCGCATGAATATCGAAAGCATACACGTCAGTATGCCATCAAATACCTTTATATTTCCCGAAAATAAAATGTTTCTCATAAAATCCCCTATTTCTTAATATACTTCGCAAGCTCTATCGTATTTAACTTACTCCGCTCCACCATGGCTTCATATACCTGATTTCTGAGTGCCTCCTTGCGCGCCTTTCCCTTAAGACTCTCATCCGGGTAAAAAGGCCCGTCAATATATGTGACGATGCGTGGCTTTTGTCCGTGTTTTCTCTTCTGGTAGGTATTCGTAAAACACATTACAGGACACTTAAGCTGCACCGGATAGCGGAACGATGCATCCGTAAATGGACGTATCTTCGTGTAATACGGCCATATATGCGCCTCCGGATATATCATCACACATTTGTCCTGCTCTATCTTTTTTGCTATCTCGTCAAGAAAATGCTTCATCGCCTCGCGGTCATCCGGCAGCGGAAGCGCTCCAAGATACGGTGTAACATGCCCGAAAACAGGCATCGACACATTGTTAGGATGGACTATCACATACGTATCCTGCGGATGAGACACCATGGTAGGAATAAGTGCGTCTGCACCTGCGTTGGTATGATTGCCGTACAGGAAAAAGCCCTTTCTCCTTACAGCCTCCATTTTCTCAAGCCCCACTATCCTGTGCCGGAATTTAAGCTGCAAAAACAATCGTGCTATAGGCTTTGCTATAATTTTATACCAAAAGAAGTGCAGAAATCGCCTTCCTGCACTATCCATACTGTAGTCATAGTCTGCGTCTATCTTTTTTGCCTTGATTGAAGCAGAGGAAAACTCGTCCTCAAGCTCGTTTTCGTAATAATATACTCGCATGTATGACATTTTACTATTATTCGGTTGTTTTTGCAAACTTTAGTTTTCCGACTCATTATGATATGTGTTCTTAATAAAATTTTCAAATAAACATCACTCTACTAATAAGTGTAATAATCCTTACATTATAAGCACCTTTTTGCCCTCAAAAGCAAAGCCATAATGCTTTATCCTATCCTTTGTTATTCCTTTAGCCATCAGTTCTGCATCATAATTTTTTCTTCTATCTGTGCGAGTGCTGAAGCCGCCGTCTCCTTTAGTGACTTTTCCTCATCCGGATCATGTACCTTAAATTCCAGCACCTCCTCAAAGCACTCTTTTAGAAATATCCCTCGACTCCCTGCACCAGTCCATCTGCCAGATTTTCAAGTGTTGCATCGCTGTGGTCAGAGCATGCGTTGCCAAGCTCTACATCCACCGATGGTACCGTGCTGTATGAGGTCTGTGTCAGGTCTATTGCCATAGAGCCATTACCGTTTATCTTTGCTCCATGAGCGCGCAGTCCTTCTATCAGGCTTGCCCCAAGTGCATCATGCTGCTGCCAGTGTGATGCAACCGGCTCCATTCCCTTTATGCCTCCCGGCACTGATATGTAAAAGCAGCCCTTATCGTAGCTTAGTCCGTCGCCATCCCAGTGCAGAGCAATATGACAGTCTGCCGCATTATTGCAGATGACAGTACGTGCCACATTGTCAAGCTGCACATCGCTTCCGTCTCTTACCATAAGCACATCATAGCCTGCCGCAAGCAGCTTGTCCTTTAATATCTGCGCCATACGGAGTGTGACAGAGCTCTCCGGTGTACCGTCATTAAAGGACATACCACCTGAAACTGCTACTGCTTTTGTTGCACCTGCGCCTGTTGTACCACCTGTGGTCTTTGCCGAGCCGTCCGGATGACAAAGTGTCTTCACCGAAGTTCCTCCGCTTGTACCGTGTCCAGCATTGACACCCACTACTATGTTTTTGCGGTTTGCTGTAGCCTTGTACATGACCGCACAGCCTGAATTTATCGCTGAATGGTCTGCATACTGCCATGAAGGATTTAGTGATACTGATTCTCCATTTTCGTATGACGCCTTGTCCGTGTACTGATAGTCTGACTGCTGTGCACTGTTATCAGCCTGATTTTCCGGCTGTTGTGGCTCTGCTGTCTGAGTCTCAGCAGTCTGGGTTTCGGGCTGTTTTGCTTCAGTTGCCTGGGTCTCAGTTTCCTGTGGCTTTGTTTCTGATTCCTCAATCTGCTCTGTGGCTTGTGTATGCGCCTCAACCTTTTCTGCTGCTGTGTCCTTTGCTTCCTGTGTTTTTTTACCACATGACGCGAGAGAAAATATCATAATACCTGTAAGTAATATTGCTGTAAATCTTTTCATTTAATAAAGCTCCATTTTCTTTTTCTTACATTATAGACAAACCCATGATATTGTTCAAGTATTAGGCAACATTACTTTCATTTCAAAAATTTCTGCTGTTGATTCCCAATTAAAAAGGCGCAGGAATTTAATCCTACGCCTTTTTTATAGTTTTAAACTATTAACCTGACTAATATTTACCCTTTAATGCTGGATAAAACTGCTTAAATTTTGCATAGCCCTTCTCGTATTTTTCTACAAGCTGTGGACTTGGCATGGTCGTATCCTTCTTTCTCACAATAGCCGCTGCCGCAGCCTCCACATTTTCAAAGCAGCCGTTTGCAACTGCAGCCAGTATTGCACCGCCGTATGCCGGTCCTTCCTCGACCTCTACCGTGTCAACCTGCATATTCATGACGTTTGCAACTATCTTTCTCCAAAGCATACTCTTTGCACCGCCACCACAGATTGTTGTGCTTTTTGGTGCCACACCCAGGCTCTTTGCCACCTCAAGTGAATCGCGAAGACCATATGCCACACCCTCAAACACAGCCTGCAGCATGTCGGCTCTGTCAGTATCCATGCTCATCCCGATAAACGCTGCCCTTGCAGACGGATCATTGTGTGGAGAGCGCTCTCCCATCAGATAAGGCAGAAAATACACATGATTCTCACCAAGTCTGCCATCCTCCTCAAGAGGCTTCTGCTCATTCACAAAGTCATCGGAATGAAGGATATCCTTCATCCACCAGTTGTTGCAGCTTGCAGCCGAGAGCATGCAGCCCATCAGATGATAGCCGCCGTCAGCATGATCAAACGAATGAAGCGCATTGTGCGAATCCACCCTGAACTCATCACTTGTAATGAAAAGTGTGCCGCTTGTTCCAAGAGAAAGGTTACACTTTCCGGCTCCGACCGTACCTGTTCCTATAGCTGCAGCCGCATTATCTCCTGCCCCGGCTGCAACTATGCAGTCTTTAGGAAAGCCGAGCTCACATGCCACATCAGCTTTCAGAGTGCCTGTCTTTTCACTGCTCTCATAAAGCTCTGGAAGCCACTCCTCTCTTACATCGCATATGTCAAGCATCTCCTTTGACCAGCACTTATTTTTTACATCCAGAAGAAGCATTCCCGATGCATCTGAATAATCGGTACTAAATACACCTGTCATGCGGTATGCAATATAATCCTTTGGCAGCATAAGCTTTTTTATTCTGGCAAAGTTTTCCGGTTCATTTGCTTTTAGCCATAAAATCTTTGGCGCTGTAAATCCGGCAAACGCTATATTTCCGGTGAGCTCAGACAGCTTTTCTTTTCCTATTACATTATTTAAATAGTCTGTCTCCTTCTGTGTTCTTCCGTCATTCCAAAGTATAGCAGGTCTTATTACATTGTCGTTTTCATCTAATACGACAAGTCCATGCATCTGACCGCCGAAGCTGATTCCCGCAACAGCGCTCCTGTCAAAATCTTTAGTCAGCTCTATAAGCCCAGCCACGGTCTGCTCCCACCAGTCACATGGATTCTGCTCTGACCAGCCCGGCTTTGGAAAGCTGATTGGATACTCCTTTGAGACTATATTTAATACCTTTCCGCTCTCATCCATGAGCAGAAGCTTTACTGCACTTGTGCCTAAATCCACACCTATATATAGCATATCTATTCTCCATTCACGTAATATGTTTACATCAGATAACGTAACTATTCAGAACCCACTAACAGAAAGGATTTTCTGTCTTGTATGGCAGTGATGCCGGCTGATTGTAGTTAATATCCTCAACTGGCACGCCAAGATATTTAAATACCTCAAAAAGGGCTTTTCCATAATGACCGAAGGCTACAGCTCCGTGATGAGGATAGTTCTTCTCGATAAGCACATGGCGGTAGAAACGTCCCATCTCCTTTATCGCAAACACTCCGATACTGCCGAATGAGCGTGTTGCAACAGGAAGCACCTCACCCTGAGCCACATAAGCACGAATCTTACAGTCTGCTGTAGACTGGAGACGGTAAAATGTAATTTCTCCCGGCACTATATCTCCCTCGAGAGTTCCGTTTGTCACCTCTACAGGAAGGCTTCTTGCCATAATCATCTGATACTTCATCTGTGGGTTGCAAACCTTGCTTGAACAGGTGTTTCCACAGTGGAAGCCCATAAATGTGTCTGTATGCTTGTAGTCAAATCTGCCCTCGATTGACTCCTTGTACATATCCTTCGGCACTGAGTTGTTGATATCGAGAAGTGTTACCGCATCCTCGCTGACGCAGGTTCCGATAAACTCACTGAGCACTCCATAGATGTCCACCTCGCATGAAACCGGGATACCTCTTCCTGTAAGACGGCTGTTTACATAGCATGGTACAAATCCAAACTGTGTCTGGAAGGCAGGCCAGCATTTTCCTGCGATTGCCACATACTTTCTGTAGCCCTTATGCTCATCAACCCAGTCTAAAAGTGTGAGCTCATACTGTGCAAGCTTCTCAAGAATCTCAGGCTTTTTGTTGCCCTCGCCAAGCTCCCTTTCCATGTCCTTTACCACATCCGGTATTCTCTCATCACCGGCATGCTTGTTAAATGCCTCAAACAAATCAAGCTCTGAATTTTCCTCAATCTCAACACCCACGTTGTAGAGCTGCTTGATTGGCGCATTGCATGCAAGGAAATTGAGTGGTCTCGGTCCGAATGAAATAATCTTAAGATTATTAAGTCCGTATATAGCCCTTGCTATTGGCAGGAATTCATGTATCATATCTGCACAGTCATCTGCATCGCCCACAGGATACTCCGGAATATACGCTCCTATATTTCTGAGTGCCAGATTGTAGCTTGCATTTAACATACCACAGTATGCATCTCCACGTCCCTGAATTAAGTTATCCTGTGTCTCCTCTGCTGCTGCAACAAACATCTTTGGTCCGTCAAAGTGCTTTGCAAGAAGAGTCTCTGAAATCTCCGGTCCAAAGTTTCCAAGGTAAACACAAAGTGCATTGCAGCCTGCTGCCTTTATGTCCTCAAGTGCCTGTACCATATGTATTTCGCTCTCCACGATACATACAGGACACTCGTATATGTCTGCTGCATCATACTTTGCAGTGTATGCATCGACAAGTGCTTTTCTTCTGTTTACTGACAGACTTTCCGGAAAACAGTCACGGCTTACCGCAACTATACCAATTTTCATTTTTGGAATATTGTTCATAGTGTAAATCTCCTTCTCTCATATGCCCCATCGGACAGATTAATTGTTCTTATGTGCTAAGTATATATCCGGTCCAGCTTAATTGATACCTATAATTTAGTAAATTTAGTGTATTTTCCAACTTAATTTACTAAATTGTAATGTTAATACTATATTGTCATGTTATAATGAGGCAAATAAAACATAAGGAGCTATGCCATGTCTATCACAGCAAAAGAACTTGCCAAACAACTTAATCTTTCTGAAGCAGCTATATCGATGGCACTTAATAATAAGCCCGGTGTCAGCACACTCACCAGAAAACGTGTACTCCAAGCTGCGGTCTCTGCCGGATATGATTTTTCAAGGATATCAAATACCAATGAAACTCCGGCCTCCAATGGCACATTATATTTTGTAATATACAGAAAGAATGGCGCTGTAGTTCCTAATTCTCCTGTTTACACACATACAGAGCACGGCGTTTTGGTACAGGATGTTCCATTCTTTTCACAGCTGTCAGAGGGTATTGATTTGGGCTGCAGGCACTGCCACTACTACCTGAATATCAGCTACATATACGAAAATGACGATATTGAGGCTTTGCTATCTGAGTGGAAAAGGCTTGGAGCAAAGGGTATCCTGCTGCTTGGAACCGAGATGGAAGAGCATGACATAAAGCCATTTACAAGGTGCGGTCTGCCTGTTGTGCTAATAGACAACTATTTCGAAGCCTTAAACCTCGATTGCGTGACTATAAATAACCTTCAGGGTGCCTATCTTGCCACAGACTATCTGATCAAACAAACACATGCACAGCCGGGATATCTGCATTCCTCATACATTATAACAGGCTTTGAGGAGAGAGCCGACGGCTTCTATAAAGCAATACGCAAAAGCGGTATGTCAACCTCGCGCTCAGTCGTACATCACCTCTCCCCTACAGTTGACGGTGCTTACGGCGATATGAAGGCAGTAATAGAAAGCGGTGACGAGCTTGCCCGATGCTACTTTGCCGACAATGACCTGATTGCTGCCGGAGCTATGCGCGCACTTTCAGAGGCAGGCTACCGCATCCCTGAAGACATATCAGTAATAGGCTTTGATGATATGCCAATGTGTACCTACATTACACCGCCTCTTTCGACTGTGCATGTGCCTAAGCAGTACATGGGTGAAATTGCAGTAAAAAGGCTTGCAGAGATAATAAATTCTACCTCTGCAAGCCATGTAAAAATTGAAATAAGCACAGAAATTATAAAGAGAAAAAGTTGTTAATTTCTATACATTCACTTATGCATTTTTCTGAACTGCCGATGCACTAAGTTTGTCATCCTTCACATCTATAAGAATGGTATCTCCTGCTCTCACACCATCTGCCAGAATCAGCTTTGCCGCGAGTGTCTCGACATGCTTCTGCAGATATCTCTTGAGTGGTCTTGCTCCGTATACCGGATCGTAGCCACTGTCGGTGATAAACTGCTTTGCAGTGTCTGTCAGCTCGACTGTGATTTCCTTGTCGACAAGACGCTTGTTTAATTCTGCCATGAGCAGGGTGATGATATGACCAATGTTGTCCTTTGTAAGAGGCTTGAACATTATGATCTCATCAAGTCTGTTTAAAAACTCCGGTCTGAAATGCCCCTTAAGTTCATCCATGACGCGGTTCTCACACTCTGTGCTGATGCTGCCGTCTGCCTCTATCCCCTCAAGAAGCTCCTGTGAGCCGAGGTTACTTGTCATAATGATGATAGTGTTTTTGAAATCCACCGTACGTCCCTGTGAGTCAGTAATGCGTCCGTCATCAAGCACCTGAAGCAACACGTTGAATACATCCGGATGGGCTTTTTCCACCTCATCAAAGAGTACTACTGAGTATGGCTTACGCCTTACAGCCTCTGTGAGCTGTCCACCCTCATCATAGCCTACATATCCAGGAGGCGCTCCGATGAGTCGTGACACTGAGTATTTCTCCATGTACTCACTCATATCGAGTCTGACCATGTTGTTCTCATCATCAAACAGACTTGCCGCAAGTGCCTTTGCAAGCTCTGTCTTACCTACACCTGTAGGTCCGAGTAACATAAACGAACCTATCGGCTTTGTAGGATCCTTGATGCCTGCCTTTGATCGGATGATAGCCTCTGTCACCTTTGTAACTCCGTCATCCTGTCCTATTACCCTCTTGTGCAGCTCCTCATCGAGGTGAAGTGTCTTATTACGCTCACTCTCCGTAAGCTTTGCAACAGGTATTCCTGTCCAGCGCGAGATAATGAGTGCAATCTCCTCATCGCCCACGTTCTCTCGCACAAGCGATAAGTCTCTGTCCTTAAGCAGTGCCTCCTCTGATTCCAGCTCCTTCTTAAGGTTTGGAAGCACGCCGTACTGTAGCTCTGCTGCCTTTTCCAGGTCATAGTTCTGCTGTGCTGTCTTGATTTCATTCTTTGTGGACTCAATCTTTTCACGAAGCTTGCTGACCTTGTCAACAGCTCCCTTCTCGTTCTGCCACTGTGCCTTTTTTGCATTAAAGTCATCACGCAGCTCTGCAAGCTCCTTCTGGAGTGCTTCAAGTCTGTCCTGACTTAAGTGGTCTGTCTCTTTCTTTAGAGCTGTCTCCTCTATCTCAAGCTGCATAATCTTACGATTCTGCTCATCAAGCTCTGCCGGCATTGAATCAAGCTCGGTCTTTATCATGGCGCATGCCTCATCCACAAGATCTATTGCCTTATCAGGCAAAAATCTGTCTGTGATGTATCTGTTTGAAAGCACTGCCGCTGTGACAAGTGCCGAGTCTGTGATTTTAACGCCGTGGAATACCTCGTATCTGTCCTTAAGGCCACGAAGTATCGAGATAGTATCCTCTACTGTCGGTTCGTCTACCATAACAGGCTGGAAACGTCTCTCAAGGGCTGCATCCTTCTCAATATACTCACGGTACTCATCGAGTGTTGTGGCGCCCACGCAGTGCAGCTCACCTCTTGCAAGCATTGGCTTAAGAAGTTGTCCCGCATCCATGGCTCCGTCTGTCTTTCCGGCTCCTACTATTGTATGAAGCTCATCGATAAAGAGAATTATCTGTCCGTCAGAGGCTTTTACCTCCTCAAGCACTGCCTTAAGTCTCTCCTCAAACTCGCCCCTGTACTTAGCTCCTGCAATCAGAGAGCCCATATCGAGTGCAAACAGTTTTTTGTCCTTTAAGCCCTCAGGCACATCGCCCTTTACAATACGCTGCGCCAGTCCCTCAACGACTGCCGTTTTACCAACACCCGGCTCACCTATAAGTACCGGGTTATTTTTAGTTTTACGCGAGAGGATGCGCACTACATTTCGTATCTCGTCGTCACGGCCGATAACAGGATCAAGCTTCTGCTGTCTTGCACGCTCCACCATGTCGTAGCCGTATTTCTCAAGTGTATCATAGGTGGCCTCAGGGTTATCGGATGTGACCTTCTGATTGCCCCTGACCGTAGAAAGCGCTGTGAGGAATCTGTCTCTTGTGAGACCGTACTCCTTTATCAGCTCCTTCATTGCCTTGTTTGGATACTTCAGCAGACACAGGAAAAGATGCTCTACCGAAACATACTCATCTCCCATTGCCTTTGCCTCGTCCTCAGCATGGATAAGAACCTTGTTTAGATCATTGCCCACATAGACCTGTGCACTGCTGCCACTTACCTTTGTGCGCGCTGCCAGATGACGCTTTGCATTCTCTGTGAAATGCTCTACGTTTATCTCCATCTTGTCAATCAGCTTCGGTATCAGTCCATCCTCCTGTGAAAGCAATGCCACAAGCAGATGCTCCTGTTCTATCTCCTGATTGCCATAATCATATGCAAGCTTCTCGCAGTCATTGACTGCCTCTATTGATTTCTGTGTGAATTTTTGAATGTTCATAGTCTCACTCCCTTCTACTATGTTATCCACAAATAATCCTTCAATATTTCCTTGTGACTATGTTATAGCACGCAAATTAGCACTCGTCAAGTGAGAGTGCTAACAATTTTTATTAAATAAATATAAACTTTTGATTTACAAGCAAAAAAGAGTGACTTACATCACTCTCTTTTACTCAATCGGCTGCACAATCCCCGAAACATTTGCCAGATTCTGCATCTTGTCATCAGCGTCTGCCATGATATCCGCGCATTTCTTGAGCTCCTGCTGCATCTCCTCCGTGAATACACGGCTCTTCTTGTAGCGAAGCTGATGCTCTGTGCTGGCCCAGAAATTCATGGCAATGGTACGAAACTGTATCTCTATCGGCACCTTGTCCTTGTGATCCGAAAAATACACATCAACCAGCACTATCATATGAAGACTCCTGTATCCATTTTCCTTTGGTTTTTTTATGTAGTCCTTTATAGTGACAATCTCGACATCCGCCTGATTCACAAGCATATTGGCCACCTGATATACATCGGATATAAATGGACAAATGACCCTGACGCCGGCTATATCCTTTATCTCACGCTTCATGGCGTTGGTGGTGAGTGGAATGCCCTTTCGCTTCATTTTGTCTATTATACTGTCAAGTGACTTTACACGGCTCTTTATGTTCTCGATTGGATTTCTTTCGTGATTGTTTTTGAATTCATTATTTAATATCTGCAGCTTTGCTACTATCTGCTGTATGCCCGATTCGTAGTAGAACATGATGTGTTCATACTGCGAGGCAATTGAACTGAATTCGCCCAGCACCGGCAGCATCTCTATTTGTATATCATCCATGTTTCCCCCCCTTACATATAATATATTTCCGCTTCCCACTTTATAATCTATGCAAGCCGGCATAGCATGCAGTATATTCCTCTGTAAAATTATGAAGTCAGTCACGAACACACATAGAATTAGATTGTTTTTATTTTATCATTTCTTTCAACTACTATTTTTATGGAACCTCGTGACAGTTCATAATTTTTCTTCGGAACACACCGCATACTCTCCGGCAGAAGGTTTACGGGTGGGAAGCTGCATTCTAATTAATTATTTACTTAATTTAGTAAGTAACAGCCGTGAAATTCGGTATGTTACTTCGATGAGGATCACTCCTGCCACTACATCATATATCACATGCTGCTTTGTAGTCAATGTGGATATGAATACTGCTATAGCGCAAATCCAGAAGGTTGTACGTATCCACTGCGGTACTTTTTTATTGCCACGAATGCCGATATAGCACAGCCAGCTTACAAGGCAGTGTATAGATGGAAAAAGATTGTCCGCTGCATCCATACTATATAAAAAGCGCATGAGCTGTGCCCATATGTCTGAGCCTACAATTTCCGGGCGGGTATTGGTTGTAGGATACACGATATAACAGATAAAACAGACTGCCTTTGCCAGCCAGTCTGCCATAAGGAAACGATAACAGTGCGTTCTATCCATCGCTGCATTGTACAGATATCCTATAATCCAAAAAATATAGCAGCCAAAATAAATGACTACTGTAGGGTACACAACCGGTATCATGCCATCGAGCGCGGTCTCTATATTGTGATGTGTAAAACCGCCTGCAATTGCTCTCGCGCCCCAGTATACACTGAAATTGAGCACTACTGTAAAAAGCAGTGGAATACGGCTGTATTTTGGAAGTATTCTGTTAAAAAGCTGTCCTGTTTGCGATATGCTGTCCCTGGATAACACGTACTTCTTTGTCTCCTTTTATACACTCTTTGATTTCCGGAAGCAGGTCGATATGACCTTTTTTAAACAAAAGCACAATTGTGGAGCCAATCAGCTCAAAATGCCCCATCTCTGCGCCCTTTCTCATCATGACATTCTCGTGGTCATTGACTATGCCGCCCACGAGCAGCGCGCCTACCTCAATCTGTGCCACCTTGCCAAAATTAACTGTATCAAGAATTGTCCACATACGCCTGTTTTTCCTGTAAACAGGAGCATTTTCCAGTGCAATCGGCTGAACGCTGTGAAGCAGCCCTTTCACGAAATGATTCTTTCCCTGAAAGCCGTCATCTATATAGCAGTAATGATGATAATCATTGGCACAAAGACGCAGTATCACGCAGTCTCCTCCGACAAATTCCTTTGCAATTTTTTTATCGGTGACAAGATCCGTCACCTTGTACCATGAGCCCTTGATGTAAAAGCTGTTGTTACTTTTTATCCTGTAGGCACTCAGGTAGCCGTCACACGGACTGATAAGATGCTCAGCCTGCCTGTCCACCCCAATATCATCGCGCTTTCTGGAGAAAAAATCCTGAAAACTGTTATATTTCTGTCCCTTAAAATCAGACATGTCTATATTGTTATTCTTTATATACCGGCTGATAAACGGCTTAGACAGCGGGGAGCGTGCTACTATTTCTCCGAGCTTAAGTGCACCTGTATACAGAAGCACCTTAAGTGTCACACGCCCAGGTGCCGTGGTGTAAAGCCAGTCTACAAACGATTTTTTTGCCATTAAATAAGAACCTCCGCAATGAGAATACAAAACTCAACTGCTCCTATACCTACAAGCAGAACCTCGCCAAAAAGAGATGGCTTTTTGAGCTTTACCGGGAGCACGTAGCATATGCCTATGACTAAAAGGGCAAGTGCTGCGATTGTCTCTATATGTATAGCAGTGAACTCGCCAATCAGATATACCGCCGGGATAGCAAGAGCACTGGAGGTGATTGGAAGCCCCAGATAGTACTGTCTGCGCTCTGCTGTGGCTGCCTGTCTGTTAGCCTCATCCACATTAAAGTATGCCAGACGGATAAGCCCGCAAAGCATGAATACAAATATGGCGACAAATGCAACTGATATCTTTGGTGTCACGCAAAATACCCACACTGCCGGAAGCACACCGAAACATATGATATCACTTAATGAATCTATCTGTATGCCAAATGTGCGCTCGTCCCTGGTACGATCCTTCTTTGTGGATGCAATGGTGCCGTCAAACATATCGCAGACACCGGCGAGCATAAGGCAGATTAATGAGCCCACATACCTATCCTTTATGGCAAGCATCACTCCAAGGAAGCCTATCCACATGCCTATGTATGTAAGCACTACCGTATAATTATAAAAGCCTATGAGCCCTGTCTTTTTTTCTGTGTTTGTATTTCCTATATCCATAGTATCTGCTATTGCAGAATTAATATTCATATTATTCATATTATCCATATTGATTCCCTTACTTTAATTCTTTTGTTTCTATCAGATAAAACATGATAAGTTTTCTCATTTACCATTAAACGATAATATTATACGCCTTTACCTGATATATAATATCATATTTCCAACGTAAACTCATTAATTATTTGTTTAAACTTTTCTTAATATATCCTTTTTCAGCAAAAAGAACAGGGCAGAACACCTGAATTGATTCTGCCCTTATAAAAAATACTCCCTGCTTAGTACTTCAGTATCATCTTACATCATAATAGAAGATAAAGCAAGCCTTTTTATGACTTTTATACTATTTTAGAGCATTTTATTAATTAATTCTTTAATCTCCTGCTTGTCTTTTTTCAAAACAAAAGAAAGCTCTGCATTGAGATTGTGCTCTGCCATCTTGCCATAGCGCTCATCGACGGCTGTAGCCTTCTTGCCAGCCCGGGCACGCTGCTCGCTTCTGATATGTAAACACTTTATGAGACTGACTACATTATCCGGCTCACAACTTCTGACTGCCTCCTTGTAGCGTGTTTCGCGCTCCTTCTCTTTGTCTACCACGAGTGCCTCTATCTCAGGAATCCTATCCAGCACTGCCTGTGCCTCACCCTTTGTTATTACCTTACGTATCCTCTTATCGGCATTGTCAACAGGAATATACACTCTGTCATTCTCCTCCTCAATAGGACGAAGCAAAAAATATGACTTGAGCTGCTTGTCTCCTGACATGTCTAACTCCACGATTTCGCTTATTTTGCAAATACCATTTGTAGCATTTAATACGTAATCACCTATTTCGAACATATCACACCTCTTTCGTTATACGTTATCATTTTATCACTTTTTCACGAATTTTGTAAGAGGAATTTTTAAAATGTCAAATATATCAAAAAAGCGTGTTTTACGTCAATAAAACACGCTTTAAAAAACTACTCCATCAGCTGATTCACACGGTCATCGAGCTGGAGCATACGGATGATAAGCTCTATTGAGCCCTTGATACCGTAGCTGGCACTGTTGATACAGATATCATAGTTACTTGCCTTGCTCCACTTTCTGCCGGTATAGAATTTGTAGGTCTTCAGATGTCTTATATCCTCAGACTCTATCCACTTCTTTGCCTGATTCGGAGTCACATTCTTGTTTATCTCAAGGAAACGCTGTACTCGTCTCTTCTCCGGTGCTGTGATAAAGATACTGATGTGAGGAATATGATTGTTTGTCAGAATCGCATCCGCGAAACGTCCCATGACAATGAAGTCCTCCTGCTTTGCCTTCTCTACAAGGAACTTGCTCGTATCAAAGAAAAGCACATCCTCTGATGAAAGTCCGTGGTATCTCTTAAAAGCTTTTATGCGCTTTTTGATTCCCATTCGCTCTTTTTTCTGGAAGGTAGCTGTAGCCTGGGCAGCTTCCTCTCCATCCTTCTGTCTGAACACCTCATTCATGACAGACACATCATAGAAATTCATACGAAGCTTGTCTGCAAGTGCAAATCCAATCTCATTTCCACCACATCCGCAGGAACGTCCTATACAGATAATCAGATGATCGCCCGTCTTGAAACGATCCTTCAGGTTTACGGTATTTAAATCCGCTATCTTTGGATCGAGGATATCTCCGTCAGCAAAGCCTGTCGGGAGCTCCGCTATCTCCTCTACTATGTTGTTGTATCTGACCATGATATCATGCCTTGTATCGTGATCAGGTATTGTTCTTGCCATGTTGCTTATCAGGGCAAGCTCGCTTCGGATTCTTGAGCTGTTCTGCCTTGAGTGCAGATCCTCCATGATGTTGCGGATACATATATCCTTCTCGCCACCAAATACCCTGCCGAGGGATGAGCCTAATTTCTTGTATACTTCGGCATCAAGCTCATAGATTTTGATGGCAAGAGCTTTAATTTTCTCGTCATAAAATTCCATAATTCATCCCTCCTATAAAAAGAATATGATCATATCTATGATGAAAACAGGGAACAGATAACGCACTGACCACCACATGTAACCGAAGAACGATGGCATGTTGATACCGTTTTCGTCTGATAATGACTTGACCATAAAGTTCGGTGCATTTCCAATATATGTGTTGGCTCCCATAAATACAGCGCCACACGAAATTGCCATAAGCATCTTGACCGGCACCACTCCCAATGTGGTTGCGACACCTGTAGTAAAGTGCATGGCTCCCGCTGTAGTAAGGAAAACCAGATATGTCGGTGTATTGTCGAGGAAGCTTGAAAGTGCTCCTGTTGCCCAGAACATCTCAAACGGCTCCGTGATTCCAAGACCTGAACCGGCGCTCTTTAATACCATAAGAGCCGGCTGCATGGTGATGAAGATTCCGATGAAAAGCACCGCAACCTCCTGAATTGCTCCCCATGTGAAATGGTTCTGCACACGAACCTCCTTCGGTGTTGTCTTGAAGGAAAGTAAGGCTGCAAGCAGAATAATTGCAATCTCAATGATTGCAGGCACAGTGAGTGTAACCTCCCTGAATATCGGAATACCGATAACCTCTCCTGCAGCATTCTGGAATGCAGAAAGCTTAGGAAGCACACCGCTTAGTATAACGGCTATGACAATCATTACTATATATAAAAAGTTTTGAGCACCCTTTATTCTAATTAAAGGCTCATTCTCCTTAACCTCAGGCATAAGTCCCTTAGTGATATCCTTCTGATATGCCTTCCTGTCCAAATGATAAAATATGCCCAGAAGTAATATCATATTTATTACCAGAACCGGAAACAGTCTCATGCTCCAGAAAAATGATACTCCTCTTGAAAATCCCATGAGCAGTGGCGGGTCACCGATAGGTGTAAGGCAGCCTCCGATATTTGACACAAGGAAAATGAAAAATACCATGATATGACGCTTGTTCTTTCTCCATGAGTTCATCTGGATGATTGGTCTGACAAAGAGCATACTGGCTCCGGTAGTTCCTATACAGCTTGAAAAAAGTGTTCCAACGGCAAGCATGATAACGTTTACCTTTGGATTGCCGACCAGACTTCCCTCCAGCTTTATATTTCCGGCTACGCAGAACAGTCCAAAGAGCAGCACGATAAAGGTCAGATAGTCGCCTATCAGACACTCCAGTACCGTCTCTGCGGCTTTTGGTGCTCCATAGAACAGCGCGAACGGAATGGCAAAAAGCAGTGACCATAAGATAACTGCATGAGCTTGATGCTTCTCCCACCATTCAGGCTTCACAAGCGGCATAACTGCTATGCACAGTAATAAGCCCGCAAATGGGATACACAACATTAATAATGTGTTTGACATTCTTATCACCTCTACTTTGTTAAAAAATAAACTAATTCAAATCTAGTTCATTTTACACCATTATATTTTATTTGCAACTGTTTATAAAAAGTTTTTAATTTATATATGTTTTTTATGTAGTATTCACATTTTTATAAACAATAATGCATTACCAGTTGGTAAAATTATCTATAACATAGTCTGCGTCATGAGCCATATCATCCTTTGGCGATATATTTGATTTCACATAAAATGCGTCCATCCGGCATTCCTTTGCACCCTTGATATCGGTAGTCGAATCATTTCCTAGTAAAGAGCGATTTTGCCACGTCAATATCATGCTTCTCTATCAGCTCCTTATAGAATCTGACATCAGGCTTTTTGGTGTTGTAATCAGACGAGATAAATACGTCATCAAACAAATCAAAGATATCAAGTCTTATCATCTCATAGGCTGTAAATATGCGCTGCGCATTTGAAAGCAGATATACATTTTTCCCAGCCTCCTTAAGCTCCTTGAGCATCTCCTTTGTGCCCGGATAAAGCTTTATGTATTCGGTGCTCATCACCCTGAAAAACTGTCCGGTATGCACTGAGAGCTCTTTTGTCGGATTCACACCCTTTTCCTCATAGAGCTTTTCAAATACATCCTCTATATGTATCTCCGGTGATGCTTCGTGAGCATATGAGATAGCAAACTGCGCATCTGCATCAGACTTTTCAATTTTCTTCTTAAGCTCTGCCTCGCTGCTCTTTACAAGTGTCTCATAGCGCTCCTTAAGCTCCTTTGCCTCATACAATGCTCCGTAATATCCATAGAACATGGCGAGCTTTTCCCAGATTGCAGTGTCACTCTCGTCTGTGTGTATATCCACAAGAGTACCGTAGAGGTCAAATATATAGTTATCATATGTGAGTGGAAGTTTCATGCTTTTCTCCTTTCGACAATACAATTTTTCTTATCACCCATTGTAATATGCTTTTGGATTTGGGTGCAAGTACTTTTCTTTTTCAATAATTTCCCAATATTTTCAATAGTACGTGTCGTAAGCCGGTGGTGGTGGGCAGGCGGTGCTGTCGTGCGGGCTACGCTTCGCTGTCAAGTGTCTGTACGAAATTATGCCTACAGGTTTTCTATGCCCGACGAAACCGTCGAAACTCGCCATCCATGGCTCGATTTCTCCTTGCCTCGGCGTCCATGCCTCGGCATTTCTGTGCTTTACAGCATAATTCTACAGACACTAAACAGCTGCGCTATTCGCCCGCCCGACAGTACCGCCTGCCCACCACCACCGGCTTACGCCACTTACGCTGAGATATAATGTGCTGTTCCTCACCTGCGGTTCGGACGGCACGGCGCTCTCAGCCTGCACGTGGGAAGCTCAAAACCTACGACGCTTCCCACTTGACACAACTAAATTCGCCGGAGGGCATGCAGTGTGTTCTGAAGAAAATTATGAACTGCCACGAGGTTCCATATTCCCTAATAACAAAAAAGCCCCGGCATATCCTCAATCTATCCGTACATGGGCTCGGGGCTGTCTTCATAATTTCCTGAAGAATATACTACATGCCATCCCGGCATCCTCTCAGCCTTTATGTGGGAAGCTCAAAACCTCCACTGCTTCCCACTCGACACACTAAATTCGCCGGAGGGCATGCAGTGTGTTCTGAAGAAAATTATGAACTGCCACGAGGTTCCATATTCCCTAATAACAAAAAAGCCCCGGCATATCCACAATCTATCCGTACATAGGCTCGTGGCTGACTTCATAATTTTCTGAAGAATATACTACATGCCACCCCGGCATCCTCTCAGCCTTTATGTGGGAAGCTCTCATCCTACGACGCTTCCCACTCACATCATCGCCCTGCGAAGCTTCGCCAACGTATTCTTCTCCATTCGTGATATGGCCACCTGGTTGCGTCCAAGCACATCTGCCACCTGCTTCTGTGTCTTATCCTGCATATAGCGAAGCTTAATCAGTCTGCGCTCGCTCTCATCAAGTGAATCAAATGCCTGCTTCATTGCGATATGATTTATCACTTTGTCTGTCTCTGATGACTTATCCGCTGTCTCTGTACTCATTTTGTTATCCAGAAAATCAAGCACATTTTCATTCTCTATCGATGCAGCTTTTTTGTCGGCTTCCATGGCAATTATTATATCCTGTTTCGACATGCCTGAAATATTTTCCAGTTCTTCAAGTGATATTTCACTGTTTTCGCTCATTTTGTATTTTTCTCTGATAATTGCAATTTTTCTGGCATCATCCTGTATTTTTCTGCTGATATGTACCATTCCGTCATCACGAAGAAATCGCTGTATTTCCCCTATTATCAATGGTACTGCGTATGTAGAGAAGGCAAAGCCCCTGCTTTCATCAAATCTCTGCGCTGCCTTTATCAGCCCTACTGCTCCTATCTGAAATAAATCATCCTGTTCAATGCCTCTATTTCTGAATCGTTTCATGACTAAATAAATCAGGTTTATATTTTCCGTGACAAGTCTGCTGTTTTTATCACTGCTCATAGAACTTTTTTCATCTTTACTGTTGTTCCGTGTCCCGGTTCCGATGTGACCGTAAGCTCGTCCATGAATGCTTCCATAAATGAGAAGCCCATACCCGACCTGTCAAGCTGTGGCTTGGATGTGTATAACGGTTCCATTGCTTTGGCTACATCCTTTATGCCTACTCCGTCATCCGATATTTCCACATATAACTCTCTCCCATGATATTTGCACTTCATATGTACCTGCTTTTTTGTACTGTTATTTATACTGGTTTTCATATTTGTTTCTGTTTCATGTATTTCATGATTTTGGGGCTTATCTATACACTCATGAGTACATAATTCGTGCTGTATAGCAGCCTCATCTTCAAACACCTCATAGCCATGAATAATCGCATTCGTCACAGCCTCTGACACTGCCGTCTTCACATCTTCCACCTGGTCTATCGTCGGATTTAATTGTGCCATAAAAAATGCTACTGTCATTCTCGCAAATGCCTCATTTTCGGAAATGGCATCAAAGCTGAGCGATATATGATTTATAATATTATTTTTCATTATGCTTCCTTTCTTGACTTTTCTATTTACTATTATTGTTTTGTAACTATTCTATATATCCCTGCACATTTAAGTATCATGTTTACCCTGTCTGATGTATTGCGCACTGCCACACTGCTGTCATTGAAATATTTAAGTTTTTTTGCTCTGCCAATTATCACGCCTATACCCGAGCTGTCCATAAAACTTGTATTTGTCATGTCAAATACTATTTTTCTGGCAATGCCACTGTCGATAAGTCCATCAAGCTCTGCAGCAATATTCTTTACAGAATGATGGTCCACCTCTTCCGGCATAAAATAGATTACCTCGTCATCCTTCATGCAATAATTTAAGCTCAATTTAATTTCCTCCCTGTTATTGTTATTTATGCATATTTCACAAGTATGAAATATCAGCTATAATTCATAGCTTCCACACATTCATATTTATACAGTAACCATTCAAAAAAAAGACACCGGCATAAAGCCGATGTCTTTTGTAAATCCTGATATAATTTTCATTCTATTGTTCTTGATTGATGTAATTCTTTGATGTTCTTGCTTTCTCAGTACCCGGATAATTATCAACCACATATTGATAATACTGCTTTGCCGATGCCAGATCTCCTGATTTTCTGAATGACTGCGCCAGGTAATATGCAACCGAGCCATCTCTATATGCCTCATCCATACCGATAAGCTTCTGGAAGGTTGGAATAGCACCCTGATAATCACCCTTACTGTATGCTGAATATGCCTGATTATACAATGCCTCTTTATATGAATCCGATATGGAACCATTCAGGGTATCATATATCTGTTTGGCTGAATCGCTCAAGTCATCTCTCTTTATATTCTCTAGAGCCTCTCCGGTCTTTACTATATCTCCCGATGCATAAAGCCCATATGCATTCAGAAGCGATTCATATGATGCAATCTGTTCAGCCACACCACTGTTCTTTTGCTGCTCGTCCTCAAGCTGTGTCTTAAGTGATTTAATCTGATCATTAAGACCGCTTATAGTCTGTCCGTTTGTGGAAAGCTGGTCACTTGTCGAAAGAAGCTGCTTCTTTGCATCCTGCTTTGCCTTATTCTGCACACCCGGAACAACGAGAAAGCTGGTAACTGCCACTCCGACAACAAGACCAATAATCAGATAAACTATATTTGTCCACATAGAAGTTTCTCTGAATCTCTTAGGCATTATGATGGTTTCATTTCCGCTTTGATAAGAAATTAAATCGTCATTTTTCTTTTTCTTTTCCTTACCCTTTTCCTTGAGGCATCGATTTACCTCTTTCAGATAGCGAAGAGTGGTAGTATTGTCTGTATCAATCTTGCCTGCATCCCTGAGAGCCTTTTTTGCCTTCTCATAATACCCCTCCTCGATATAAAGCAATGCGATAAGCTGATGAGCCTTTACAAGCTTTGGATTAAGTAAAAGTACTTTTCTAAGCTGTATCACCGCAAGATCCTTGCTGTCTTGCTTACAATAAATTAAAGCCTGATTATATTTTTTTATTGTTTGATTTATAGTGTCAAGCTGATTTCTGTTGCGGTGTATCTGCTCGATATATTTTTTGGCCAGATTGTCCTCTGACTGGTAATTTGCACTGATAACCCACTCGCTTAAGGCATCAACAACCTCGCCCATCTCATAATACACAAGTCCGAGCAGATTCCTTGCCTGTATATTGTATTTGTAAAACTTAAGACTCTGTCTGAGACTGATTATTGCACCGGAGAGATTTCTTACCTGCGCCTTCTGCAAACCGTCATTGTAGTATGAATTGGATATCCTCACAACCTTCTTGAAGATTTTCATATCGGCTCCGCAGGCAGGGCAGCTATCCTCCCAGCCGGTTTCCTGTCCACATTTATAACAAATCATTTTGTATTCTCCTAATAAAAACTACTTTTGCTGACCACGTAATATCTCTGCGATAATATCTGTAACATCTGTCAGATCATGACTGTAAATAGCTGACTCTGCCTCATCTATCTCAAGGCTTGGTTCATAATTTTTGAGTTCTTCTTCAAAGTTAAGCATAATTGCCTCCATAATTAATTAGTATAATAAATAATAAAATCATTTTCCTCATCAAAAAGGGTCACTATATATTATAATATAGTAACCCCTTTATGCAAGTGAAATTCCATTAAGATTTAATAAAAATATCGCATTTTTCTACAAAGACATCATAACAATGCCTGCATCCTTCTCCATAAATTCTGCCGGTCCGACCTCATCCTTTGTGACAAGCTTTGAATTATTGATATATACCTCAACATTTGGATATGTCAGCTCAGTAACCTTTACGGTAGCATTTGTCGAACGCTCAACAATGCTCTGCAAGCGCCCAAGCTCCTCCTTATTTGCGTTAATGTCAGCCGTCTTTTCTATTTTTGCGCGGGTAAGCGTCATCTTTTTCTCATCCAGATTTTCTCTGTCGGCTGTCTTTTCTTCGAGCATTTCTATCTGCTTTAACCCGGCGGTGATGTTGTCCAACAACTGCTGTTTTTGCATTATCAGCCTTTCAAGCTCCGCTATCTTTATCTTGATTTTTTTGTGAACACCCACATGTACCTCAGTCTTGATAAATGCATCATTTCCGAGGTTCGCAACCTCTATTCCGGCACAGCCGTATACCTTGCCTCCCACTATACTGGCATGGCCTCCCTTAAAGAGTACCATGTCATTGCTTACAATAATACTGTTTACAGCCGAATCAGCCTCAACATAACCCTCAACATTGACCTCTGTATACTCTATAAACTTTGCAAAAAGATTGCCCTTCACTATGAGTCTGGCCTTGTTTCTTCCTATCATTCCGCTTCGCAAAATAATATCCTTACCTGCTTCAAGCACACAGCCTTCACATATACCGTCAACCGTAATTGACTGGGATGACATTATTCTTGCACCGGTTCTGACGTTGCCATGAACAATAACGTCTCCTATAAAATCAATATTACCTGTTCCGACATCCACATTTCCATTTATCTCAAGCACCGGATTTATGAGTATGCGGTTTTTATTTTTCTCAATCTTTCCGTCAATTGTCGCCACGTATATCAGACCATCTGCAGACTTTTCAAAGCCTCTGCCTGCCAATGGTGGAAGCGGCTTGCCTCTTTTTGCCTGTATAACTTTTCCAAAGACATCCTTTCCGTCCTTTCCCTCTACAGGCTCTATGTATCTGGCAATTTTCTGTCCCTTTTTGACAACCTCAACCGAATGTACACTCCAATAATCAACAGAGCCGTCATCTCGTATCTTTGGCTTCTTATTCAGATTATAGTCGAACAGAAATTCATATCGTCCATCCTCTCCATCCTGTGGCTTCTGACCTCTGGCAAAGCATATTTCATGACCAAAGTTGCGTGACTCCACCATATCTGAAATCAAATCACAGTCAATGCCAAATACTACACCATTTTTTGCTGCTGCATCAATCAGCTCATCGACTGTATACGCTTCATTATCCCCAAGTATAGGCAGCAGTATATATGCTTCCATCCTGTCATAGCTTATTCTGATAACTGGTTCTCTCTTTATACCGGTATCATCCATATCTTTCCCTCACTTAACATCAGACTTTGTTTGCTTCTATTAAATGCATTATATCACTATTCGGATTTTAAGAAAAGCCACTAAATATAAAAAATCCGGGCAATATCATTCTATTGATACTATGCCCGGATTTTTCTGCAATCTGAATCTTTTACGGAATTGACTGTATTTATCAAGCATATAGTACTGAACAGGCAAAACGGATTATTGAAAAAAATTCCGACACTTATTTTATGCAGTTCTATCTTTATGAGATTTCATCAACATCATAATACTTAAAATCCCGGAAGCAGGCACTTCCTCCTGTTTCCTCTGCCGCATAGCAGAACAGACCAAACCGGCAACCAGTAAAATGATCCAGTTTGAAGTACAGCTTATGCACGGTTCCGATAGGTAGCCAGTCTCCCTTATTTACCCGGTAATAGCAGCGTGCTTCATCCTTCATGTTACAGAAATCTGCTTCCAGACGAAAATCCATCTGGTGTGATTCAACAACAGTTCCTTCCGTCATATCCAATATACCATCTTCTTTTTTATCCAGCATAAGGACTTCATATTTTCCATGATGTTTTGTAATGCCAACTGCAGCATAACAGCTCTGCAACGCACACAAACCTGCGACATCGCCCTCTTTCAATGCAGAAGCATCAACAGTAACCTCAGCTGCGCATGACGGATAACTCATCCTTTGCGTAAGCGTATTTACTGCCTGTGTAAGCTCTGTACAAACTTCCCGTGTTGTAATTGTATAGGTTCCCTGCAATGCATCCAGATGATAGTACCGTGGATCTGGATCATGATTAAACTGCCAGCGCGGAAGCAGCCCATTACAGAAATCATCACTTCCCACTAATGGCTGATAAATATATCCTGGTCTGGTACTGTGAACCTCTATTTCTTCCGGCACATGTCCGTTCTGTCCAAAAACCGGAAAATGATCCTTCCAGGTAACCGGAAGCAGAATAGGAATCCGTCCAACTGCTCCAGAATCCTGAAACAGCATTGCATACCACTTTCCATCCGGCGTATCCACTATTCCTCCCTGTGCCACGCCCTGTCCACAATATCCACGATCATCACAAAGTACATCTCCACCCGTGAATTCTCCTTCCAGAGAATCACTGTAAAAGCATGCTTCCGTCCGCATCCAGCGGTCTCTCAGGGAATGAATCAGAAAAATATAATAATAGCCGTTTATTTTTTGAATATGAGCCCCCTCATAGCCTAGCTCCGGGTTCTTATGATCACTGACTAAAAGACGATGTAATCCGTCCTTCTTTGGTGCAGTCAAATCTTCATTCAATTCTGTAATCCAGATTTCATCATTTCCATATACAATATAGTTTCTGCCATCCTCATCAAATAATAAAGAGCCGTCATGATAAAAGCCTTCTATCAGCTGCTTTTTCCATGGACCATCTATTTTTTCCGAAGTATACAAATAAGTCTTACGGGTATCATTTGCCACAAAGCAGATAAAAAATCGGCCTTCATGATAGCGCAGGGAAGCTGCCCACATGCCCTGTCCGTAAATATTCTGACCGCTTTTCAGTTGCTGCGCATCCGTATGATCCAACGTCTCATAGACATAAGTCACATGCTCCCAGTGCACCAGATCAAAAGACTGCAGAATCTCACAGCCCGGCATAAAGTGCATGGTTGTGGATACCATATAATAGGTGTCTTCTACGCGGATCACGTCCGGATCTGGATAATCCAATCTTGTTATAGGATTTACATTCATTGTTTATTCCTTTCTGTTTTATCTCCATATTCTTTCTTTGTTCTATTCTATTTTTACTATTTTATCTTTGTTTCTTATCCGTCTGCCTTTTCAACTCTTCTCTGCACCATGTTATTCATCAGAAATTTCCGGTTTGCACAGATTTACCTGCAGCTGGGCATTTCTTTTTAGTTGTACGTAAAATGATATGACCTAGCACCATGACTCTTTAATGACACACTAAGGCTCTTTGGCTCTTCCACGTGCTCTCTGCTCCAAAGCTCCGTTCCATTTACTCCATCATAAATCTCCAGATCCGCAAGCGGTATGGATATGTCACTGTCTTTATCACCCAGATTAAATACCGCGACATAATATCCACCCTTTGTATCTGCTGCAATCCACAATGCATGCTCTATACCATCGATTTCACGTCTCCACACCTGATGCGAATGCCGTGCATTTGCATGCATGGCAAGTATTTCAGAATTGGTTACCAGATTCATAGTAAATTCGTCAAACCCTGTCAGCTCTCCTCCCAGCATCAAAGGAGAACGCATGATACTCCAGAGTGTCATCATGGTGATCTGCTCATCCTGTGTGAAATTCGTCCAGTTATTCACATCATATACCTGCCGTATCGGTCCGACCGGAAGCATATCGGCATCCGGCCAGTGTCCTGCACCTGCATGGGTGCACCATTTTTCTGCTCTTGAAAACATATCATATAACAGTTCCCACTTATCCCAGAAATCATCGGTGATTCTCCACATATTGGAAATCTGTTTATAAAGCTCTGCCTTTTCTAAAAGAGCAGGTCCCGGCGACAGACTTAAAACCATGGGTCTTCCGCAACCATGCAATGCCTTGCTCAGCATAATCAGTTCGGATTCCTCATGTGGCAGTTCCCGTGCAATATCATCACATTTAATAAAATCCACACCCCAGGAAGCATATAATTCAAAAATACTGTTATAGTATTCCCGTGCCCCGTCTTTCTCAGGATCTACACCATACATATCCGTATTCCAGGCACAGATACTGTTTGTTTTGGCAATTTCCCGGGCATGTCTGTCACTGTTCATGATTTTCGTGTTCTGATGTACAGCCTGTCGTGGAATCCCTCTCATAATATGAATGCCGAACTTCAATCCAAGAGAATGGACATATTCTGCCAATGGTCCAAAGCCCGCACCGTTTGCTGCGGAAGGAAAACGATTTACTGCGGGAAGCAGTCTTCCATACTCATCCATTACTACATCCGCAAAAGGATGATACTCATTGGTTGCAGCATAAGGCTCATACCATTGGATATCCACCACAATATATTCCCAACCGTACTCCTTCAGATGCTCAGCCATAAATTCAGCGTTCCGTCGTACGATATCTTCTGTAACAGCCGCTCCATAACAATCCCAGCTGTTCCACCCCATAGGTGCTGTTTTCATCTTCATCTGTTTTATACCCTCTCGATATCCTGTTAATTCTGTCCGTAATATGCATTTGCACCATGCTTACGGAAATAATGCTTATCCTGTAATTCCTGCGGGGCAGGTGCTACCTGCGGATGAATCAGCCCGGTTCGATATGCCATCTTGGCAACCTCTTCAAGAACCACCGCATTGTGGACGGCCTCCTTTGCATCCTTGCCCCAGGAAAACAGTGTTCACAAAATATAATCTGTATTTAATTATTTAAACTGAGCCAGACGTTCCTCTACCTGAGCCATCATCTGCTCATACTTTGCAAGCTTGTCCTTTTCCTCCTGAACCTTTTCAGGCTTTGCATTGTTTAAGAATTTCTCATTTGAGAGCATGCCCCTTGAGCGCGCAAGCTCCTTTGTAAGCTTATCCTTTTCTTTATTGAGTCTTTCCTTTTCCTTCTCAAAATCAACAAGGTCCTCAAGCGGCAGGTATGCAACCGCATCAGGTATCACTACTGATACAGCGTCATCTCCAATACCGGCCTTGCCCTGCTGTACTGTAATCTCGCTGGTAAATGCAAGATTTACATATACCTCCTTGTTGTCCTCGAATATCTTTCTGACTGACTCATCATCACTTGTGATGAAAAGCTTTGCCTTTCTTGAAGGTGGAACATCCATCTGTGTACGGACATTTCTGATACCCTTTACGAGATCCTTGCAGTGCTCGATTGCAGCTTCTTCTGCCGGGAAATTCCACTCTTCCTTGTACTCAGGCCATTTAGAGAGCATGATAGTCTCCTCGTCTGACTGAAGTGTGCAGAAGATTTCCTCTGTGATAAACGGCATATATGGATGAAGGAGCTTCAGTGCATTTACAAGTACTGTCTTAAGCGTCCAGAGTGCTGCATTTGCCGACTCTGGTTTTTCATCCTTCTTGTAGGTACGAACCTTTGCAATCTCGATATACCAGTCACAGAACTCATCCCAGATGAAGTCGTATACCTTTTGTACTGCAATTCCAAGCTCGAACTTGTCCATGTTTTCTGTGGCATCCTTTGCAAGTGTATTTACCCTTGAAAGAATCCACTTGTCTGCTGCATGAAGCTCATCAAGCTTTGGCTCTCTAAGCTCTACACCTTCAAGATTCATCATGATAAATCTTGATGCATTCCATACCTTGTTGGCGAAGTTTCTTGAAGCCTCAACTCTCTCCCAGTAGAAACGCATGTCATTTCCCGGTGCATTTCCTGTGATAAGTGTCAGACGAAGTGCATCTGCACCATACTTGTCGATAACCTCAAGCGGATCAATTCCGTTTCCGAGTGATTTACTCATCTTGCGGCCCTGAGAATCTCTTACGAGTCCATGGAAAAGCACTGTGTGGAATGGTGCCTTGCCCATCTGCTCATAGCCTGAAAAAATCATTCTGATTACCCAGAAGAAAATGATATCGTAGCCTGTTACGAGCACATCGTTTGGATAGAAATAGTCAAGATCCTCTGTCTTTTCAGGCCAACCGAGTGTTGAGAATGGCCAGAGCGCTGATGAGAACCATGTATCAAGTGTATCAGGATCCTGCGTCCAGTGCTCCTTGCCACACTTAGGACATTTGCCCGGCTTTTCTATTGAAACTACCATCTCTCCACAGTCATCACAGTACCATGCAGGTATTCTGTGTCCCCACCAGAGCTGACGGCTGATACACCAATCGCGGATATTGTCTGTCCAGTTGAAGTATGTCTTGTCCATTCTTGAAGGAAGGAGCTTGATTTCTCCGTTCTTTACTCCCTCAACTGCAGGCTTAATCATCTCGTCCATCTTGACGAACCACTGCTGCTTGATCATTGGCTCAACTGTTGTGTGACAGCGGTCATGCACACCTACATTGTGTGAGTGTGGTACAACCTTTACCAAAAGGCCCTGCTCCTTAAGATCCTCAACCAGTGCCTTTCTGCACTCGTATCTGTCCATTCCGGCATATTTTCCGGCCTTTTCATTCATTGTGGCATCATCATTGATTACAACGATTTCCTCTAAGCTGTGGCGTTTTCCTACCTCAAAATCGTTAGGGTCGTGTGCAGGTGTAATCTTTACACAGCCTGTTCCAAACTCTTTATCTACGTATGAATCTGCGATTACCGGAATCTCCCTGTCTGTGCATGGAAGCTTCAATGTCTTTCCGATGATATCCTGATAACGCTCATCATCAGGGTTTACAGCTACGGCTGTATCTCCGAAAAGTGTCTCAGGGCGTGTTGTTGCTATCTCTACGAATCTGCCTTCCTCGCCAACTACAGGATAGTTGATGTGCCAGAAGAAGCCGTCCTGCTCCTCATGCTCTACCTCTGCATCTGAAATAGATGTCTTACATACCGGACACCAGTTTACGATTCTTGAGCCCTTATAAATCCAGCCCTTCTTATAAAGCTTTGTAAATACCTCCTGTACTGCGTGTGAGCATCCCTCATCCATTGTAAATCTCTCACGCTGCCAGTCTGCTGATGATCCGAGCTTACGAAGCTGCTTTACAATACGTCCGCCGTACTCTTTTCTCCAGTCCCAGCATTTCTCGAGGAACTCTTCTCTTGTAAGGTCTGCCTTGTTGATTCCCTGCTCTTTAAGTGCCTGGATGACCTTTACCTCTGTTGCGATGGATGCGTGGTCTGTTCCCGGCTGCCAGAGTGCATTGTAGCCCTGCATTCTCTTGTATCTGATAAGGATATCCTGCATGGTGTTGTCAAGGGCATGTCCCATGTGCAGCTGTCCTGTGATGTTTGGTGGTGGCATCACGATTGTGAATGGTTTTTTGCTGCGGTCTACCTCTGCATGAAAGTAGCCATTGTCTTCCCACTTTTTGTAAAGACGATCCTCGATGTCCTTTGGATCGTAGGTTTTGTTTAGTTCTTTGCTCATGTTTTCCTCCTTTTATATGAATGACGCAAAAGCTTTGGGGGTGTTTTATATCAGGTCGCGCATTATGTATGGAATTATGTTCATGATTACGCTGCCAAGACACTGTAAAAATTATGATGAAGGATTACTTAGACCATGACGCAACCGGCTTTTAGCGCCGTCCATGGCGCTAACGCCTCGCCCGCACGTCCATGTGCGTGCGTTGCTGGGCTGTGTACATAATTTTAACAGTCTCTAGGCAGCTCCATAAATCACATAATTCCATACATAATGCGCGACCTGATAATTCAGGCTGTGAGCTTTTGCTGTTTTTCTTTTTATTTAGCGACGGGCGACCGATTGGATTGCATGCGCAATCTTCCGGTCTTACAGTTTTAGTACATGCCATGACGGAAATAAATAAATTTGCGCTATATGTGCACATCTCAGTCTACAAAAAACGCCCCTCCGGTCTACGACCGGAAGGGCGAATAAGCGCTGTACCACCTTCGTTTACATCAGAGCGACATATGCACCAAAATATATGACATATACGCTCGAATGCCTCTTGTCCTGTAACGTGGACGAATCGGAAGAACTTATGTCAAATCTTGTTATATATAGATTTAACTTTCTGGGTTCTTCGGCTCAAAAGCTACCTTCCATGATTTCTGTCTTAAGCATCTTTCAGCCTGTCCAAAATGTATCACCATCTTACGGACCGGATGCTCTCTCTGAAAGCTTTCGTCATGTACTCCTCTTTCTTATGCCTTTAAATATTTGCCTGTTTCTTTCTACAATATTAAAGTGCATTGGGTGATTTGTCAATATGATTTTTCAATCATCATAATGACCTTTACATGAAACAATATAAATTATCTCATCTTTTTCATAATAAACAATTCGATTAGTGTCATCAATGCGTCTGCCAGTATAAATAATCTCTCCATGCCCTATCTTCCCATAGTAACCTCATTAGTCCTCCTCTATCAAATCATGCTCTGCGAAGTGAGCTTTGCCATCCTTAATATCGCGCACGATATTTTCCAAATAACGGATATTGCTATCAGAATAAAACGGATCTACTGATACCTCAAAAGGAATACGCTTTTCTCTGCCTACTTTTTTTGCAAAAACGGTGAACGCTGCACTCATAGAAAGACCTAATTCCGAACACACCTGTTCCATGCTTTTTTTTACATCTGCATCCAATTTAAAATTAACATTAACTGACTGTGACATATACAACACTCCTTTCTTGCTTATAGTATATGCAATAATAAAGAAGATATCAATAAAATTTCTTTATTTTTTCTTTACTTATATTCAACATTCTTAGTTGCGACTATATCCACACCGGTTGCTGCAACATCGCTTAGCAGTACATCACCTATATGCACCGGTGCCTCTACCGTGATTTGGTTGATACACTCCATCACATCCATTATCTTTTCCTTTGGAATATCCTGTGCCGTCTTTACGGATACCATCGGTATTGTGCCATTTTTCACACAGACTGTACTTGTCACAATTCGTGTCGGATGCGTCACTTCCTTTGCTCCGTAGTCTGCTCCGCGCTTGCAGGTATTTCCGGTTACCGTGACATTTTCTCCATCTATTGTCACCTTAAGGGCACAGCCCAGAGGGCAGCCTATACATGTCAAATTTCTTTCTTCCATGATACTATGCCTCCTCAATCTTTATCGTAATTGTGCGGGGATTGTCTGTTTCGATGAGCTGCTTCTTCTTAAGCACTACCTGCTCCATCTCACCCGGCGCCATAACAGGACGCTTGCGGTGCTGCAGCTGTTTATCATCCAGATATACTGCAATATAACAATTCTTATACACAGCTCCCACTCGAAATCTTACCGTCACAGTATCATCCATTTGTGCAGTATTTATAGTGCTTGGGACAGTATATCTGACTCCGCCTGTAGCGGTTATTGATATTTCTTTGCCATCGCAACTCTTATCACCGCCATTTTTCACATATTCTGCGGCATGGCGGCCTGCTGCTGTCGCTTCCTCTGACACGTAATCCACGAGGTCATGCACATGAAGCACATTTCCGCAGGCAAATACACCGGGCACATTTGTCTCAAGGCTTTCGTTTACGACCGGTCCGCTTGTTACCGGATTGAGCTCTACACCGGCTGTTTTTGAAATCTCATTTTCCGGAATGAGTCCGCATGAGAGTAAAAGCGTGTCGCACTCGTAAAACTCCTCTGTTCCCTCAATAGGCTTGTTATGCTCGTCCACCTGTGCGAGAGTGATGCCCTCCACACGCTCCCTGCCCTTTATATCAACCACTGTGTGGCTGAGCTTAAGCGGGATTTTAAAATCATCAAGGCACTGCACGATATTACGCTTCAAACCTCCTGAATACGGCATGAGTTCTGCAACCACCTGCACAGTTGCACCCTCCAAGGTCATTCTCCTGGCCATGATAAGACCAATGTCTCCTGAGCCGAGTATTACTACCTTTCGTCCCGGCATGTAGCCCTCTATATTCACCAGTCTCTGAGCTGTGCCCGCCGAGAAAATTCCTGCCGGTCTGTAGCCGGGTATGTTAAGAGCCCCCCTTGCTCTCTCCCTGCAGCCCATCGCAAGGATTACGGTCTTTGCAGCGATATGAAAAAGTCCGTCGGTGCGGTTCATAGCTGTAACTATTTTATCGTTTGCCTCATCTTTTATCTTTACATCATTCCTGTCATCTGCCCTGTTTTCGAACTCGTCACCGGTTGAGATATCCATGACCATCGTATTGAGCCTGTACTCTATGCCAAGCTCTTTGACCTCTTTGATAAATCTGCCGGCATATTCAGGACCTGTGAGTTCCTCCTTAAAGGTGTGCAGGCCAAAGCCGTTGTGTATACACTGATTTAAGATACCCCCAAGCTCACAGTCTCTTTCCAGTATAAGTATTTTATCTATTCCATTTTTCTTAGCGGAAGCTGCTGCCGCAAGACCTGCCGGGCCTCCTCCTACTATCACAATATCGTAAAATTCCATATTGTCCCCCTATGTTAATCTGATATTAATCCAATATCAATCTATCGTTACCTGTCTCTTTGAAGTATGACAGGCTATCCGCGGTTCTTGCTCATTCCAACAACAATCCTTGACTTTCCACCGCTTTTAGTGATGTCAAGCTGTGAAATGCCTCTCTCTCTGGCGATAATCTCCATAGTTCTCGGAGAACAGAAGCCTGCCTGACATCTGCCCATTCCGGCTCTGGTGCGTCTCTTCACACCATCAAGTGACTTTGCGCCCAGCGGTCTGTTTACCGCATCCATTATCTCGCCCTCCGTAATCATCTCACAGCGGCAGATTATATTGCCATACTCAGGCTTTTCTTTTATCAGCTTTTTATACTCATCCTCTGAAAGCTTCTTTGGATTTAAGATACCTTTTCTTGTCTCGATGAAGTCCGCATTTTTAGAAGGATTAAAAAGCCCCTCAACTATTGCTGCCACTCTCTCGCCGATAGCCGGCGCACTTGATAAGCCCGGTGACTCTATACCTGCGCAGTCAATAAAATACGGTGCGTCAGAAAGCTCCTCGATGATAAACTCATGTCCGTCCTCATGTGCACGGTTTCCTGCAAACGATGTTATGACCTGACGCATAGGAAGTGACGGCACCGAACGTGTGCCGGATGTCACAACATGCTCTAAGCCTGCTCTCGTTGTATTTGTACCATCCTTGTCCTCATGGTCAACTGCTGTAGGTCCGATTAAAATATTTCCGTGTACTGTCGGGGTTACAAGCACGCCCTTACCGTATTTGCCCGGGAGCTGGAAAATAGTCTTGTCAACGATACCTTCCGCAGCCCTGTCTAAAAGCTCGTACTCTCCGCGCCTTGGTGTAATATGTATTTTGTTTTCACTTACCATGTTGTGGAACACGTCAGCATATACACCGGCTGCATTCACAACGCAGCGTGCATGAATTTCGCCATTTTGAGTAATGAGAATATAGCCTGTCTGCTCCTTTTGTATCGCCTTCACCTCGGTGTTAAATAAAAACTCCACACCGTTTGCTGCCGCATTCTCAGCAAATGCGATATTCATGCCAAACGGACATACAATACCTCCTGTCGGGCAGTAAATAGCTGCCACAACTTCATCAGACAGATTCGGCTCCATCTCATGCGCTTCGCCTGCATCAAGAATTTCAAGTCCCGGCACCCCGTTTGCAATTCCCTGATTATAAAGCTCCTTAAGCCTTGGCATATCGTCATCGCTAAAGCACACTATCAGTGAGCCGTTTCTTCTAAACTCAAAATCAAGCTTCTTCGAAAGCTCATCCATCATCTCATTTCCCCGGAGATTCATCTGTGCCATAAGTGTACCGGTCTTACAATCAATTCCGGAATGGACAATAGCACTGTTTGCCTTTGAAGTGCCACAGCACACGTCCTCCTCCTTTTCCACCACACAGATGGACAGGTTATATTTCGAAAGCTCTCTGGCACAGGCGCTTCCCGATACTCCCGCTCCTATAATTACTACATCATACATGTTATTTTCTCCTACCAATTTCCATATATTGTTTAATTGCTGTATCACTAAGCTCATTTAAAACAATGCAAGCATCAGCTATTATTCATCCTTCGCCCAGTTAAATGCGCAGGCGACAGCCTTTTTCCACATTTTAAGCTTCTTTTCTCTCAAATCAGCTGCTATCTCCGGCTCAAACACACGGTCAATAGACCAGTTTCTCTTTATATCATCCATGCTTTCCCAGTAGCCCACCGCAAGCCCTGCGAGGTACGCTGCGCCCATGGCTGTTGTCTCCACGCACACAGGCCTGTTGACCGGTGCATTGCTGATATCAGCCTGCATCTGCATGAGCAGATTATTGGCACTGGCACCGCCGTCCACCTTAAGTGATGTGAGATTGATGCCCGAATCAGCCTTCATTGCCTCAAGCACATCATTTACCTGAAATGCCATTGATTCCAGAGTTGCCCTTATGACATGGTACTTGTTTACACCTCTCGTAAGCCCCACAATGGTTCCTCTGGCATACTGATCCCAGTATGGTGCTCCAAGCCCTGTAAATGCCGGCACCACATAGCAGCCGTTTGTATCCTTTACCTTTCTTGCCATGTACTCTGAATCTGTTGAGGAATCGATAAATTTCATCTCATCGCGTAGCCACTGGATAGAAGCTCCTGCCACAAATATTGATCCCTCCAGCGCATATACCACCTTGCCGTCTATGCCCCAGGCTATAGTGGTAACAAGTCCGTTCTTTGAGGATACCGGCATCTCACCTGTGTTCATCAGTAGAAAACAGCCTGTACCGTATGTATTTTTGGCTTCTCCTGCCCTAAAGCAGGTCTGTCCAAAAAGCGCTGCCTGCTGGTCTCCTGCCGCTCCCGCGATAGGAATCGGACCCCCGAAAAACACAGGATTCACCTCACCATATACACAGCTTGACGGCATTGGCTTTGGAAGCATGCTCTTTGGTATATCAAGCTCCTTAAGTATCTCATCATCCCACTTTAAGGTATTGATATTAAACATCATGGTTCTTGAAGCATTGGAATAATCCGTGACATGCACCTGTCCCTGAGTGAGCTTCCATATAAGCCATGTCTCGACTGTTCCAAACAAAAGCTCGCCTCTTTCGGCTCTCTCCCTCGCTCCCGGCACATTGTCAAGGAGCCACTTGAGCTTAGTTGCCGAAAAATAAGCATCTATCACAAGCCCTGTCTTTTTTCTGAAGGTATCGGTAAGCCCCTTTTCCTTCAGCGAATCCGCATACTCTGCCGTGCGTCTGCACTGCCATACTATCGCGTGATAAATCGGCTCTCCTGTATTTTTATCCCATACAATTGTGGTCTCTCTCTGGTTAGTAATGCCTATCGCACATATGTCGGCTGCCGTAGCCTGAATATTGGCCATAGCCTCCTTTGCCACCTCAAGCTGTGTGGCCCAGATTTCCTCTGCATCATGCTCCACCCAGCCCGGCTTTGGAAAAAACTGCGTAAATTCCTTCTGTGCCACACTGCACATCTCGCCCTTCTCATTGAAAAGTATACACCTGTTGCTGGTCGTGCCCGCATCTAATGCCATAATATACTTTGCCATGTAAAAATCCTCCAACTCTCTATATTTGCAGCTTTTTTCCTTCTATCCTGCTACAGCTCTTCCTCTACCATGCTCTTCTCTCTGTTGAACGCATCATAGATACATGGAATTACTATAAGCGTAAGGATGGTTCCGTATACGAGACCTCCTATTATTGCGATTGCCATCGGCCTTATCATATCTGAGCCATCTCCGATACCTATCGCCGATGTAAACATTGCAAGTATGGTGGTCATCGCTGTCATCAGTATTGGACGAAGCCTTGTACGGCCTGCGTCTATGATTGCCTCATGCTTGCTCATGCCCTCTCTCCTGGCCTGGTTAATGTAATCAATGAGCACGATTCCATTATTTACAATGAGACCTGCCAGCATGATAAAGCCAAGCATTGATATGATTCCGAGCTCATTTCCCGTGATGAAAAGAGCTATAAAGCCTCCTGTAAACGCAAGAGGTATACAGAACATGATAATAAACGGTGAAAGCAATGACTGGAACTGCGCCACCATGATAAGATAGATAAATATCACTGCAAGCACAAGCATAAGTCCAAGCTGACTCATTGACTCATTTATTGTCTCATCCTCGCCCTCCATGTCTATTGAATAGCCATCAGGAATGCTAAGTTTATTAATTTTTGATTTAATTTTATTGCTTAGTAATGTTACATTATGGTTTTCATCAACCGCACCTGATACTGTAATATATCTTGTCTGAGCATCTCGATGAATGGTACTCAGTGTCTGTTCCTGCGAAATAGTGCAGATATCACTGAGCGGAATCTCCTTTTCACTGCCTTCATTATCCTTATAGGTAAATGTAAGGTTTTTGATGTCGTCCACAGTCACATCAGACTGCTCTGCGGATTGTAAGTATACCTCATAGTCCTTTATGTCGGTCGTAATGGTTGTTGCGCTCTTTTGGGATGATATCTCACCGGATACGAGCTGGTATACCTGAGCCACCGTATAGCCATACTTTGCTGCTTTTTCCTTATCCACAGTTATCTTAAGCTCATTGATTGTATCTCCAAGACCGTCATCTATATCTGTCACTCCATTTGTGTCCTTAAGGATATCTGCCACATCACCTGCAAGCTTCTGCAGCTTTTCTATATCATTACCCTTAATCCTGACAGAGAGACCGCTTCCGAAAAACTCTGATGAGTCCATAGCCTGTGAAGATGCTGTTACCTTGCAGTCCAGATTCTTTGTGCGTTTTTCAATTTCATCTATTACCTTATCCGATGAAACATCCGACTTCTCATCAAGCAATATATACATGCTCACGCTGTCGCTTCCTGAGCTCATCAGGTTCATGGTCGAGCTGCCGCCTGCTGTAGCTCCTATTGTGTCTATGCCCTTTATATCAGATATTTTATCCATGACCTTATCAGACAGCTCTGTAAGCTGCTTGAAGTCAAGCTTTTCGTCATCCTTTGCCTCTATGGTAAGTGAAATCTGATTTGACTCCATGTCCATATCCATAAATGTCATTCCCCTTGACATGCAAAGTGCGCCACTGCCGACTAAAAGCACTACTGCCGCAATAAATACCACCGGCTTAAATCTAAGACATGTGCCGAGTACATTTCCATACCAATCCTTATAACGGTCAAACCATGGATGCTTTATATCCTTCGTCTTTTTGAGCATGCCTGAAGCAATTGCCGGTACAAATGTGAGTGCCACTACAAGAGATGCCATAAGTGTAAATGCTACAGTAAGAGCCAAATCTACAAAGAGCTGTCTCGTGATTCCATCAGTAAAAATGATTGGCGCGTACACACTTACCGTGGTGAGTGTAGAGGCAAAAATGGCTCCTGCCACCTGATTTGCACCCTCAACAGCCGCCTTCTTTACCGAATATCCCTCTCCCCTTAATCTGTAGATATTCTCGATTACTACAATTGAATTATCCACCAGCATTCCTATTCCAAGCACAAGTCCCGACATTGAAATGATATTTAAAGTGATATCCGTAAAATACATAAGCACCACTGCCACAATAACCGATAGCGGTATAGATGCTGCGATAATAAGTGTTGGCTTTATATCCTTTAAGAACAAGAGCAATACGAAAATGGCAAGTATTGCTCCCACTATCATATTCTGCATCACACTTTTTACAACCATGTCGATGTATACGCCCTGGTTCATAAGCACTGTGGCGTGTAATCCGTCATTTTCCTTTTCCAGCGAATCAAGCTTGTCCAAAAGACGGTCTGTGACGTCTCCTGTAGAGTAGCCGGTCTGCTTCTCCATAGAGAGCATTATTCCGGGATTACCGTTGACTATCGCATATGTCTCATCCGAGTTGTCAGTCATCTCAACATCTGCCACATCATTGACATGAATAGGAGCTATCCCATCAAGCTTCATATCCATGAGCACAAGATTTGTTAAATCATCAATTGATTTTACCTCATCTCCCACCTGTACTATGTACTGTGTGCCATTTGAATCATTTACATAGCCTGCAGGCATGTCAAAGTTCTGTGCGACGAGCAGCTGCGAGAGCGAGTCAATTGTTAAAACTGCATTTAAGTTTGACTTGTCAAGTGCATCATCCTTACTCTTTTCAAGCTCCTTCTTTGAACTGTCAAGAGATGCCGCTGCTGTTGCAAGCTGTGCTGACTGCTGTCCTATGCTTATAGAGCTGATGGCTGCCTGACTGTTTAGATTATCATAGGCATCTAAAAGTGCTGTCTCTCCTTGTGCTATCTGGTCAAGCCCGCTTTGGCACTGCTCTATACCTGTGTTCACCTGAATGAGAGTCTGTGCTATCGCTGACGCTGCCGCAGGCAGATCATCTGCTGTGTTTACGGTGATTCCAAGCGCCGAGAGACCTGAAAACTGTGTTGCAATCTGCTTATCAACCTGCTCAAGCTGCGCTTTGAGCGTCTGTCCTGCTTCACCCGGTGCATTTGCGCCCTCTTTGAGTGACGGAATTGTCTTTGTATATGTATCACTATTCATGAAGTCTGAAAGAGCTGACTGAATTGTTTCAAGCTGGCTCTTCTGCTCATTTAAGCTTGCAAGAGTACTCTCTAACTGAGTCTTCTGCTCTGCAAGCTTTGTCTTTTGCTCCTTTAGCGTATCCACTCCCGCGCTCATCTGATCCGATGCTGATGTGATTGCGTTTTGTCCGCTCTCTATCTTTGCGCTTGCATCATCCATCTGACTTTTTGCATCGTCAAATTTCTTTGAAACGGCATTATTTATTTTCTCATTGAGCTCATCTATCTTGGCCTGATTCATCGTGACCTGTATCTGCTCGGTGAGCTCACCTGTTGCAGTCACTGATGCGACTCCCTCTGTACTCTCAATTGCAGGCTTAAGTGTGTTTTCCACAAAGTCGGTTATTTCTGCCTTGCTTTTCCCATCCATATCCACAGCAGTCATCATGATTGGAAGCATGTCCGGATTTATCTTCATAATGGTCGGAGTACCCACTCCATCCTTCCAGCCAGCCTTGACCTGATCTATTTTCTGCTGCATCTCTATCACTACGGAATCCATGTTGGCATTCTGCTCATACTCGCATGTCACCAGAGAATAGCTGTTATATGACATTGAGCTTACGTTTTTGATATTGGACGTAGTTGCCATAGCTGCTTCAAGCGGCGCGGTGACATCACTCTCCACCTCCTGTGGACTTGCTCCCATATCTGTTGTCACGATAAGTGCATACTGAAAGCTCATATCCGGCAGCAGATCTGTCGTCATCCTGCCAAGTGATACAACACCGAGTACTATTACCAGCAGTACTCCTACAAGTACAGTAAAAGGTTTTTTTACACTATATCTGGATATCATCTGTCCTCTCCTTTTCTTTTTCTTTGATAATGTCCTGCCTTAGTTTGATAGACAATGTGATTACTGCGATTTTCACAATAAATTTAATTCGCTGTTATATTTTTATTATACAATGTGGCGGATTGCAACTCAATTGGTTTATACTTTTTTAAGAGATTTTGACAATAAAAAGACACCCAATTATACGATTAATATAATTCGATGTCCTTAAATGTCTTTTAAGATCTTTTATTTATTTCAGCTTCAAATGCCCTCTTCCTCAATCTCATCATCATTGATACCTGCAACAGCACTTGTAACGGCTCCGATTACAGCGACAAGCGCAAAGATGATAACTAAAAAAATAAATATAAAGAATGCTACTAAAAAACCTGTATCTGTCATATAATTTACCCCCATAGCTGTCTCACAGCTTCTTTAAAATATAATTTTAGTTTAACACACTTGTCTGTAAATAACAATATCGTAAGAGGCTAAAATATTGACTAAATATTGACTAAAATATTGATTTATGAAATTGATCAGTCCTTGATCTGCATACCATTTGCATCCATATGATAGCCTTCTGTCATGATCAGCTTTGATACCGGAACTATCTCATAGCCCATGTCCTGCAGCTTCGTGAGCATCTCATCGAGTGCCTGCGAGGTGTATTTGGCGCCAAGATGGCAGAGTATTATCGAGCCACAATCCAGGCTTTTGTGATTGCACACTGTATCTATAATGTTTTGCACACCATAGTTTTTCCAGTCGAGCGAATCCACATCCCACTGGATTGGATAATAGTCACAGCCATACACTGTGTCAATCAGTTCATTGTTATACGAGCCGTATGGCGGTCTGAATACCTTCATATCCTTTCCGGTCAGCTCCTTGACCTTTTTGTGCACATCCATTATCTCTGTCTTCATCTCGCCTGCCGTGATTGTTGCCATATCATAGTGGTGCTCACTGTGATTTCCGGGCTCATGCCCTTTTTCAACCAGCGTCTTTACACATTCAGGGTTATCACTTACAAACCCTCCTGTCATAAAAAATGTAGCCTTTACGTTGTGCTTGTCAAGTGTCTCCATCATACTGTCAAAATCCTCTGCTCCCCAGGCACAGTCAAATGAAAGGGCTATCTTTTTTTCTGTTGTCTGAACCGAATATACAGGCAGCTTTCTGTCTCCGAACTGACTCACAGCACTGCTAAGTGTCTCCATCACCTCTATATTTTTCAGCTGTGATATGTCATACTCTCTGCCATATAAAGCACCTGTAATAAGAAGCGCCGACAGCAGCACTCCAAAAAGGAATCTGTGTCGGCGTTTCTTTCGTTTTGTCCCATTATGTAGTTTTGTATTTTGCATGTATGCTCTGTATTCACTCATGCTATATACTATTCTTTATTATCGCAAATTATGAATAATGAAATAACTCTATTTCAGTTCTTCTGCCCTTCCGATAAACTCAAGCACTACCTCAATCGACTGATGCGCAGCCTTCTCCGCAAAGGTCTGGTAATCTGTCTCGCCGCCGTCGCCGTCTGATATTGAGCGAAGAATGGCAAATGGCACCTTGTTCACATAGCACACATGACCGATGCTGCCTCCCTCCATCTCTGCTGCGATTGCATCAAAGGTATTCGAAATATAATCTTTCTGCTCCTTTGTGGCAATAAACTGATCTCCTGTTGCAATATTGCCCTTTTTGTAGTGGATATTCCTGTCAGCTAAGCATGAGCACATGAGCTCCACCATTTTTGTATCAGCCGGAAGCAGAATCATATTGATGCCTGAAAGAAGTCCCTTCGGGTCTCCGATTGGCGATGTATCCATATCGTGCTGCAGCACGTTTGTTGCTACTGCCACGTCAAGCACATTTAAATCCTTTGTCAAAGTACCAGCCACTCCGATATTGACAATCATATCTACATCATATTTCAAAATCATGGCCTCTGCACATATTGCCGCAAATACCTTTCCTATTCCGCATTTTGCCGCAACAACATACTGATCACCGATTTTGCCCTCAACAAACTCCACTCCGCTGTAGACCTCTGTCTGTGTGTCTGTCATCTGAGCCTTTAAGTCATCGACCTCCATCTGCATTGCACCAATTACACCTATTGTCATTTTATTTCTCCATTCCTGCTATCTTGCTATTATATTATCTTTCTATATAACTATCCAGAACCACTGAGAACCAAAGATTGATGCGTCATACGCACATGTAAGCATCAAATTTTCCTGTACTCAATACAACTTCTGTCAAATCTTAATACCTGTTTACTGTGGATAAGTAAACTCCATATTTGTCTGGCTCTCAAGTACCTTAAGATATGCACGGCACTCCTTCTTTGCCTCGTCAAGTGACAGATTCTCGTAATGTCCGCACTCTATGGCTGATGCACCAAATACCGGTCCATCATACTCAAGTATCTGTTTTAAGACCTCTTTGGTGATTTCAAAAACCTTTCCCGGCTCGACATCCCTCACAACGAGATAGAAGCCTGTCTGACAGCCCATCGGTCCAAAATATACCACATCATCTGCAATCTCAGAGTTTCTCACGCATGTCGCAAACATATGCTCCACTGAGTGCATAGCTGAATTGGACATATAATCGCCTGCATTAGGTTTTCTTGTACGAAGGTCGTATGTGACGATTTCTCCATCTTTTCTTGAAATATAAAATCCAGGTTTAAGAATATTATGATTAATTGTAAAGCTTTTAATTTTTTCCATAAAAATGTTTTCCTCCTTACTCAGTTGCTGCCTCAAACTGCTTCAGATAATCCTCAAATACATTGAGTGCGTCATCCACAGGCTTTGGTGTGCTCATATCGACACCGGCACTCTTTAGCAGCTCTATTGGATTCTTCGAGCAACCACCGCACAGGAAATTTCCTATATACTTATCCACAGCAGGCTTTCCCTCCTCAAGTATCTTTTTTGAAAAAGCAACTGCTGCCGAATAGCCTGTCGAGTACTGATATACATAGTACGGTGTGTAAAAATGCGGTATGCGCATCCACTCATATGATATCTCATCATCCACGCGCATATCCGGTCCGTAGTACTGCACATTCAGCTCATGCCATAGCTCATTTAGCACATCCTTGGTAACCGGCTCGCCCTTTTGCATTTTCCGGTGAGCTATATGCTCAAACTCTGCAAACTGCGCCTGCCTGAAAAGTGTCGTCCTGAAGCCGTCCAGAAAATGTGTCATGAGATATTTTCTCTCATTCTCATCCTCACAATGCTCAAGCATATAGTGCATTAGAAGCGACTCATTACAGGTGGATGCAACCTCTGCCACAAAAATCAGGTATCCTGCGTAGGTGATGCTCTGATGCTCATTTGAATAGTATGTATGCATCGCATGTCCCATCTCATGAGCCAGCGTAAACACACTGTCCAGATTGTCGGCATAGTTCAAAAGCACATACGGATGTGTGCCATAAGCGCCCCATGAATACGCACCGCTTCTCTTGTTCTCATTCTCATATACATCTATCCAGCCACTCTCCATGCCGGCCTTAAGTGTGCTGACATACTCATCGCCCATAGGCTCAAGCGCCTTTGCCACAAGCTTTTTCGCCTCATCATAGGTGTATGTGGTCTGTACATTGTCCACAATCGGTGCAAACAAATCATACATATGCAGATGCTCCACACCTAAAAGCTTCTTCCTAAGCGCCATGTACCTGTGCAGAGCCGGCAGATGTGCGTGAACCGTCTCAATCAGATTATCATATACGCTCTCATGAATATCGCCATCGGATAAATACATGGTCCTTGCGCTGTCATATTTTCTTACCCTTGCATAAAAAGTGTCATTTTTCAGCTTGCTGATGTACATCATGGAAACAGTATTGCTCCACTTCTTGTACGAATCATAGACTCCACGGAACACCTGCTTGCGCAGGCTTCTGTCCTTGCTGCTTAAAAAATCTATGAAATTGCCATGCGTGATACGGATTTTATTTCCCTCGACATCAGTGATATACGGGAATTTGATATCCGCGTTGTTGAACATGCTGAATATATTCTCCGGTGCTGCAGCCATCTCACCGCACTGCGCCAGGATATTCTCCTCTGCAGCCGATAAAGTATGCGCTTTCTGACGCATTATCTCATCAATCGCACGCTTATAGTGCATAAGCTCATTGCTCTCACTGTAAAAGCTCTCAAGCGTTTTATCATCTATCTGCAAAATCTCCGGACTCGCAAATGCCAGCGCACCTGATGCCTGAACAGTCAGTGTCTCTGCCTTTGACACATATGCCTGATATTTCGACACGGTAGTGTCCTGATGCGAGCGCTCATTCGCATAAACCACTATACGCTCCAAATAATAAGACAGCTCATCCTGCTTCTTAAAAAAATCAAGCAGCGTTGCTGCACTGTCTGCCAGATGTCCCTTAAAGCCCGAGAGCTTTTCTGCAAGCTGTGACGCTTTTTCACACTCAGCCTCCCACAGCTCATCTGTCTCATACATATCCTCAAGCTTCCATTTGTACTCGTCTGAGATTTCATCTCTCTTTTGAAGCCTTTTCTCACTCATTTTGTGTTACCTTCTATCTTACTTTTCTTGTTCTCGGGGGTTCTGAATAGTTACCTTGTTTTCAACTCTTCAGAACCACCCCACGCACATTCGCAAAACCGCACGATGTTTTTATAAAACTACCCACACATCTGCTCTGCAAAATTCATATAGACGTGTGGGATATATGTGAATTATAACAATTAAGCTCTACTTTGTAATTAAAGTGCCCATACCACCTGAAACTGTCTTGCCCTCTTTGTTGAGCTTTGTGATAAGCACTGAACGGATGGCAGAGTCACCGATAAAGTCGATAGCCGCCTCAATCTTTGGAGCCATGGTACCCTCATCAAACTCGCCTGCTGCAAGGTACTTCTTTGCCTCATCGACAGTCATGGTATCAAGCGGCTTCTCATCCTCCTTGCCATAGTTCAGGCAGACCTTGTCAACACTTGTAAGTATAACAAGTCTGTCAGCATCAAGAGTATCTGCAAGCTTTCCGGCTGCAAGATCCTTCTCGATAACAGCACTGGCGCCCTGAAGCTTATTATCCTGTGCTAACACAGGAATTCCGCCGCCACCGCATGCGATAACAACCTGATCCGCATCAACAAGAGCCCTTATAGCATCCTTTTCCACTATATCAACAGGCTTTGGAGCTGCCACAACTCTTCTGTAGCCTCCCTCAACCTGTGTCACATGGTTGCCCTTCTTCTCCTCTTCCTCAGCCTCAGCCTCTGTCATAACACGGCCAATGATCTTTGTCGGATGATAAAAAGCCTCATCATATGGGTCAACAACCACCTGTGTAAGTATTGTAGAAACGGTCTTGTAAATTCCTCTGCCAAGAAGCTCTGTACGGATAGCATTCTGTAAATCATATCCTATATAGCCCTGGCTCATTGCAGAGCAGACTGCTGTAGGTGTAGCTGTATACTCAGGATAAATCCTGCAAAACTCGGACATCGCGGTGTGAATCATGCCCACCTGCGGTCCGTTGCTGTGTGTGATAACAACCTCATAATCGTCCCTGATAAAATCTGCAACTGCCTTTGCTGTATGCTTTGTAGCCTCGTGCTGCTCCGGAAGAGTTGTTCCAAGAGCATCATGTCCGAGTGCAATAACTATTTTTTTCTTCTTCATGCCGACCTCCTATGCTGCATCCGCTCAATGTGTATTATATCTCATAATCATAAACCGATGTGTATACTATGATAAATCTACTTATAAACCATCAATTTTGAAGAATTCCTATGCGGTGCAAAAGTAAAATTATTTACATACATTATCTAATATTTTAGGGAATTTGTCTAGTACTTTAAACCGATTTGAACAACATTCTACCACAACATAGCGAACGTAATCTGCGCATAGCAGAGGCGCACACGTAAGCACTATTCCGCCACAGCGTAAGGGACGTAAGCCCCGGGCACCGGTGGCGCACACGTAAGCGCATATCTGCCACAGCGTAAGGGATGTAAGCCCCGGGTACCGGCGGCGCACACGTACTCTTGCGGAAGCGCATAGCGAAGTGGCTTAGATACTGTAGAAATTATGCCCAAGGAACACAGAAACACCCCTGCATGGACGCAGGGGTGAGGAGAAACCGTGCCATGGACGGCGCGTTTCGACGGTTTCGTCAAGCATAGAAACCCTTCAAGCATAATTTTTCGTACAGTATCTTAGCCACGTAGCGTAGCGACCGCAAGAGTACGTGTGCGCCGCCGGTGCCTGGGACTTACGTCCCGACCTACTGCCACAGCACCCCGTTTACTGCTGGATATCCTTTGCAGAGCTTAAGGTTACTTCAACCTTGTTCTCTTCGTACTGTCTGCCACTCTGACGGGCAACGGTAAGAGTAACCTTATCTCCGGCCTGATAGCTCTTTAACGCTGACTGCAGCTCTGTCATAGAAGAAATCTTTGTGCTGTCAATAGCAGTGATGATATCTCCCTCCTGTAAGCCGGCATTTGCGGCACCTGAACCAGCTGAAACAGATGAAACATACACACCCTGTGGAAAACCATAAGCTACCATCTCAGACGAAACATCGCCACCCTTTATTCCAAGGTATGCCTGATTCTCATTTGTATACTTTCCATCCTGGATGAGGCTCTCAATAATAGGCTTTGCAACTGACATAGGAATTGCGTATCCGATACCCTCAACCTCAGTTGAAGAATATTTTACGGAATTGATACCGATGACCTCGCCGTTTTCATTTAAGAGTGCTCCACCACTGTTTCCAGGGTTTATGGCTGCATCTGTCTGAATAAGCTTGTTGTTGGTAACAGTCTCACCTGTCTGTGAATCCTGTGTAGTTACTGTTCTGTTAAGCGCACTTACTATACCTGTTGTGACAGACTGTCCGTATCCGAGTGCATTACCGATAGCGATTGCCGGGCTTCCAACAACTACACTGTCTGAATCTCCGATTGTAGCAATCTTGATATTTGAGTAAGTATCTTTTCCAAGGTCTGCTTTCTTTACACGTACAACTGCAAGATCATCGTCCGGATCCATTCCTCTGATTTCTGCCTTTACCACAGAATCATCATCAAACTGTACTGTAAGCTCCTCTGAATCTGCTACAACATGGTTGTTTGTAGCAATGTAGAGATAATCATCATCCTCACTCACAATGATACCTGAGCCGCAGCTCTGTGACTGCTGTGACTTCTTTCCGAAAAAGCTGTTGTAGGTGACTGTTCCTGTATTTGTGATAGCAACGATGCTAGGCATAACCTCATCGACAACAGATGATACATCTGTCAGATCCTTTGCATCCCCTGATGATGTCTGCTTAGTTCCACCGGATGTTGTGGTAGAAAGCTTTGCACTTGCAGTAGAAGAATTTGAAATAGCTCTCGTGCCAACATAGCTTACTCCTGTGAAAACGCCGCCTCCAACGAGTCCGAAGATAAGAGCTGCCGCCACTGTCTTTGCTGCAAATGGTCCAAATGCACCAGGCTTTCTAGGTGTTCTCTGTTTCTTAGGCTTTGCAGCATTTTGGTACTGTGCGTTCTGATATTGGGTATTCTGCGTCTGACCACTCTGATATGCGCTGCCTTGCTGGTATGCCTGACCATTCATATTCATCCGGCTATATGAGCTGCCTGTTGAACCGGCTGATGTGCCACCATATGCATTATTATTTGTGCCTGAATTATATGACTGATTAGAATAAGACTGGTTTGCATATGACTGATTTACATTTGGCTGTGCTGCTTCAGAAGCCTGCGAATATGGGTTGTAGCTCTGTGAATAGGTTTCAGCTGATGTATTATTAGTCTGTGCAGCCTTCTGTGACTCGTCCGGATTGTAAGGATTACCCGACATTGTGAAATTTACATTGTTTGTATTGTTATTTGTACTGTTAGTATTATTTGTGTCATTCATATTTCCATAATTGTTATCCATAATAATTTCTCCCTTCGTTTATATTTAGAAGTATACTGTCAATCTGTGTTTAATTTGTGACGAGATTATTTATTTTTTCGGAAATCGTAAATATTCAGAACAATTGAAAACAAAAAAGCTGATGCATTATGAAAAAACCAGCTGCATATTTACAAAAATAAAAATAACTGCTCATCAGCAGATGCACCTATGAATCTGCGATATATACAAAATGCAGAATATCAATACTTTCCCTGCCAATAAACAGTTACCATAAATCATATATTAAATATCAATGTCAGCTCTGTGCGGCACCAAATGATAGCAATTAAATCTCAATTCCATTCTTCTCAAGAAGTGCTCTCGCTGTTTCAACCGAATCTGTACCTGTCGCATTCTTTACAGGTGCAAACTCCTTCTCTCTGTCTACCTCAAATGGCAGGCTGTTGTCCATCATGTATACCATATCAAGGATGAGTGTCTCGAACTTGTATGCATTCGGAGTCTCAGGCTTGTGCTCTGTTCCATTCTCATCAATGTAAGGTACCTTCTTCTCTACCACATGAAGCGGAAGGCTCTTCTCTGCGATAGCCATGAGCTTGTCCACGCGGAATAAATAGTTTAAGATAACACCAAAGCCATACTGTAATGAACCATTCTCGTTCTTTGCCTCTGCCATCTCAGGAGTAAGCTCGTAATACTCAACAATCGAAGGCTTGCCATTCTCAAGACACATAGCTCCTACTCTCTCGTATGGATCGCACTTTCTGACCACCTTAGAGCCGCTGACACAGCCGGACTCGATTGTAGCACCGACAAATACAGGATCTGCAATCTGCTGAAGCACATTGTCCACAGCAAATACATTGAGCCACTCAACCCCCTTGTCCTTCAAATCCTTGTCAAGACCGGCATTGATGAGTGACTTGAACCATCCACCGTTTCCGTTTGGTGACATGGCAAGTGAATCCTCAGACTTCATGAGCAGATTGCCGTCAAAATCAACTGCCGGAACCATCTCCTGAACGAAAAACTTCACATAGTCCTTATTGTATCCAAAATAGTCGTGCTCTGCAAAAAACTCTCTTGTCATGCCATCATTTATCTCGCTTGTCATGACATACAGCGGCACCCATGTACCGGCCTGATTTGTAACCTTCATAAGGTTTGCGATAAGCTGCTCGAAAATGTAGAGCTCCTTTGTCTTTCCGATATTAAACATGCCCTTAGCCTTGTCAAAACCAAGACGTGTGCCCTGTCCACCTGCAAGAAGAATTGCACCGACCTTGCCATTCTTGACCGCATCAAGACCTGTTGCAAGATATTTATCCTTATTAGCCTCTATCTCTGAAAGCTCCATAGCTGCAAGTGGTGAGAATGTACCTCGCTGCTGCTCCTTGTTGTGAATCATATCAAGGTATGACCAATCCATGTGCTCAAGCTGTGACTCAAGCTTTGCCGGTGCTTCCTGTGTTAAAAATTTCTTTAAGTATTTCTGGTTTGTTGCTGTGATTTTTTCTTTGATTTCTGATTTCATAAATTTCTCCCTTGTTCTTGTAATATAATTGATAATTAATGTTTAATCATTAATCAACTATAGATTATTAGTAACCATACAGACCAGTTATTGCAATATTACTTTATTGATATATTAATTGTATCAGCCATATTAAAGTATGCGGGACCAATCTAATGACCGGTCCCTGATATATTGTCCATATAAATATTGTCTTTATAAAGCTTAATTAGTATATCTTATGCCTTATAACACCTTCATAACTGACTTCAGGTAATTACTCATCTGAATCATCGGATGATGATTTTGTTGTCGAATCATTTTCAGATTCTGACTGACTCTTCTTTAGGGCATCCTGCTTGTCCTTATTCTTTTTCTTTGCCCCTTCAGTTCCATCAGAGCCAACAGTATCATTGTACTGCGTGAGATCAAATGCTGAAGTCTTAGATGTAACACCTGTCTTTTTAGCAATCTTATCACTTACTGTCTGAACGGTATCTGTCGGCTGATAATCAGTCTCATTAAACAGGAACTGATGAAGCTCAGAAACATTCTGTGCCAAATCTATAGGAATTACGGTATCGCCAGTAGTTGACAGATTCATTGTAGTCAGCTCAAATGGGAAGCCTGTTGTCTCCTTCATCTGATATTTTGTAACAGCTGTTGCATATTGCACAATCTCTGCTGCTGTAAAGTTTGTACTTATCTGACTCATAATATCCTTACACATCTCTGTGAGCGAACCTAAGTCTGACTGTTTAGCCTTGTCAAGCATAGCCTGAAGCACAATTCTCTGACGGGATGCCCTTAAGAAATCATCACCGGAGGTGTTTCTGATACGTGCATAGCACGTAGCCTGAGTTCCATCAAGATGCTGCATGCCATCATCCTCAAGATAAGGAGTATTATATCCTGTAGTATAATCAACCTCCGGAATCAGAAAATTGATTTCCTCCATCTCTGCCTTCGTAATCTCAAGATCAAGACCACCGATATCATCTATGGCATCTACAAGAGCCTTCCAGTCCACACATACATATTTAGTAATATTCAAATCCAAATTTGAATTAAGCATGGCTACTGCCCTTCTCGCACCACCATTTGCATATGCAGCATTAGCCTTGGCATATTTTCCGTTTCCTATCGGAAGATAGGTATCTCTGTAGACAGAAACAAGCTGAACCTCCTTAGTATCATAATTCAGACTAGCGATCATGATACAATCGGAATGTCCCTCATTGTATGAACCATTGCTTCTATTATCAAGACCAAACAATGCAACATTCAGATATCCATGCATATTAGCAAGTACATCCTCATCAATATCTTCATTTATTCCAGCTTCACTGTTTGTAAGCCCTTTTTCATACTTTACCTGTCCAAGCGTCTTATTGTAAGCCCACACTACAACCAATACAATTATCAATAGTAAAACTTCAAACACAAAGAGTATCAGCTTCTTACGCGCACTTTTTTTCTTTTTTCTTCTTCTCTTTTTTGCCATGTTATTTTTCCTTTTTCCTATGAATGTAAAGCCACGCGTCTGCGTAGTCCTGACGCTCCTTCTCTGACATATTGGTATATTTTCCAAACTCCAGATTCGTCAGACGCATCTGCGGCCTGCCACACTTGAAGCATTCAACCTCTTTCCTTCTTGAAACCATCCGTATCCAGCCACAATCCGGGCAAATGTATATTTTCATCATAGTCTTTATTCAAACTGTCCGAGAACCTCAGCTGACAAAGCATCAAGCTTAGCCTGTGAATCTTCAAGAGACACTCCTTTGACTCCGAAATAGAATTTAATCTTAGGCTCTGTACCAGAAGGGCGTACGCAGCACCAAGCGTTATCGTTAAGTTCGTAGTAAAGTACATTGGAAGAAGGAAGACCTGTCGGCTCAACCTTTCCTGTTGTCATATCTTTTCTTGTGTCATTCTTGTAATCACGGATAGCAATCACCTGATAATCACCAAACTTCTTTGGCTCAGCGGCACGTGCCTTTGTCATAATCTCATTTATCTGTGCGGCACCATCAATGCCCTTTAAAGTCAGTGTGGAAATACCCTCTCTGTAGTAGCCATACTTCTCGTACATGTCAACCATGCCATCCCAGAGCGTCTTGCCCTGTGACTTGTAGAAAGCAGCCACCTCACACAACATGCAAACTGCTGCAGGAGCATCCTTATCCCTTGCATATGTGCCAGGCAGACATCCGTAGCTCTCCTCCATACCAAATACATAGTTGTTGCAGCCGGTCTTTTCAAATTTGAGCATCTGCTCTCCGATATACTTGAAGCCTGTGAGAACCTCGATATGCTTTACACCATATGCTGCCGCAATTGCCTTTCCCATATCTGTAGAAACAATTGACTCAACAAATGCAGGATTCTCAGGCAGAGTACCATTGGCACTCTTCTGGCTTAAAATATACTCACCGATAAGCATAGCTGACATATTTCCTGTAAATGTCACATATTCACCTGTCTTTGTATCCTTGCAGTATACACCGAGTCTGTCGGCATCAGGGTCAGTTGCTAAAACGATATCAGCATCCTTTTCCTTTGCCAGCTCAAGTGCAAGCTTCCATGCATCAGGATTCTCAGGATTTGGATAAGGACATGTAGGGAAATTGCCATCAGGCACTGCCTGGCTTGGCTCAATGTATACATTCTCAAAGCCCATATCCTTAAGCACTCTCTGTACAGGGCGAAGACCTGTGCCATGGAGTGGTGTGTAAACAATCTTGATATCCTTTGCCATAGCCTTGATAATCTCCGGATGGATAGAAAGCTTGCGTAGCTCTCCGAAATATCCCTCCTCAACCTCATCAGAGATGACATTGTAAAGACCTGCCTCAATAGCAGCAGCCTTGTCCATAGTCTTTACCTGATCAAACGATGTAACCTTTGCCACCTCAGCCATGATGCTTGTATCGTGAGGTGGAGTAACCTGTGCACCATCCTCCCAGTATACCTTGTATCCATTGTACTCACGAGGATTGTGGCTTGCTGTGATAACAACACCGGCTATCGTGCCGAGTGTCCTTACTGCGTATGAAAGCTCCGGAACAGGTGCGAGCTGTGGGAATACATATGTCTTGATTCCGTTAGCTGCAAGACAGAGAGCTGTGGCATCTGTGAACTCATCATGCATATTACGTGAGTCATGTGCGATTGCAACACCTCTCTTTACTGCGTCCTCTCCCTGTGAAAGTATGTAATTTGCCAGTCCCTGTGTAGCCTGACGAACTGTGTATATATTCATCCTGTTGGTGCCGGCTCCTATTACACCACGAAGACCTGCTGTACCAAACTCAAGTGTGCGATAGAATCTGTCCTCTATCTCCTTATCATCACCTGCGATAGCCTTAAGCTCTGCCTTTGTAGCCTCATCAAAATATGGGTCTGTACACCATTTCTCGTATTCCGCTCTAAATTCCATTTATATTAACCTCCTATGTCTGCTAGTAATAAGCCTATTAATGTTAACCATACCGATTTTACCACATTAACGTGCATTTGAAAAGTTTTTGTTCCTTAATATTTTTTTAAACACCAGGCTCCTCATCCAAAGTGGCATCATACAGACAACAAACTGTGCCGCAACCGTAACAAAATAATCGGCCGCACTTATGGTCCCTGTCTTTAAAATACGCTTTCTTCCTGCCTTGTATTTAAGGAAATAATCAAAGCCGCCACGCCTCTTCAGCATATTATCACCGGTTCTGGCATACACAAGAGTCTCACCTATATTTGCCATACGACAGTGATTTCTGATCATATTCGCCCAAAGAAGAGAATCCTCCATAAGCAGACAGTCCTGATAATTGCCCGCGGCAAGCACCGCAGACCTTTTGTACATCACAGTCATGTGATTGACCGCATCACGCTTTCTCTGATACTGCTTTATCACATAATTTCCAAGAGGCACTGTCCTCTCTGATATAATATTATGCATATCATCGGAAAACTCGCTGATGTAGCCGCCTATGATATCAAGCCCCGGATTTTCCGAAAAAGCATTCAGCTGTCTCTCAAACCGGTCAGGCACACATATATCATCCGTATCCATTCTGGCCACAAGCTCATTAGAGCAATGCTTTATGCCTTCAGCAAGCGCAAGACCGAGCCCGCTGTTTTTTTCAAGCTTTACAGTAACAAAATTTATTTCCGAATGCCTGCATTCATAATCTCTGATTGCCTCATAAAGCTCATCTGTCAGCCGGCCATCCTCCACCAGCACTATCTCGTCCGGTAAAACAGTCTGTGAATATATGCTTTCCATACACTCCCTGAAATACTCAGGCTTTTCCTTGTAATAAATTGACAGTAAGACTGAAAATTTGACTTTATCCATAAATATCATCCTCCCAGACAAGCAGACTAATGTATTACCGCAAGCACAGTCTCTATGCACAGTCTGATATCATTTATCAGTGAAAATCTCTTAAGATACTTAAGATTGTACCTCATCTTGCCCGGCAGCACCTTGTGGATATATGTGTAATCCACATCATCAGAAGCCTCAAGAAGCCTGTCCTCATCCTTATACCTGATGCTTGCCTCACTTGTGATTCCGGCAGGCATCAGAAGTGTCGCCATCATCGCTGGTGTATATGCCATGACATACTTCTCCACCTCTGGTCTTGTGCCAACAAAGCTCATATCACCACATAGCACATTTATAAGCTGCGGGATCTCATCAAGCCTGTACTTTCTGATGACAGCACCGACTCTTGTGATTCTTGAATCCCCACCGACAGTCACGAGTGAACCCTTTTTGTCAGCGTCATTAACCATAGTTCTAAACTTGAATATGCGAAACTTCCTGCCATACTGCGTGATGCGCTCCTGTCTGAAAAAAACAGGTCCTCTGCTATCTACCTTTATCCAGACAGCAAGGACCAGTATAACAGGCGAAAGCAGCACAAGAAGAACAGCGGACATAATCACATCAAAAAAGCGTTTGAATACCATGCTTGTCCTCTTTCTGCTCAGATGCCTGTAATATTTAAGTGTAAAATCATTTTTCATGAATGTAGGAATCTCTCCCCATGTTCTCCATCTACTCATGTAAAATCTCCAATAAATTATTAATTATATACTCCACATCCTCATCGCTAAGCTTTGTGTTGAGAGGAAGTGTAATCTCATTCTCATACTGATTATAAGCATTTGGAAAATCAGCTATGTCAAAGCCCATATTCTTATATGCTGTCATCATCGGAAGCGGCTTGTAATGCACATTTGTGGCGATACCTCGCTCCGCCATCTGCACTATAAGCTCATTACGCCTTTCCACACCGATGCCCGGTATGCGAAGCAGATACAAATGCCCGCTCGATATATGCCTGTCTGTAAAATGAGGCACAGTCAAGAGACCAAGCGGCTCAAATGCCTCGTCATAGCACTCTATAATATCACGTCGCCTCTTGAGAAGCCCCTCATATCTGTCAAGCTGTACCAGACCAATAGCAGCCTGGATATCAGTCATATTGCACTTATACGAAGGAGCCACAATATCATACTCCCAGTTGCCCAGACCATTCTTGTGCAAAGCATCCTTTGTCTGTCCGTGGAGTGAAAGCAGCATAAACTGCTTGTAGATATACTCGTCATCAAAGCCCTCTATAGGTCTCCAGGTGAGTGCTCCTCCCTCTGCGGTGGTCAGATTCTTGACCGCATGGAATGAAAAGCTTGTAAAATCAGCTACATTGCCACACATAATCCGCTCACCTGCTCTCATGTAAGAAGCACCAAAAGCATGAGCTGAGTCAGCCGCCACAATCACATGTCCGATTGCCCTCTGCACATCATTTGACGGATGAAAAAGAGCCTTCTTTCTCTCCACAATGTCAAAAATCCTGTCATAGTCACAAGGCACACCTGCAATATCAACCGGCACAATAACCTTTGTCTTTTCTGTAATAGCGGCTTCCATGGCATCGTAATCCATCTCAAATGAATCAGGTGCTACGTCTATAAACTTAAGAGCTGCACCTACATGCACAGCAGGGCTTGCAGATGCAGTATATGTGTATGCGCTCGTGATGACCTCATCCCCTGCACCTATTCCCAGAAATCTGAGTATCGACTCAAGACACGCAGTAGCAGAGCCCAGAGCCACAGCCTTATCCGTAACACATAGCTTAGCAATCCTCTTCTCAAACTCCTTGGTTCTTGGACCTGTTGTAATCCAACCGCTTCGCAGCGCATCAGCAACAGCTGACACCTCTGCCTCTGTTATATCAGGTGGTGAAAATGAAATCTGTCTCTTTTCCATAGTTATGTTCCTCGCTTCCGACATGAAATATGCCAAACATCCGGCTTTTACAGTCTATATTATGAGCTTCAAAAGATATTTAGTCCTCCAGGTCCGGATGATATGTCTTTACCACAGAGGCCACTATCTGCTTGATATCCTTTGCTTCTGAGGTGCATGCCTTCTCGAGCATCTCAAGCTGCTTCTCAAAGAGCTCATCATCCATCTCAATAGGCTCACCAACATGAATCAGCTTGTTCGGAGTCTCCTTGAGGCCTTCCTCGCTCATCAGCATCTCCTCGTATAGCTTCTCGCCCGGACGCAGGCCTGTGTATACAATCTGAATATCCACATCCGGCTCCAGTCCTGAAAGCCTGATAAGGTTTCTTGCCATATCATCAATCTTGACCGGCTCGCCCATGTCGAGCACGAAAATCTCTCCTCCGTGAGCATAGAGCCCTGCCTGCAGCACAAGCGCCACGGCCTCCGGAATTGTCATAAAATACCTGATAATACGCTTGTCCGTCACCGTAACAGGACCGCCATCCTCTATCTGCTTCTTAAACAGCGGTATAACACTACCATTGCTGCCAAGCACGTTTCCAAAACGTACCGCTACAAAATCAGTCTCTGTCTGCCTGTTCATCATCTGTATAACCATCTCACACAGACGCTTTGATGCCCCCATGATATTGGTCGGATTAACCGCCTTATCCGTAGAGATAAGCACGAACTTCTTCACATGGTACTCAGCTGCAATCCTTGAGAGCTTTAATGTGCCAAGCACATTGTTTTTTATTGCCTCATTCGGGCTTTCCTCCATCAGCGGTACATGCTTATGTGCTGCCGCATGATAAATAATCTCCGGATGATATGTCTGGAATACATAGTGCAGCCTGTTAGTATTGCGCACCGAGCCAATCAGCGTCTCCACCCTTACATAAGGATATTTGCGCTTCAGCTCCTGCTGTATATCGTATGCATTATTCTCGTAAATATCAAAAATGATAAGAAGCTTAGGATCCTCCCTGGCTATCTGACGGCAAAGCTCACTACCGATTGAGCCACCGCCACCTGTGACCATGACCACCTTGCCCTGTAAAAATGAATGAATACCGTCATTATCCACAACAACCGGATCTCTTCCAAGCAAATCCTCAATGCTTACCGGACGCAGATTGGAAACCGACACTCTTCCGTCCACCATCTGATAGATTCCCGGAACCACAGACACATCACAGCCTGTGTCCTTACAAATATTGAGTATATCCTTCCTGTCCTTACCTGATGTGGATGGGACAGCATACACAATCTTTGTAATATCATACTTCTCAACCATCTCAGGAATATCATTTCGGTTGCCGACAATAGGCACGCCGTCTATAAAGCGCCCCAGCTTCGCCGGATTGTCATCTATGATGCAGCAGGCCTTTGTGTGCAGATGTGAGCTCATGATAAGCTCCCTGATAAGCATCCTGCCCGCATTTCCGGCTCCTATAATCATGACCTTCTCATCACCGTTTGCGGAGCCTCTCTGCTCAAGCATCTTCTGACCGGTTCTGATAAATCTGTACGCAAAACGGCACGCTGTGCACAGTGCAAAGCTGAGCATCAGTCCGATAATCCAGAATGCATACGGCATCTTGATCTCATAAACCTCATGAATGATAACGCTCACAACTGTAAGCACCAGAAAGGCACCAATAATATGCATAAACTCGTTGATGCTCGCAAAGCGCCATATACTGTGGTAAAGCCTGAAAATATAAAACACCACAAGTGAAATCACCATAAACAATGGCACAATGTGCAGATAGCCCTCAAGAAATGAAAGCGGAATATGTGAATATGAAAACTCAAACCTGATCATCAAAGCGAAAAAGAATGAGATTGCAATAATACACATATCAACAAAAGCAAGAACCAATGCCCTGAAAACCCATTGCTTGTCATTGCCCATGTATGCGTCCGGCTTCTCCGGACCATCGTATTTTGTTTTGTCTTTTCGATTATTTGTATCTTTTTTCATGTCAAGTCTATTACTCATATAGGATTTTCTCCTTCTGTCCCACACTGCAAAAAGCAGCTTCTATATCCCTATGTAAATCAACTTCTCATAAACTGCATTTAATTAAACTGAGTTCAAATAAATTTACGTTTTATTATACCATACACACACTATTATAGTTCTTATAATTTTATTAAATATACCACACCTAGCGATTTTTAAAAACAAATAGCTTGCTTATCACATAGTTGAGCACAACAACCACCACCTGTGCAGCCAGCTTCACCCACATGCTCGGATATGCCAAAACAGTGATAAATACAAAGATAATAGTCTCTTCAATGACAAGCGTAATAAATCTTCCGCTGAAAAAAGCAAACATCTGTACTAAAAACGCCGTCTTTGTCGGCGTGGCAACCTTAAACACCCACTTCTTGTTGGTAACATATGAAAAAAGTACAGCAAACACCCATGCCAGTGCATTTGCAATCAGCTCATTGATTCCAAAAATCACATTAAAAATGGCATATGAGCCTATGCTGATCACAAAGGTCATATTGCCAAAAAACGTGTATAAAACAAGCTCCTTAAACTCCTCTTTCCTGTTTCGTATTATAATATTATCCATTTCTCCACCTATGTGACAGGCTTTATTCCCCTGTCGTAATTTATACGTGTAAGTTGATAGTAATGTTAATTTGCGATTTTTATATAATAACTGCATAGCCAAAATAAGTCAATATGTGATATGATATCTGCATGAAAAATAAAACACAAAAAAACAAGAGTATAAAACTAAACTACATATATAATGTGAGTTACCAGATACTCACACTGATCACACCGCTCATCACCGCGCCGTACCTCTCGAGGGTGCTTAAGGCAGACGGAATAGGTGCCTACAGCTATACCTACTCGCTGGTATCATACTTTATCATGTTTGCCGCACTTGGCACTGTAAACTACGGAAACAGGGAAATAGCATACCTGCAAAAGGACAGAGCCAAACGCACCAAAACCTTCTGGGAGATAGAGCTTCTATCCGTTATCAGCGTGATTGTGTGTCTGTGCGCATATATGGTATTCACACTTGCATTTCCACACTCACCGCTCAAAAAGCACCTGCTGTTGATTGAAGCCGTGTACCTGATATCAGTTGCTTCTGATATCTCCTGGCTGTTTCAGGGACTTGAGGAATTTGGCAAAATAGTCGGTCGAAACGTGATTTTTAAAATCATAAACATTGCTTTTATCTTCATCGCCGTGCGCTCAGAGAGTGATCTGCTCATATATGTGGCAGGAGTATGCCTTTTAGAGCTTTTTGCCAATATATCCATCTGGTTTTACCTACCTCAATATGTCGACAGACCAAATCTTAAGGAGCTTAAGCCATTCTCTCATCTAAGGGCTACTCTCACGCTCTTTGTACCTACTATAGCGACAACCATATACACAGCGCTTGACAAAACCATGCTCAACAACCTAACCGGCAGCATGACAGAAAACGGCTACTATGAGCAGGCCAACAAGATATCCAAAATGGTCCTCATGCTCGTAACCTCACTCGGTACTGTGATGCTTCCAAGAATAGGAAGAGCCTTCAGTGAAAATAAAAAAGACGAAGTAAAAGCTCTCCTTTATAAGAGCTTTCAATTCGTCTGGTTTATAGGTCTTGCTCTGTGCTTTGGCCTGATAGGCATCGCACGCAATTTCTCGCCATGGTTTTTCGGTCCGGGATATGAAAAGGTGCCATATCTCATCATGATAATGGCTACACTGTTGCCGATTATAGGCTTAAGCAATGTAATCGGTATACAGTATCTGGTAACTACCAAGCGTGAAAGCCTGCTGACACGCTCAGTATGTATCGGAGCCGCAGCCAATTTTGTCATGAATATGATTCTCATACATCAGCTCTATTCATACGGTGCAGCCATAGCCTCTGTCATCTCGGAGGTAATAATAACTGCTGTACAGCTTTACTTCATACGAAATGAGCTCAGTATACCAAAAATATTTTCTCTATCGTGGAAATATCTCATATCAGCAGTCTGTATGCTTATAGTACTGTTTCTCATGGATGTAAGGCTGTCAGTCAGCTTCATGCACACAATGATTATGATTGTGACCGGATTTATAGTCTATATGGTGCTGCTTGTACTGATGCGTGATGAGATGGTGTTGGAAGGCATAAGGCTCATTAAATCCCGTATCAAACGTCACTAAATAATACCATTATGCAGCGATTGATTACCCGGCAGCTTCACTTATTTGGCAGTCTCATACTCACCAACCACTTGTGCCACTCCTCTGTCAGTATATTCTCTTGCCATTTTCAGAGCTTTTTTAGTCCTCTTCACAGACTTTTTCCATCTTGAAAGCTCTGATTTTGCCGTATCAGACTTTATACCATATTGATTCACAGCCATATTGCCAATATATGACGTAAGCTTTTGAGCACCATAGGCATTCAGGTGCTCAAAATCAGCGAAGTCATGGGAATCATCTATCCCTGCAATGCTCTCATAATCAGTACTTAGATCAAGAAAATCGTACCCATACTCCCTCGTTATACTTTCAATCTTCTCAAGTCCTGACTTATCAGCTGCCTGTGTCTCATGAGGTGGCTGCAGCAACAGCACATGCTCTATGCCAAGCTTATTGCAGTACGAAAGCAGCTCCTTAAGATATTCCCTGCACTCATCAGTCAGCACATAGGCTTCTTTAGTGGGCTGTCCGATATTTGCCAGATTGTCACGGCCTCCGGTGATGCCTGTTTTTGAATAAAAGCCCTTCAGATAACCTCCACCACTGAGCCTCATATAGGCACGAGTGACAAATGAGGTATACACCGCCTCAGGGTCCTTCCAGTTGCCATGATACTTCTCCAATGGAAAATAAAGGGTATCCGATATGTTATCCTTCACCTTTTCATCATCCTTATTGATATTTTGGGGAATAGTCTTTACCGTGTCAAGCTTGTTCTGTGACATAGGCATATTGTCAATCCACTTTCTCAGATAAACCTCATCAGTCAGATTCCAATTGCCCTGACTAAATGCTGCAGCACTGATCACAAGAAGCTTCGGCTTCTGTCTCTTCACAATCTCCGTGACGATGGACTTGTACATATTGCATGGCACAGCTCCTATTGAAAGATTGCATGACTTAAGGCCATACTCCTCCCATGCCAGAGCCGGCGCATAGCCCGTGTATACCTCGCTTGGTCCAATCATGACCATATCAAGACTGTTCTTTGGCTCTGCATAAAAACCATATATATTTTCGATATCGCTGCTGTCAATGGCAATAAATGCCTTTGATACTATTTGCACGAGCAATAGGAGGACTATTGCAAATGCAGAGATTTTAATAAATTTCATGGTGTTTCCTTTTCTATTAAAACTATTCATTTTGATATTTTTCTTCAACAAGCACTATATAGTATATCGGATTAGTGTTAAAAAACAACACCCTGATTCCTATTTGTCATTTTCTGATATGAAGCTGTTTACCTGGGTAGAATATAAAATTGATTAATCTGATTTTCTTTATAATACATTCAAACAAAATCCAGCATATAGCAGTGCTTCCTGCAAATCCACATATACACTGCAGTGCCATATTGGTTATACCAGCCCTGTCCAATATAATCCTGATTCCACCTACAAATATCACATGCATCGCATAAAACGGCATGCTGCCACGGCCGATAGTCTGTAACCATTTAGGGAAATCACAATACCCTGATAAAAAATAGCTTACTGCAAATATAAATACTGTCACTATACAGGCGGTAGACCGCTCAACACAGCATATCTATTATCCAGTTTATCAAGCCACTTCTTAATCAGGCATCCCAGATAAAAGTACATCTGAAAGCAGGCTATGTAGTTAAAGCCCACATAGTGAAATCTGCCATAGGATGTCAAAGCAATTATAAAAAACAGCACAAATAAAAGCTCCATTTTATTCTTAAAATGTGGCAGAAGTCTCGCAAACACATAATCAGCCATATACGCCACACAATATATGAGAAACAGTGCATATAAGTACCAAAAAATCTCTATAGGCTTCCATGGTATGCTTATCAGGCTGCTAACACTGAGCGGCTCCCTTAACAAATTTGAAAGTGCAAATTTAATCATCCAGTAAATAACTGAAATCATCACATAAGGCAGCAGGATATTAAATGATTTATGACCTATCCGGCTAGAAATACCTTGTGAAGCATTCCTTACATATTCCCTGTATAAGAAGCCCGAGACTGCGATGAAGCAAGGCATATGAAAGCTGTATATGACATTTGTGATACCATTCATTGTATCATCAAATGAATACATGTCTGTCAGGCCCAATGTAGTGTGACCTAAAATCACAAATAAAATAAGGATGCCCTTTATGAAATCAATTGTTTTATCTCGGGTGGTGTTGGTTTGCATGTTATGTCCTCAAATTTATAAACTGCTAATTTTCTCTTCTATCAAATTTGCCGACACCTTGACATTTGCCTTTTTATAAAGCTTTATGTATTCAGGATTTGCTCTTATATTTGGCACATTCGTTCTGTTTGATGTAACAATTCTCGCATATTTAGTACAATTAGGAATATCATCTCTCATCATATCAATTGTTTGGTTTATTTGCTGCAACGCATGTGCCAAATCAGTTCCCTTCAATTCGACAAATATTGCTTTCATGCCGGTAGCATCTATTAATAAATTATCACATTTAACCTGAATTATTCACGGAATAACAGCATCAGCAGCTGAATTCCGCGCAGTTACTGTATTTTAATTGAATATTGCTTTTCACCTATTTAGTGAATAGAAAAAGACCACTAT